>DATNEH010000212.1:0-21075 GCA_035553015.1 Caulobacteraceae bacterium | reverse complement strand
GGCCAAGGAAGACCTGACCGAGATCGTCGACTTCCTGAAGGACCCGGCCAAGTTCCAGCGCCTCGGCGGCAAGATCCCCAAGGGCGCGCTGATGGTCGGCCCGCCCGGCACCGGCAAGACGCTGCTCGGCCGCGCCGTGGCAGGCGAGGCCGGCGTGCCGTTCTTCTTCATCTCCGGCTCGGACTTCGTCGAGATGTTCGTCGGCGTCGGCGCGAGCCGCGTGCGCGACATGTTCGAGCAGGCCAAGAAGAACGCGCCCTGCATCATCTTCATCGACGAGATCGACGCGGTCGGCCGTCACCGCGGCGCCGGCCTCGGCGGCGGCAACGACGAGCGCGAGCAGACCCTCAATCAGCTGCTGGTCGAGATGGACGGCTTCGATCCCAACGAGGGGATCATCGTCATCGCCTCCACCAACCGGCCCGACGTGCTGGACCCGGCGCTGCTGCGCCCCGGCCGCTTCGACCGCCAGGTGGTGGTGCCGAACCCCGACATCGTCGGCCGCGAACGCATCCTGCGCGTCCATATGCGCAACGTGCCGCTGGCCGCCGACGTGGATGTGAAGGTGATCGCCCGCGGCACGCCGGGCTTCTCCGGCGCCGACCTCGCCAACCTCGTCAACGAAGCCGCCCTGATGGCCGCGCGGAAGAACCGCCGCATGGTCACCCAGCTCGACTTCGAGGACGCCAAGGACAAGGTGATGATGGGCGCCGAGCGCAAGTCCATGGTGATGACCGAGGACGAGAAGCGCATGACCGCCTATCACGAAGGCGGCCACGCCCTGGTGGGGCTGAACGTTCCGGCCTCCGACCCGCTGCACAAGGTGACGATCATCCCGCGCGGCCGGGCCCTGGGCCTGACCATGCAGCTGCCCGAGCGCGACCGCTACTCGATGAACTTCGAGCAGATGACCTCGCGCCTGGCCATGCTCTACGGCGGCCGCGTCGCCGAGGAGCTGATCTTCGGCAAGGAGAAGGTCTCGTCCGGCGCCAGCAACGACATCAGCCAGGCGACCAAGCTGGCCCGCGCGATGGTGACCAAGTGGGGCTACTCCGACGCGCTCGGCATCGTCGAGTACGGCGAGAACCAGGAGGAGGTGTTCCTGGGCCATTCGGTGGCGCGCAACCAGAACGTCTCCGAGGACACCGCCAAGGTCATCGACGCCGAGGTCAAGCGCCTGACTCAGGCCGGCTACGACGAAGCCAAGCGGATCCTCACCGAGAAGCTCGAGGACCTGCACACGATCGCCCGCTCGCTGCTCGAGTTCGAGACGCTGTCCGGCGAGGAGATCAATGGGGTGCTGAAGGGCGTCAAGCCGCGCCGCGACGAGCCCGAGATGAAGGCCCCGCCCGGGCCGCGCTCCTCGGTCCCGCTCGCCCCGCGTCCGGCCACCGCCCCGATCCCGCCAGGCGCCGAGCCGTCGCCGGCTTGAGCCGACACGGCGGCCTGGACACAGCTCAACGCCCTTCCCGAGCCGTGGGGAGGGCGTTTCCTTTGCTGATGGGCATCGTCAACGTCACGCCGGACAGCTTCTCCGACGGCGGGCGGTTCCTTGATGCCGGCGCCGCCGTCGACCATGCGCGGCGGCTGATCGCCGAGGGCGCCGACGTGCTCGATATCGGCGGCGAGTCGACCCGGCCGGGGGCGGCGCCGGCCGAGGCGGCGGCGGAGGTCGCCCGCGTGGTCCCGGTGATCGAGGCCATCCGCCGTGAGAGCGACATCCCGATCTCCGTCGACACCATGAAGCCCGCTGTCGCCCGCGCCGCGTTGGCTGCCGGCGCGACGATGTGGAACGACGTCACGGCGCTCGCCTGGGCGCCCGACAGCCTCGCCACCGCCGCCGAGCTAGGCTGCGAGGTGGTGCTGATGCACATGCAGGGCGAGCCGCGCACCATGCAGAAGCAGCCGCGTTACGACGACGTAGTCGCCGAGGTGGCGGCCTTCCTCGCCGTCCGCGCCGAGGCGGCGATCGCGGCCGGCGTGGCGCGCGAGCACATCTGGGTCGATCCCGGCTTCGGCTTCGGCAAGACGCCGGCGCACAATCTCGATCTCGTCCGCGGCCTGCCGCAGATCGCGGCGCTCGGTTTCCGGGTCGTGTTCGGCGCCAGCCGCAAGAGCTCGATCCCGAAGATCGCCGGCGATCGCTCCGGCGCCGAGCAGCGCCTCGGCGGCTCGATCGCCCTGGCGCTTGCGGCGGCCAAGGGCGGCGCGGCGATGCTGCGCGTCCACGACGTCGCCGAAACGCGGCAGGCGCTTGCGGTGGCCGCTGCGATCGGCGACGCCTGAGGCCATGACCAGCGGCACGAACGGCGCTCGCGGCCGCGTGCTCGCCATCGCCGGGTCCGACTCCGGCGGCGGGGCGGGCGTGCAGGCCGACATCAAGACGATCACCGCGCTCGGCGGCTATGCGATGAGCGCCGTCACCGCCGTGACCGTGCAGGACACGCATGCCGTCCACGCCATCCATCCGGTCCCGCCGGCGGTCATCGCCGCTCAGATCCGCGTCGTGCTTGCCGACATCGGGGCCGATGCGATCAAGACTGGTATGCTGGGCGACGCGGCCGCCGCCGAGGCGGTGCTGGAGGCGCTGGCGGACTGGCCGGACATCCCGCTGGTCGTCGACCCGGTGATGCTCGCCACCAGCGGCGCGACGCTCACGTCCGCGGCTGCGATGAATCCGCTGCGCCGGCTGATCGCCCGCGCGGCGCTGGTCACGCCCAACGCGCCCGAGGCCGAAGCGCTGACCGGTATCGGCGTCGCGACCACCGACGATCTGCGCCGCGCCGGCGAGGCGCTGCTGACGCAGGGTGTCAGCGCGGTGCTGATGAAGGGGGGCCATGTGCCCGGCGAATCGGTGATCGACCTCCTCATGACCCCTGCCGGCGAGACCATGCTGGAAGCCCCGCGCGTCGTGACCCGCCACACCCACGGCACCGGCTGCACGCTGGCCAGCGCCTGCGCGACGGGGCTGGCCCAAGGGCTGGCGCTCGAAGCCGCTGTGGCCCGCGCCTGGGCCTACGTCGGCGAGGCCATCCGCCAGGCCCCGGGATACGGCGGCGGCCACGGCCCGCTGGGCCACGCCTGGCCGGTGCGCGACCGTTGAGCGCCGCGCTGGAAACCCGGCTCGAGGCGATCCTGCGGGCGTCGCCTTCGATGATGCAGGTGCTCGAGACCACGCGCCAGCTCGACCTGCCGGACTGGCTGATCTTCTCGGGCGCGGTCTACCAGCGGGTGCTGAACCACCTTACCGGCCGCGAGCCCGACTACGGGATCAAGGACTACGACCTTGGCTACTTCGACGCCTCGGACATCTCCTACGAAGCCGAGGATGTCGTCATCCGCCGCGCCGCCGCCGCGTTCGCGCCGCCGTTCGACGCGCTGGTCGAGGTCCGCAACCAGGCCCGCGTGCACGTGTGGTTCGAGCGGAAGTTCGGCGAGCCCTACGCCCCCCTTTCCTGCAGCGGCGAGGCGCTGGAGCGCTTCGTGAGCGCCACCTTCGCGGTGGGTGTGCGGCTGGAGCGCGACGATGCGATGACCATCGTCGCGCCGTTCGGGCTCGACGACCTCTTCGCGCTGCGCATGCGCCCCAATCCCAACCGCAAGACGGGCGGCTTCGCGCGCACCGCCGCCGGCCTCACTTCGCGCTGGCCGGAGCTGACTGTGTTTCCCGAGTGAGCCCGTAGGGATCGGCGAGGCGCACTTCCATCCAACGGTCGACCCCGGTCAGCGGCGCGAAGCCGAACTGTGCGTAGAGATCAGGCGCATCGCGGGTCGCCAGGTGCATGCGCCGCAAGCCCTGCAGGTCGGGGTGGGCGCCGATGTAGCTCATGATCGCCTTGCCGAGTCCGCGCCCGCGCACGCCGCGGGCCACGAACACGTCGCAGATCCAGCCGAACGTCGCCCGGTCGGTCACCACGCGCGCCATCGCCACCATGCCGCCGGCGGGCGCGTAGGCGCCGATCGACAGGCTGCCGCGCACTGACCTGGCGAAGATGTCGAACGGGATGCCGGCGGCCCAGTAGCTCTCGCGGCTGATCCAGCCGTGGCCGCGGATCAGGTCGAAGCGGCGCAGGTCGTCGGATAGCCTGAAGTCGCCGAAGCGGGTCTCGAACGGCATCAGACCACGTTCTCGGCGAGGCTGTGGCCGGGCTGCAGCAGGGTGGCGACGACCGCCAGCCCGCGCTCCAGCGTCGGCATGTCGGGCGCGGAACCCAGGCAGATGCGCAGGCCGTCCACCGGCGCGCCCGGCGCGAACGGCGCGGTGGGCGAGGTGAGGCGCACGCCGGCGCGCAAGGCGGCGCCGGCGATCCGCTCGGCGTCGAGCTCGCCCGCGGGCGCCCAGAGATGCGCGGTCGCGGCCGCCACCGTGCGCTCGACCATCCCGCCCAGCAGCCGGCCGGCGAGCGCGGCGCGCGCCGCCAGCTCGCGGCGGACGGCGTCCAGGATGTCGAACGCCTCGCCGGTCTCGATCCAGTGCGTGCCGATCGGCGCGCTGAAGCTGGGCGAGCCGAACGCGGCCACCCGCAATACGTCGTGCGCGGCGCCGAGCAGCCGGTCGGGAAGCATCATGAACCCGCTCCTGAGGCCAGGCCCAAGGCTCTTCGAGAGGCCGGCGACGTAGGCGACGGCGTCCGGCGCTAGCCGCGCCAGCGGCGGCAGGCCGAGGCTCCCGACAATCGGTCCATAGAGGTCGTCCTCGATCAGCAGCACGCCCACCCGGTTGGCCGCTTCGATGATCTCGCGGCGGCGGGCGAGGCTCATGACCCGGGCCGTGGGGTTCTGGTAAGGCTGCACGTAGGCCGTCCGCGCGCCGCTTTCGGCGGCCGCGCGCTCGAGGGCGTCGGGTGTCAGCCCCTCGGCGTCCATCTCCGCGGGCACGAGGCGCAGTCCGACCTGCGCGGCGGCCAGCTTCGCGCCGTGGAACGTGGCCGCCTCGACGATCAGCGCCTCGCCCGCCCGGCACGCGGCGGCCAGCGCCACGAAGATCCCCTGCTGCGCGCCGCTGGTCATGACGATCCGGGCAGGGTCGGCGTCCGCGAAGTTGGCGGCGCGCGCGAGCCAGGCGGCGGCGGCGCGGCGGTCGGCCGGGAAGCCGCCGTCCGGCGCATAGTCGAGCCGCTCGGCGAGGTCAGCGCGCTTGGCGATCGCGGCCATCGCGGTGCGCAGCGCCGCCTTGGCCGGCCCCATCGGCGGCAGGTTGCGCGCAAGGTCGATGATCCCGTCGCCCGCCGGCGGCGCCGTCCCGACGACGAAGCTGCCGCGGCCGACCACGCCGCCGATCAGGCCGCGCTGGCCCGCCTCGGTGTAGGCGCGCGTCACCGTGCCGATGCCCAGGCCGAGCCGATGGGCGAGCGCCCGCTGGGTCGGCAACCGAGCCCCGGGCGTCAGCGCGCCGCGCGCGATGTCGCCCTCCAGCGCCTCCACGATGCGCTGGTAGGCGGGCGCGTCGCCGCCGCCGATCTCGGGTCGCCAGTCCAACCGCCGCTCCATTGTCATAGTGACAATACTCAATTTGACTCGTGATCCATTGTCGAGTCAATGGGGCGCATATTCTCTCTGCAAGAAGCGTTTGCAATGTTCACTTCGCTCGACCTCCGCCCCATCCTGCTGGCCGCCCGGGTGCGGCTGGAGCCGCTGGAGGCCGCCCACCGCGAAGGCCTCGCCCGCGCCGCCGATGATCCGCGGATCTGGGCGCACATGCCGCTCGACGCGTCGGGCGCCGGCTTCGATACGTGGTTCGACGCTTCGCTGAAACGGGCGCTCGAGGGCCGCGAGGCGGTCTGGGCGGTGAGGACCTCAAGCGACGGCGCGCTGGTCGGGAGCACTCGCTACCTCGCCATCGAGCCCGCTCATCGCCGCCTGGAGATCGGCCACACCTGGTATGCGCCCAGGGTCTGGGGCGCGCAGGTCAACCCGGCCTGCAAGCTGGCGCTGATGCGCTATGCGTTCGAGACGCTCGGCTGCAACCGCGTCGAGCTGAAGACCGACATTCTGAACCTGCGCTCGCAGGCGGCGATCGCCGCGCTGGGCGCGACGCGCGAGGGCGTGTTCCGCGCCCACATGGTGCGCCGCGACGGCACGCTGCGGGATTCGGTCTACTTCTCGGTGGTGCGGCCTGAGTGGCCGAAGGTGCGCGAGCGGTTGACCGCGCGGCTGGCGGCGTTCGCCGGGGAAGGGAAGTGAGCGCCATGCGCCAGTGGATGATCGATGCGTTCGCCAGCGCGCCGTTCCGGGGCAACCCGGCCTGCGTGCTCGAGCCGCAGGACGCCTGGCCGGCCGATGCGGCGATGCAGGCGCTCGCGGCGGAGAACAACCAGGCCGAGACCGCCTTCCTGAAGCGCACCGACGATCCGGCGCGGTTCGGCCTGCGCTGGTTCACGCCGGCGCTGGAGGTGTCGCTCTGCGGCCACGCGACGCTCGCCAGCTCGCACGCGCTCTTCGCCGAGCTGGGCTTGGCCGCGCCGCAGGTGACCTTCGACACCCCGTCCGGCCCGCTGATCGTCGCGCGCCAGGGCGCCGGCTACCGGATGGACTTCCCGGCCAGCATGCCGCGCCGGATCGAGCCGCCGGCCGGGCTTGCCGAGGCGCTGGGCGTCATGCCGCAGGAAGTGTGGGCCGACCGGTTCCTGATCGCGGTGCTTGAGGACGAAGACGCGGTGCGCGCGGTGCGGCCGGACCTCGCAGCACTGCAGACCATCTCCGGCGGCGCCACTGAGGGCCGCGGCAACGTCGGCGTCAGCGCGCTGGCGCGGCCCGGCGCTCCCTACGACGTCGTCAGCCGCTTCTTCGCGCCGGGCTCCGGCATCCCGGAGGATCCGACCACCGGCGGCCTGCATTGCTCGGTCGCGCCGCTGTTCGCCTCCAAACTCGGCCGCGCGCGGCTGGCGTTCCACCAGGCCTACCCGGGCCGCGGCGGCGACCTCGCCTGCGAGGTGCGGGGCGAGCGCGTCTGGCTCGAGGGCCAGGCGGTGACCGTGGCCGAGAGCCGGCTGCGGGTGGCGCTCTAGCCGGGCCGGCGCCGGGTCAGGCCGCCGCGGCCTCCTCGGCGTCCTGGTCGCTGAGCACGCGGCTCATCGCGTCGTAGAGCTTGGTGATCTCGATCGGCTTGGCGACATGGCCGTCCATGCCGGCGGCCAGGTACTCTTCGACCTGGTGCACCAGCGCGTTGGCGGTCAGCGCCAGGATCGGGGTGCGCGGCAGTTTCTCGATGCGCTCGGCGTCGCGGATCGCCTTGGCGGCGGCGATGCCGTCCATCACCGGCATCTGGATGTCCATCAGGATCACGTCGAAGCCGCCGCCGCGCCAGGCCTCCACCGCCGCGCGCCCGTCGCCGACGATCACCAGCTCGACGTCCATCGGCTCGACGATCGCCTTCAGCACCTTCTGGTTCACCAGGTTGTCCTCGGCGGCGAGCACCCGGACGCTGCGCTGCTGCACGTCGATGCTCGGCTCGGCGACCACCTCGCCAGGCGCCGCGTCGCCGCGTCGGAACGGCAGCTCGACGATGAAGGTCGAGCCCACGCCCTCCTGGCTCATCACCGAAACCTGGCCGCCCATCAGCTGGGCGAGCTCGCGGCAGATGGCAAGGCCGAGGCCGGTGCCGCCGTACTGGCGGGTGGTCGAGGTGTCGGCCTGGGTGAACTTCTCGAACAGGGTGAGGATCTTGCCCTGCGCGATGCCGATGCCGCTGTCGGTGACCGAGAGCCTCAGGCCACCGGCGTCGGCGGTCTCGAAGCGCGCCGTGACGCGGCCTTCGTTGGTGAACTTGACTGCGTTGGAGACGAGGTTGGCGAAGATCTGGCGCAGCCGGTCGGCGTCGCCGCGCCAGACGCCTGCGGCCTCCGGCGCGACCTCCACGGTGAACTCCAGGCCCTTGTCCTGGGCGATCGCCGCGAAACCGTCACGCACGGACTGGGCGACCTTCTCGACGTCGAAGTCCTGCTCGGCCAGCTCCAGCTTGCCGGCCTCGATCTTGGAAAGGTCGAGCACGTCGTTGAGCACGGCCAGCAGTTGCTCGCCCGACTGGCGCACCACGGTCAGGCGCTCGCGCTGCACGTCGGAGAGGTCGCCGCGGTCCATCACCTCGGCCATCGCCAGCACGCCGTTCAGCGGCGTACGGATCTCGTGGCTCATGTTGGCGAGGAACTGCGACTTGGCGATGTTGGCCGCGTTCGCCGCGTCGCGCGCCTCCATCAGGTCCTCGAGCGTCTCGCAGAGCTCGCGGTGGTTGGCGTCGATCTGCGTGAGCAGGTCGTTGAAGGTGTTGATCAGCCGCAGGAACACGTCGTCGTCGGCGACGTGCGGGTCGATCGCCCGGAACTCGCCGCTGGAGGCGACCTGGGCCATCGCCTTCGACAGTCGCTCGATGGGCGCGGTGACCCGGCGCGACAGGCTCTGCGCGACGAAGAGCGCGATGCCGCTGGCGCCGAAGAACAGCATGCCGGTGAGCGCCAGGAAGGTCGGCAGCAGCGAGAGCAGGGTCGGCTCTCGCTGGCGTAGGACGACGTGGCCCACCGTGCGTCCGCCGAGAACCATCGGCGCAGTCTGGGTGCGCGGCGGGCCAGCCTTGGGGTCAGGCCTGGCCGGCGCCGCAAAATAGGCGAGCGTGCGACCATCTGCGGCGACCAGCCGCACGTCGACCAGATCGCGGGAGGCGGCGGCCGCCTCGACGTCGTAGCGCATCGCGGCGACGTTGCCGGCGGCGACATCGGGGGCCGATGCGGCGGCTACGACACTGGCGAGCGTCGCCCGTTCCTGCCGCGCCTGTTGGCCGCTCACCCACCACTGCAGCAGCATGAACGACAGGCAGGCGGCGACGAGCACCGCAACCGTGGTGATGATCGCCACGCTGGCGACGCGCGCCTGGAAGGGCGGCTTGTTGCGCTCTCGCATTGGCGCTCGCGGACCCACGATTATAGTTAACGAATGCGGATTACCGCCCGCGCCGTTGTCTATAGCCGCGCATCCCTAACGTTTCGCTTCTGTGGCTACGCTTTATCCCTCGACACCCGGTAAGATTTCATTTAGGGTAAACCATTCCTTGGGGTGAGGAGGCTTTACCGGTGGATAAGGTTTTTGCTGCGAAGCGCGTGGCCACGAAGCTGCGCAGCGCCGAGCATTCGATCGATGCGGCGCTCGTCGAGGCTTCGGAACTGGTCGCGGAAATGCTCCGCGCCCGGAAGGAAATGGGCCTCGCCGCCAACGTCGGCGACGCTGCGATTGCGAAGATGACGGCCGCGATGTCGCTGCTCTCCGAAGCGCGCACGACGATGGTCGCCGGCCACGCGGAACTCGCTGAAGTTCAGCTCGCCCTCGGCATCCGCGCGCGCATGAGCGTGGAAGACAAGGTCGAGCCGGAAACGGCCGAGCTGCGGGAAGTCGCCTAGACTTCTTCGCAGTTGCGATAGGTTAACCGTTGCGCCTCTAGTCTTGGGCTAGAGGCGCAGCGCATGTTTCACTCACCCCTGCCGATCATTGTCGTCGGCCTGGACTTGCTCGCGGCGATGTTCGCCGTGTGGCAGGGCGATCGCGCCGCGCGGATCGCGGGGGTGGTCAACCTCTTCAACTCCGTCTCCCTGGTGATCTACGGCGCCATCACCGGCAACGCCCAGGCCGGAGAGGTGCTGGAACTGGCGGGCGACCTCATCTGGGCCGTCGCCCTGCTGATGCTGGTGGTGCGCTACGCGAGCCTCTGGCTCGGCGTTACCATGCTCTTGCAGGCGGTGCAGTTCAGCCTGCACGCCTACTACCTCGTCATGGAGCGGTCGCACGACCTGATCCATGCCTGGGTGAACAACCTCAACGAGGTCGGCATCTCGATCTGCATCATCATCGGGACAGTGCAGGCGATCCGCCGCCGCATGGCCGACGCGCAGGAAGCGGCCGAGTTCGAGGCGCGGCGCCAGCGGACCGCGCTCGCCGTTTAGAATTTCCGGCTTGCACTAAGGCGCGAACTGGCGCTTTTGCGCGCCGGGCCACGCCCTCCCAACGGGGCGCAGCCCATCTGCAAGGATGGGAGACATCGCCATGAATACCCCCGCCAAGCCGGCCATGCGCCCGGCTCGCCCCGAGTTCTCGTCCGGCCCGTGCGCCAAGCGGCCCGGATGGTCCCCTGAAAACCTGAGGTCCGCCGTCCTCGGCCGCTCGCACCGGTCGAAGCTCGGCAAGGCGCGCCTGAAAGCCGCCATCGACCAGACCCGCGACGTGCTCAAGGTCCCGGCCGACTACCTGATCGGCATCGTGCCGGCGTCGGACACCGGCGCCGTCGAGATGGCGCTGTGGTCGCTGCTGGGTCCCTACCCGGTGCAGCTGCTCGCCTTCGAGAGCTTCGGCAAGGACTGGGTCACCGACGTGGTCAAGCAGCTGAAGCTCAAGGCCGACGTGCTCGACGCGCCCTACGGCGAGCTGCCCGACCTCTCCAAGGTCAGCCGCAAGGCCGACCTGGTGTTCACCTGGAACGGGACCACCTCGGGCGTGCGCGTGCCGAACGGTGACTTCATCCCGGGCGACCGCGAGGGTCTGACCATCTGCGACGCCACCAGCGCCTGCTTCGCCCAGGACCTTGATTGGCCCAAGCTCGATGTGGTGACCTTCTCCTGGCAGAAGGCGCTGGGCGGCGAGGCCGCGCACGGCATGCTGATCCTCTCCCCGCGCGCCGTCGCGCGCCTGGAGGGCTATGCCCCGCACTGGCCGCTGCCGAAGATCTTCCGCATGACCAAGGGCGGCAAGGTGAACCTCGAGATCTTCGAGGGCTCGACCATCAACACGCCGTCGATGCTCTGCGTGGAGGATTACCTCGACACGCTGAAGTGGGCGGCCTCGATCGGCGGCTTGGCCGAGCTGAAGCGGCGCGCCGACCAGAACCTCAAGGTGCTGGAGGACTGGGTCGCCAAGTCGCCCTGGATCGACTTCCTGGCCGCGGATCCGAAGATCCGCTCCAACACCTCGGTGTGCCTGAAGGTGGTGGCGCCCGAGATCACCGCCCTCTCCGAGGACGCCCAGGCCGACTTCGCCAAGCGCCTCGCGGCTCTGGTCGAGAAGGAAGGCGCCGCGCTCGACATCGGCGGCTATCGCGACGCCCCGCCGGGGCTGCGGATCTGGTGCGGCGCCACGGTGGACAGCGACGACCTCGTCGCGCTGACGCCCTGGCTCGACTGGGCCTACGCGACGCTCGCCGCCGAGCTCTCGCCGGCCTAGCGCCTCTCGCTTCGGTAGCGGCAATCGCCGCCGCCCGGTCGCTTCGAGACCCCCCCCCACCCTAACCCCTCCCCACAAGGGGAGGGGGATGAGATTGAGAACATGCCCACGCCCAAAGTCCTCATCGCCGACCAGCTGTCTCCGGCCGCGGTCGGCATCTTCCGCACCCGCGGCGTCGACGCCGACGTCCGCACCGGCCTTTCCAAGGACGAATTGCTCAAGATCATCGGCAATTACGACGGCCTCGCCGTTCGCTCGGCCACCAAGGCCGACAAGGACGTGCTCGCCGCCGCCAAGCGCCTGAAGGTGATCGGCCGCGCCGGCATCGGCGTCGACAACGTCGACATCCCCGCCGCCACCGCCGCCGGCGTCGTCGTGATGAACACCCCGTTCGGCAACTCGATCACCACCGCCGAGCATGCCATCGCCATGATGTTCGCACTGGCCCGCCAGCTCCCCGCCGCCGACGCCTCCACCCAGGCCGGCAAGTGGGAGAAGAACCGCTTCATGGGCGTCGAGCTCTACGGCAAGACGCTGGGACTGATCGGCGCCGGCAATATCGGTTCGATCGTCGCCGACCGCGCCAACGGGCTGAAGATGCACGTGGTCGCCTACGACCCGTTCCTGTCGCCGGAACGGGCGGTGGAGATCGGCGTCGAGAAGGTCGAGCTCGACGAGCTGCTCGCCCGCGCCGACATCATCACCCTGCACACACCGCTCACCGACAAAACCCGCAACATCCTTTCCGCCGAGGCGCTGGCGAAGACCAGGAAGGGCGTGCTGGTCATCAACTGCGCCCGCGGCGGCCTGGTGGACGAGGCCGCGCTGCGCGCCGCGCTCGACAACGGCCACGTCGGTGGCGCGGGCTTCGACGTGTTCACGACCGAGCCGGCCAAGGAGAACCCGCTGTTCGGCGCGCCGAACTTCGTGGCGACGCCCCACCTCGGCGCCTCGACCAACGAGGCGCAGGAGAACGTCGCCCTGCAGGTCGCCGAGCAGATGAGCGACTACCTGCTGACCGGCGCGGTCACCAATGCGCTCAACAGCCCCTCGGTCACCGCCGAGGAGGCGCCCAAGCTGAAGCCGTTCGTGGCGCTGGCCGAGAAGCTTGGCGCGTTCGCCGGCCAGATGGTCGACGTCGGGCTGAAAGGCGTCGACATCGCCTACGAGGGCGAGGTGGCGGCGCTGAACGTCCGACCGCTGTCGGCCGCGGCGCTGGCGGGCTTCCTGCGGCCGATGCTGTCGGCGGTGAACATGGTCTCCGCCCCCGCGGTGGCCAAGGAGCGCGGCATCACCGTCTCCGAGTCCCGCCAGGACACCTCGCCGGTCTACGACAGCCTGATCCGCATCACCGTCACCACCGAGATGGGCCGCCGCTCGTTCGCCGGCACGGTGATCGCCGGCGCGCCGCGGATCGTCGAGGTGAAGGGCATGGAGCTCGACGCGGCGTTCGCCCCGGCGATGCTCTACGTCAACAACCTCGACAAGCCGGGCTTCATCGGCCGCCTCGGCGCGCTCTTGGGCGAGACCGGCGTCAACATCGCCACCTTCAACCTCGGCCGCGTCGCTTCCGGCGAGGACGCCATCGCGCTGGTGGGCGTCGACCAGGCCCCTGACGAGGGCCTCGTGGCCAAGATCAAGGCGCTGCCGCACGTGAAGGAGGCGCGCGCGCTGACGTTCTGAGGCGGCGTCATCGTCAGAGCTGCCTCGCCGCGTGAACGACTACGGTCGTGGGGCGATCGACGGCTCACTCTGATCGATGAGCAACCTGGGCGGCAGATCGCTTCGCAAGTCTCGGTGGGTGGCAGGAGGGACGCGGACTCTCCTTGACTCTGCGTCCATCGAGTCCCAGAACAAAATGAGAACTTTAACGTTGGACGGGCATGGCCGCTCCTGCTCAGAACCTCGCGGCGTTGCGCGCCGAGATCGCCGCCCTGGAAGGGGCGGGGAAGGGCGCGTGCGAAGTCGCCAGCTTGGGCGATGCGCGGCTGGATAGCCTGCTGCCGGGCGGCGGCCTTGGCTTGAAGGCCTGGCACGAGTTCGCCGGCGAAGGGCTGGAACTGGAGACCGCCGCGGCGAGCGCCGCCTTCGTGGCGCGGCTCGCGATCCCGCTGACGCGGCGCGGTGAGCTGATCTGGGTGCTGCGGCGCGACGACCTGCACGCGCCGGGGCTCTGCACGCTGGGCTTCCCGGCCGAGCGGCTGATCCAGGTCTGCGCCCGCGACGAGGCCGAGGCGCTGGCGGTGATGGAGGACGCGCTGCGAACGCCGGGCGTCGCGGCAGTGTTCGCCGAGGCGGCCGAGGTCGATCTGGTGGCCGGCCGGCGCCTGCAGCTCGCCGCCGAGCAGGGCCAGGCCACCGGCTTTCTGCTGCGCCGACGCCCATTCGGCGGCGCCAACCGCAAGCAGCTGAGCTCGGCGGCCGCCACCCGCTGGACGATTGCGCCGGCCCCCAGCGAGCCCGCGCCAGGAGAGCCGGGGCTTGGCGCGCCGCGTTGGCGCGTGCGGCTGGAGCGCTGCCGGGGCGGACGCACGGGGGAATGGATCCTTGAAGCCCGGGAGGAAGACGATGCCCCGCATCCTTTCCGTCTGGTCGCCGAACTGGCCGATCGCGACGTGGCGGCGGAAGAACGCTTCCAGCTCGCCGGCTGAGTTCCCCTCCCCCTCGAGGGGAGGGGTTAGGGGTGGGGGGCTCTCTGGGCAGGCCTTACCGTCGCCCGATGGCGCACGCCCTGCGTCTGGCGATCCCCCACCCCCTCCCCCTCCCCTCGAGGGGGAGGGTGGATTCGCCCTCATCGCCACCGAGCGCGGGGCGCGGCGGCTCTATGCGGTCGACGCGGCGGCTGCGGCGCTGGGGCTCTATGTCGGCCAGAAGGCCACCGACGCCATGGCGCTGGTCCCCGAGCTCGACACGGCCGACGCCGACCCGGCCGGCGATCTCGCCGCGCTGGAGGCGCTCGTGCTCTGGTGCGTGCGCTATTCGCCCGCCGTCGCCGCCGATCCGCCGGACGGACTGCTGCTCGACGTCAGCGGTGTCGCCCACCTCTGGGGCGGCGAGGCGGCCATGCTGGACGACCTTCTGGAACGGCTGGCGCGCCAGGGCATCCCGGCGCGCGGCGCGATCGCCGGCTCGGCCGGGGCGGCCTGGGCGCTGGCGCGGGGCGGCGAGGACCGAACCGTCGCGCCGCCCGGCGCAGAGGCCGCGCTACTGGCGCCACTCGCCGTCACCACCTTGCGGCTCGAGCCGCAGACCGCCGCCCAGCTCGTGCGCCTCGGCATCGCCCGCGTCGGCCAGCTCGCCGCCCTGCCGCGCGATCAGCTCGCCCGTCGCTTCGGGCAGGGAACGCTGACCCGGCTCGACCAGGCGCTGGCTCGCACCGAGGAGGCGCTCATCTTCCAGCGCCCGGCCACGCCCTGGTTCGCGCGCCTCGCCTTCGCCGAGCCGATCAGCGCGCCGGAGGACCTCACCCGCGCCAGCCGCGATATCGTCGAGCGCCTCTGCGCGCGACTGGCGGCCGAAGGGCGCGCGGCGCGGCGTTTCGAGCTCGCCTACCACCGGCTGGACGGGCGCGCCGAGCGACGGATCGTCGGGCTTTCGCTGCCTGGCCGCGACCCCAAGCCGATCGCGCGGCTCTTCGCCCCGATGCTGGAGACGGTCGACCCAGGCTTCGGGATCGAGGTGGTGACGCTGGCCGCCGAGGACGTCGAGGCGCTGTCCGAGCGCCAGATCGCGCTCGCCAGCGTCCGCGAGGTCGCGGTGGAAGACGGGCTCGCGCCGCTGGTCGACCGGCTCGCCAACCGGCTGGGCGAAGCGCGGGTCTGGCGCGCGGCGGCGTTCCCCAGTCACATCCCCGAGCGCGCCGTGGTCCGCAAGACCGCACTCGGAGCAGCACTTGGGGCCGCGCTCGCGTCGCCCGATGCGCAGACCTGGTCGAAAGAGCGGCCGCGGCCGGTGCGGCTCTTCGCCCGGCCGGAGCCGATCGAGGCGACTGCCCCGATCCCCGACGATCCGCCGGTGTTCTTCCGCTGGCGCGGCCGCATCCGCCGCGTCCGCCGCGCCGAGGGGCCCGAGCGCCTCGCCGAGGAATGGTGGCGCCGCCCGCCCGGCGAGACCGGCGTCGCCGACGTGCGCGACTACTACCGCGTCGAGGACGACACCGGCGCGAGATACTGGCTCTTCCGCGCCGGCCTCTACGGCGCCGAAGAGCCCCCGAAATGGTGGCTGCATGGGCTGGGATAATCCGTTCCCCTCCTGCTCGTCTCCCTCCCCTTCATGGGGAGGGTGGCCGAGCGCAGCGAGGTCGGGTGGGGAAGTCCGACGCGTCAACGAAGCGCGCCCGTGAGCTGCGCAAGTCGATGACCAAGCAGGAAGTTCGCCTCTGGCTACAACTCCGCCAGATGCGTCCGCTGGGCTTTCACTTTCGAAGGCAAGCGCCGGTACTTGGCTTCTATCTCGACTTCGTCTGCTTCCCGTATCGACTCATCATCGAGGTCGATGGGAGCCAGCATGCTGAGGAGCTCGACGCGGACCACGATGGGATGCGGGATGCGATCCTCGGTCGAGCTGGCTTCCGCACGCTGAGGTTCTGGAACTCGGACGTCGACTCCAACCTCGATGGTGTCGTTCAGGCAATTCAGCTGGCGCTTAGCGCGGCCCCAGACTCCCCCACCCGGCCGTCGCTGCGCGACGGCCACCCTCCCCACAAGGGGGAGGGACGGGGATGACCGCCGCTTACGCCGAGCTGCAAACCACCACCAACTTCTCCTTCCTGCGCGGGGCCTCGCATCCGGGGGAGCTGGTGATGGGGGCCAAGGCGTTGGGATTGGCGGCGCTGGCGGTGTGCGACCGCAACAGTCTGGCGGGCGTGGTGCGCGCGCACGCCAAGGCCAAGGAGCTGGGGCTGAAGTTCATCCTGGGCTGCCGGCTCGACTTCGCCGACGGCTCGCCCAGCGTGCTCTGCTATCCGGAAAGCCGCGCGGCCTACGGGCGTCTCACCAAGCTGCTCACCGTCGGGCAGTTCCGCGCCAAAAAGGGCGAGTGCGAACTGGTCTGGGACGACCTCGTCGCCCATGGCGAGGGCCAGCTGGTCATCGTGGTCCCGCCGCCGACGCTGGACGCCGACTTCGAGCGCCATCTCAAGCGCGCGGGCCTCGACTTCGCCGGCCGCGTCTGGCTCGTCGCCGCGCGCGCCTACGCGGCCCAGGACCTGAAGCGCATCGCCGCGCTCGATGCGCTGGGCAGAGCCGCCGGCGCGCCGATCGTGGCGACCAACGATGTGCTCTATCACGGCCCCGAGCGGCGCCAGCTACAGGACGTGCTGACCTGCGTGCGCGAGAAATGCTCGATCGCTGAGGCGGGCCTGAGGCTCGAGGCCAACGCCGAGCGGCACCTGAAGTCGGCCGAAGAGATGGCGCGCCTGTTCCGCGACTGGCCGGAAGCGGTCGCGCGCACGCTGGAGATCGCCGAGCGCTGCCGTTTTTCGTTGGACGAGCTGCGCTATGAGTATCCCGACGAGCCAGTGCCGCCCGGCAAGACCGCCATCCAGCATCTGAAGGACCTCGCCTGGGCCGGCGCGGCCTGGCGCTATCCGGGCGGCGTGCCGCGGAAGGTCGTTGATCTCCTCAACAAGGAGCTCGCGCTCATCGAGGAGCTCAAGTACCCCAACTACTTCCTCACCGTGCACGACATCGTCCGCTGGGCGCGCGATCAGGGCATCCTCTGCCAGGGCCGCGGCTCGGCGGCCAACTCGTCGGTCTGCTTCTGTCTCGGGGTCACCGCGGTCGATCCCTGCAAGCCCGACCACGACGTGCTCTTCGAGCGCTTCATCTCCAAGGAGCGCGACGAGCCACCCGACATCGACGTCGACTTCGAGCACGAGCGGCGCGAGCTGGTCATGCAGTACGTGTACGAGCGCTATGGCCGCCATCGCGCCGCCATCTGCGCCACCGTCATCCACTACCGGCCGCGCAGCGCCATCCGCGACGTCGGCAAGGCGCTCGGGCTCACCGAGGACATCACCGTGGCGCTGGCCGGCACTGTCTGGGGCAGCTGGGGCGAGGGCGTGCCCGACGACCACATCCGCCAGGCTGGCCTCGATCCGACCAATCCGGAGATCCGCCGAGCCGTCGACCTGGGGACAGAGCTGCTGGGCTTCCCGCGCCACCTCTCGCAGCACGTCGGCGGCTTCGTGCTGACCAAGCGGCGGCTCGACGAGACCGTGCCGATCGGCAACGCGGCGATGAAGGACCGCACCTTCATCGAGTGGGACAAGGACGACATCGACGCGCTGGGCCTGATGAAGGTCGACGTGCTGGCGCTGGGGATGCTCACCGCCATCCAGCGGGCGATGATCATGCTGCGCGATGACCACGGCCTTCCCATCCACGACATGGCCGACATTCCCGAGGAGGATGCGGCCGTCTACGACATGCTCTGCAAGGCCGACTCGGTGGGCGTCTTCCAGGTCGAGAGCCGCGCGCAGATGTCGATGCTGCCGCGCCTGAAGCCGCGGAAGTTCTACGACCTCGTCATCGAGGTGGCGATCGTGCGCCCGGGCCCGATCCAGGGCGACATGGTGCACCCCTACCTGCGCCGCCGCGACGGGCTGGAGCCGGTCAGCTTCCCGAAGCCCGCGCCCGAGCACGGGCCGCCGGACGAGCTGAACGGCATCCTCGGCAAGACGCTGGGCGTGCCGCTGTTCCAGGAGCAGGCGATGAAGCTGGCCATGGAGGCGGCCAAGTTCACGCCGGAGGAGGCCAATGGCCTGCGCCGCTCGATGGCCACCTTCCGCAACCTCGGTACGGTCGGGACCTATGGGCTGAAGTTCGTCGAGGGGCTGGTGCGGCGTGGCTACGACCCGGAATTCGCCCGCCGCTGCTTCAAGCAGATCGAGGGCTTCGGCTCCTACGGCTTCCCGGAGAGCCACGCGGTGAGCTTCGCCAAGCTGGTCTACGTCTCGGCCTGGATAAAATGTCATTACCCGGACGTTTTTTGCGCCGCGCTGCTGAACAGCCAGCCGATGGGCTTCTACCAGCCGGCCCAGCTGGTCCGCGACGCCCGTGAGCACGCCGTCGCCATCCGCGGCCCCGACGTGATGCTGAGCGACTGGGATTCGAAGCTGGAGCTCGAAACTCCTGCTCTACCTCCCTCCCCTTCACGGGGAGGGTCGTCGCCGCAGGGCGGCGACGGGGTGGGGGAGTCTGACGCGTCGACGCCAGTCTCCGAGCGGCGCGCACGTCCCCTTACATCCCCACCCGACCGCTTCGCGGTCTGCCCTCCCCATGAAGGGGAGGGAGTGGGGGAAGGGGGCAAATCGCTGCTCCCCGTGCGCCTAGGCCTCAGACAAGTCCGTGGACTGAAGGAAGAGGAGATCCTGCGCCTCATGCAGGTGCGCGCGGACTCTCCCGCCGATTTCGACGAGCTCGCGCGCCGGGCGCGGCTGTCGAAACGGGCGCTGGAGCTGCTGGCCGAGGCCGACGCGTTCCGCTCGATCGGGCTCGACCGCCGCGAGGCGCTGTGGCGGGTGAAGGCGCTGGCGCCAGAGGTGAGGGCGAGCGAGGAGGCGCCGCTGCTGGCGGGGCTCGGGCTGGAGGAGGCGCCGGTGGCGCTGCCGCGCATGCGGCTGCCGGCCCACGTAGCGGAGGACTACCGCACCACCGGCCTCTCGCTGAAGGCGCACCCTTGTCGCTTCTTCCGCCCGCTGCTGACCAGTCACGGCGCCGTGCCGACCGCCCAGCTCAAGGACATGAAGGACGGCGCGCGGGTCACCGTCGGCGGCCTCGTGCTGATCCGCCAGCGGCCGGGCACCGCCAAGGGCGTGGTGTTCGCCACGCTGGAGGACGAGACCGGCATCGCCAACACCGTGGTCTGGCCGGACGTCTTCGCCGTCAATCGCCGCACGGTGATGAGCGCTTCGTTCCTGGTGGTCAGCGGGCGCCTGCAGCGCGCCTCCGACGTGATCCACGTGGTGGCCGAGCGCTTCGTCGACCTGTCGCCCCGGCTGGCGGACCTGAAGAACGCCGGCGTCGAGGCGCCTCGCCGGCGTCCCTCCGAGCTCAAGCTGCAGCACAGCCGCGACTTTCACTGAGAGCGGGCGGCCGCCTCCTTTGCGGAGAGAAATATGCAGCCGGCGCAGCGGCGGCGCCTCGCGCCGTCCCTGGCGCCGCCAGACGCTCGGAAAAACTGGCCCTTCAAGCGATCGACGGCTCAACCTGACCGCCGAACCTGCTCCCAGCCCCTCCCGCGAGGGGGCGGGGCTGGGTAGACGCCGCCTCAGCGCGGCGTCGCGTAGGCCGACGACATCCAGCCGCGGTTGCCGTTCTCGTCGTCCACTTCCATCCAGACGCCGTTGCGCTGGCCGGTCGGATAGACGAGCGCGCCGGAATGCAGCGTGTAGACGATCCGCGCCTGCACGCTCGGACCCGAGCGCAGCTGCACGTCGCGGGTGATCGCCTGGGCGGCGATCGGCGCATTGGCCTGCTGCTCGCCCGGCTGCTGGGCCTGCATGTAGTGCACCAGATCGACGAAGGCCTTGTAGTAGGCGGCCATGATCACCTTGCCGATGTCGGTGTTGGTGTAGCCGCCGGCTTCCACGGCGCCGAAGCCGCCCCAGCCGCCGAAGCCGGCGCCGCCGCCGAAGCCGACGTCGGTCTTCCTGGCTGCGCCCTCGGCGATGTACATTTGCTCGGTGGTGCGCGCATCCACCAGCGTGATCATCGTGCTGGCTTCCTGGCTGTGGATGTTGATGTTGCTGACCACCGCGCCGAAGCCGCCCGGGATGAAGTGGCCGAACGCCGCGCCGACATTGCCGCCGCCGGCGTTCTGGTTGGCCTGCTGGATGTCCGGGATGATGAAGTAGTCGGCCGCCAGCACCTGGCCGCGGCCGATGTTGGAGCCGCGCTGCAGCTCGCCCGACGACGAGAGCCCGCGTTCCTGCTCGCGCATGGCCAGGCCCTGGTTGCGGTCGACCATCCTGAGGCACCCGGAGCGCAGGGCGAACATCTTCAGCACCGATTCCGGGTTGCCGAGGCCGAGCGGGCTCCACCAGTCGCCGCGGTCCGGCTCCTTGACGGCGGCGACGCCGATCGGCCGCGCACAATGCGGCAGGTCATCCCCCGCGGACTGGTGGCCGGAGTTGCGGTCCATGCCGTAGGGCTGGCTGGGGTCGGCGGAGGCCGACGTCGCGGCGGCGGCAAGCCCGCACGCAGCGAGGATGGCTAGCAGTTTGCGCATAAGGTCCCCCTTGAGGTGGGGGGACCTTAGCCTTGCCCGCGCGCGCCGGCAAACCGCCGTTACTTCAAATCGGCGAAGCTCTTGCCGTCGGCCACCAGTTTCTCCAGCAGCGGCGCCGGGGTGAACGCATCGCCCATCTGCGCCTGGAATTCCTGCATCTTGGCCAGCACCTTGGGCAGGCCGACGTGGTCGCCGTACCACATCGGGCCGCCGCGATAGACCGGCCAGCCGTAGCCGTTCTCCCAGACCACATCGATGTCGGAGGGCCGGATCGCCTTCTTCTCCTCGAGGATCTTCGCCCCCTCGTTGACCATTGGGTAGATGCAGCGCTCCAGGATCTCCTCGTCGGAGATCTTCCGCGGATTGGCGCCCGACCTGACGATGAAGTCGTGCAGGATCTTCTCGGTCACCGGCGAGGGCTTGGCGTTGCGGTTCTCGTCGTAGTCGTACCAGCCGGCGCCGGTCTTCTGGCCGCGGCGATCCATCTCGCAGAGCACGTCGCGGATCGTCTCGCCCTTCGAGCGCTCCTTTACCCAGCCGATGTCGAGGCCGGCCAGGTCGCTCATCGCGAACGGCCCCATCGGGAAGCCGAAATCGTAGAGCACCCGGTCGACGTCCCAGGGCATCGCGCCTTCCATGATCAGCTTG
>DATNEH010000211.1:0-4094 GCA_035553015.1 Caulobacteraceae bacterium | reverse complement strand
TGCCGCCCAGCCAGGAGAGGTCGCCGGTGTTCCCCTTGAGGATCGACTGGGCCGTGTTCCAGGAGCCGTAGGTCAGCTGCGCCGAGGCGCCGCGGAAGTCGCTGACCTCGGGCGAGAACATGTTGACAGAGCCGCCGAAGGTCGCCTCGCCGAGCTGACTCGCCATGCCGGGGCCGCGCTCCACCGTCACCGCGCCGATATTGGAGGCCGGGAAGAACGAGGTGGAGTGGTGGGTGAAGTCGTTGGTGTCGCCGAACGGGATGCCGTCGTAGGTGACGTTGTACTGGCCATCCTTGAAGCCGCGCAGCGTCGACTTGGCCTCGTAGAAGCCGGGGCCATTCTGGGAAATGCCCGCGACCGACGGCGTCAGCAGGATCGCCTGCGAGAAGTCGCCGGTCTGCGGCACGAACTGGTCGATCGCCGAGCGGGTGACGATGGAGGTGGGCTCCGTCGCCTGCAGCGGCGCCAGCACCGGGGCGACGGCCGGCGCGGTGGCCGGCGCGGCGGTGACGACGAGCTCGGAGACCCGTTCGCCGTAGTCCGGCTTCGCCGCGTCGGGGTTCGCCGGCGCCGAGCCGGGCGCGCTGGTGGCCGTCGCGTCGTCGGCGCAGGCGGCGCCTGCGGCCAGCGCCAGGGCCGCCACGGACGTGGTCAGCACAAGCGCCTTGCGCGCGCCCCGCCTGGAGCGCGCCACGATCGTCGTCTGCATGGTCTCGATCCCCTCTGCCCACGGAGGTTGAGCGAGGGGCGTGCTCGCCCCGGCGTCCCCCGATGGATCAGCCGGAACTAGCTGAGCGCTGCGACGCTTTGGTGATCGGTCGGCGACGGTTGAGCGACAGCTCTGCAAACAATTTGCGACCCGCGTTTGGCGCGCCGCGTCAAGACTTCGTCAGGGGCTTTGGCCGGACAATCCAGTCGGGAGCGATTCCGCTGACCGAGCTTTTGAGCAGATGAACGCACTCGCCGAATCGTTGGTCGATGCCGCCGAGGCGTTGCCCGGCGCGAAGCGATTCATCGACGCCGACGCCCGCCAGGCGCTGGAGCAGATCAAGTCCTCGCCGATGATGGCCGAGGGCAAGGTCTGCCTGATGGGGCTGGATGCGATTCGCGAGCGCTTCGGCCCGCGCTGGCTCGGCCGCCGCGAGCGGGTGTTCGAACACGTGCAGACGGCGCTGCGCAAGCAGGTCGGGCCGCACGGCTTTTTCCTGCGCGTCTCCGAGACCGACTTCGTGGTCGCGCAGCCGAACGTCAGCCGGCTCGCCGGCCAGGCCTACTGCCTGAACTGCCTGCGCGACGTGCTGACCTTCTTCTTAGGGGAAGCCTTGGTCAGCGACATCGTCGTGCACGAGGTGCTGACCATCGACGACTGCGTCATCGGCGCGCGCAAGCTGGACACCACCGAGGTGCAGGCCGAGGCGTCCAGGGAGAGCGCCGAGCGGACGCGGGCCGCCAGCGCCGCGCCCAACCTGATGTCGCAGGACCGCTGGAGCCCATTCACCGCGGCCGACGGCCGCCGGTTGCGGGCTTCCTCGCAGCTCGAGCCGGTGTTCCAGCTGAAGACTTACGGGCGGATCGGCTTTCGGATGACCCGCAAGGCGCTGCTGTCCCCCAGCGAGATCCCGCTGACGCCGGCCGATTTCGGCCAGCTGACCAGCGGCGACATCGAGCGGATCGACTACGCCACCCTCGCCCGCGGCCTCAACCGCCTGCAGCAGCAGTCGGCCGGCGTGCGCGAGCCCAGCCTGATCCTGCCGGTCTCGTTCGCCACCCTCTCCAGCCACCGCGGCCGCTCGATGCTGGCCGAGTTCTTCGAGGCCGCCCAGGCCAGCGTGCAGCGCGGCGTGATCCTGGAGGTCTGCGACATCGAAGGCGCGCCGCCCAGCGGCCTGCTGGCCGCGACCGGGCCGATGCGGCCGCACTGCCTGTTCATCGTCGGGCGCCTGAACGCGCCGCCGCTCGGCGGCCTCGCCGCGCTGCAGGACGTCGGCCTGCACGGCGTCTCCATCGAGTGCCCGTCGAACTTCGAGAGCGAGGAGGCGTTCGCCGCTTTCGCCCGCATCGTCACCACCGCCGCCAAGCCGGTCGTCCGCGCGGTCATGCTCTACGGCGTCGCGGGCCCTCGCCAGGCGGCGATCGCCAGCCTGTTCGGCGCCACCCACGCCAGCTTCGCCCCGCCGCGCCTGCCCTTGCCGTAGCCGGTCGCGTGAGACTAAGGCCTGCGGCCGGCGCGAAGCTTCCGATAAGTCGCACTCCTTTCAACAGCTTGCCGCTGAGGGTTGATCCGGTGGCGGAACAGCGCGACGAGAGGTGTTGCTTGCGCGAGTCCGCCGAAGAGCGGTTGTAAGTTGCGCTAACAGGGGGTGCTGCGACATGAACGCAATCGATCGGCGACGGCTGCTGGCGGCCAGCGGCGCGGCTTCGCTGGCGGCGGCCGCGCCGCGCCTCGCCTTCGCCGACGCCCCCCTGCCGAAGCCGCCCGTCGCCTCCGTGCGCCCGGTCACCGAGACGCTGCACGGCGTCGCCGTCACCGATCCCTATCGCTGGATGGAGAACCCCAAGGATCCCGAATGGGCGCCCTACCTGGCCGGCCAGAACGCCTACGCGCGCGCCGTGCTGAGCCGCATTCCCGGACGCGACACGCTGGCGCAGAAGATAGCCGGCGCTTCCGGCGCGCTGGCCGTGGTGACCTCCGTGCAGTCGGCCGGGCCCTACATCTTCACCGAGTTGCGCCCCGCCGGCGCGGCGACCTTCAAGCTCTTCGTTCGCGAAGGGCTCGCCGGACAGGACCGGCTGCTCATCGATCCCGAGGCGGCGGCCGCCGCCGGCACGCACAATTCGCTCGACTACTGGGCCGCCTCGCCGGACGGCAAGCTTGTCGCCTACGGCGTGTCGGCCGGCGGCTCCGAGAACTCGGTGCTCCGCTTCATCGAGACCGCCACCGGCAAGGAGTTGCCCGACGCGCTCGATCGCGCCCAGTTCGGCTCGCCCTCCTGGGCGCCGGACGGCGGCGGCGTTTTCGTCAACCGGCTGAAGGCGGGGACCAAGCACGGCGACCCGGACCACTATCTCGACAGCATCTGCTGGTTCCACAAGGTCGGGACCGACCCGGCCGCCGACGTCAAGGTGCTGGGCCATGGCCTCGACCCAGCCGTGGCGATCGAGGACATCTCGTTCCCCGTCGTCGCCGCGCAGGCCGGCTGCGACCTCGCGCTGGGGGTGGTCGCGCGCGGCGTGCAGAACGAGGTCGACCTCTATGTCAGCCCGCTCGACGCCGCGATCGCCGGCAAGCCGGCCTGGCGCAAGGTCTGCACGGCCGCCGACGACGTGACGGGCGCCGCCTTGCTCGGCCGGGACGACCTCTACCTGCTCACCCACAAGGATGCGCCGCGCTACCGCGTCGTGAAGACGAAGGGGCCGCAGCCGAGCTTCGCCGCGGCGCGCGAGGTCGAGCCGCAGGGCGAGGGCGTGATCAAGTCGCTCTCCAGCGCCCGCGACGGCGTCTACGTGCAGACGCTGAACGGCGGCGTCAGCGGCCTCTTCCGGCTCGGGCCGGATGGCGCCCGGACGCCGATCAAGCTGCCGTTCGAGGGTTCGATCACGTTCGTGACCACCGATCCGCTCACCGACGGCTGCTGGTTCCAGATCGCAGGCTGGGTGCGCCCGCCGGTGGTCTGCCATGCGGCGCCGGACGGCTCGGTGACGGTCACCGACCTCGCGCCGAAGCCCGATATCGACGTCGCTGCCTACGACAGCGCCGAGGTGCGGGTGAAGGCGCGCGACGGGGTAATGGTCCCGCTGTCGATCGTCTTCAAGAAGGGAATGGCTCGCGACGGCGAGGCGCCGCTGCTGCTCGACGCCTACGGCGCCTACGGCATCGACCAGGACGCCGCCTTCATCCCGCGCATCCTGCCCTGGCTCGACCTCGGCGGCGTCTTCGCGGTGGCGCACGTGCGCGGCGGCGGCGAGCTGGGCGAGGCCTGGCACCTGGCCGGCATGAAGCTGACCAAGCCGAACACCTGGCGCGACGCCATCGACTGCGCCGAGCACCTGATCGCCGAGCGCTGGACCGGCAAGGGCAAGATCGCGGTCGAGGG
>DATNEH010000210.1:0-8555 GCA_035553015.1 Caulobacteraceae bacterium | reverse complement strand
TGGAGCGCGACGGCGTCGTCATGCTGAAAGGCGCGCTGACGCCGGCGGCCTTCGCCAAGGTGGAGGCGGCGGTCGAGTGGAGCCTCGCGCATCCCTCGCCGACCGCTGTGCGCTTCTACCCCGGCGAGCCGGCGACGTTCTTCGAGGATCGCGGCCGCAACCACGCCGGCCTGGTCCGCGAGATCGGCCTCGACACCATGCTGGCCGAGCTCTGGGGCGTGGGGCCCATGTGGTATCTCGGCGAGCAGCTCTTCCTGAAGGAAGGCGGTTCGGCGCGCCGCACGCCCTGGCACCAGGACACTTCGTACCTGCGCATGATGGGCTCGCAGCTGGTCGCCTGCTGGATCAGCCTGGATGCGCTGCCGAAGCCGCACTGCCTGGAGTTCGTGCGCGGCTCGCACCAGGGCGTGATGTTCAACGGCTCGGCCTTCTCGGCGCATGACGACACCGCGCCGCTCTACAAGCACTCGAAGCTGCCGCGCCTGCCCGACATCCAGGCCGGGCGCGAGGCGTTCGACATCCTCTCCTGGGACGTCGAGCCCGGCGACATCATCGTCTTCCACCTGGGCGCGCTGCACGGCGGCGCCGGAACCGCGCCCGGCCTTCGCCGCCGCACCGTCTCGCTGCGCTTCTTAGGGCCCGACGTCGTCTACGACGGCCGCCCCCGCGACGAGATCGGCGCCCAGGCAGGCAACGACGCCGCCATGGCCAGCACCTACGCCGGCCTCAAGCACGGCGACCCGTTCCCCAAGGCGCACCTGACCGCGCTCTAGGAGCCTGTCTGAGTAATGCGGCCGGACGCCGGGCGGTCTATCGTCCCAGTTCCGCCAGCAGCGCGTCGTCCTGCGAATAGTCGAACTCGTAGCGGCCGCGGCCTTCGTGCAGGTACCATTCGTAGCTGTCGCGGTAGCCGGCCTCGATGCCGAACTGCGGCCGCCAGTCGATGTCGCGCAGCGCCTTCTCGATCGAGAGGATCGCCGTGCCGGCCGTCCCTTCGCCCCAGTGCAGCAGCGGCGGGTGCTGGCGCCGGGCGATCGGCATCGGCACCTCGACGATCTGCGCCGGTTTGCCCATGGCGCGCGCGACCAGGTGGATCACCCCGACGATCGTCGTCACCTCGGCGCCGGTGACGTTGTAGGCCTCGCCCTTCACCCGGTCGTTGCCCAGCAGCGAGGCCATCAGCCGGGCCACGTCCTTGGTGTGCACCAGCGAAAGCGCCGCGAAGCCCTCGGCGGGGATCAGGACCGGCCGGCCCGCCTCGATCCGCGCGAACAGCATCGGATCGCGCGCCGCCACGGCGCTCCGCGGCCCCAGCGTATGGCCGACCCGCAGGATGGTCACCGGCAGCCGCTCGCGCGCCCAGAGGTCGAACAGGTGGTCCTCGCACTGCACCTTGCCGACGCCATACGCGGCGCGCGGATCGGCGTTGTCGGACGCATGCCGCCGAGAGGTCTCGATGAGCGGTTGCACGTAGCTGCGCCGATAGACCGCCTGCGAGCTGGTGAAGACGTAGTGCTGCACGCGGCCCGCGAAGAGCTCGATCAAGGGCGCCATGTCCGTCGGTCGGTAGGCGGTGTGGTCGAAGATCGCGTCGAAGGCGTCGCGGTGCGGCGCCAGCGCGGCGGCCAGCGCGCCGGGCTGGGTGCGGTCGCAGTGGATCCGGCGCACGCCTTCGGGCAGCGGCGCTTCGTGGCTGTTGACCACGGTCACCTCGTGCCCGCGCCTGGCCAGCTCGAACACCAGGTCGAGCCCGATGTAGCGATTGCCGCCCGTCACCAACGCCCGCATGCCGGTCCTCCCGCCTCGTCAGCGGGAAACGGATAGCATGCTTAAGCCGGCGTCGCGGTGGTCCGATGGGCGTGCCGCTTGCCGCCGTGCCGCGAATGCTTGGCGCCATCCGCGGCGGGGTGGGTGGCGACCTGCGTGGCGACCGGCTGGTCCGGATCGGCCACCGGCGCCGGGTCGCCGGCCGCCGGCGGCGGATTCTCCGCGAGCGGATCGTTCGCCATCGGATCGACGGCCAGCGGATCGGCGCCCTGCGCGTCTGCCCTGGCGGTCGCGGCGTCGCCGCTCTGGTCGCCGGCGTCGACCGCCCCGAGGCTCGCGCCGAAAGCCGGGAAGATCTCCTGCACCGGGCGCGTGTCGGGCAGGATGTAGACGATGCCGCCGTGCTTGCGGAACGCCGTCAGCACCACCTTGTCGTAGAAGGTCGCCGGCACGTTGATGCAGCCGAAGCTGATCCGGTGATCCGCCGCCGCCGCCGACTTGATGCGCTTCAGCCGGTGTTCCTTGGGGTTCGTGGTGATCACCGGGTGCAGGGCGATGTCGTCGCCGTAGTCGACCCAGAGCACCGTCTTGTGCTCGCCCGCCGCCGGGCCGAACCTCGCCACGAACCGGCCGGCGGGCGTGGTGCGCTCCTTCGGGCTGATCGCGGCCAGCGCCTTTTCGCCGATCCCGGCCTGGGAATCGTCGCCGCGCGCCAGGCCGACCAGCACCGGGGCGGCGCCCAGCAGCGTGCCGTCGGGCGCGAACACGAACATCCGCGCACCCAGCTTGTCGATGATCGCAAACGGCCGCTTGCCGTTGTCGTGGGTGGCGCTGACCCAGTTGGCCAGATGCGCGGCGACGCCGCCCGGCTGGTCGTGCGGTTTCTTGTCGGCCACCGGGATGGCCGCGGCAACCTCGACCCCGTCCGCGTCCGCGGCGACCGCATCGCCGCCGGCGCCATCGGCGGTGGCGTCGTCGGATGCGGCGTCGGCGGCCGCGGGCAGCGCGGCCGGCGCGTCGCCGATCAGTCCCTTGTCGCTGATCTTGCGCACGCCCACCGGCGGGCCCTCGTCCGGCTCGACCTCGCCGGTCGGCGGGCTGGCGGCCTCGGTCCTGTTCACCGTGGGCGGCGAATCGGCTGGCGGCGCGGCGGTGACCGCGTCGTCGCCTTTCTGGACGCCATCGCTCGCCGGGGCCCCGGTGTTTACCGCGGCGCCGGCGTTCGCCGGGGCGCCGCCGTCGGCGCCAACCTCCGTCTGCGCGCCCCCGTCCTGGGCAAACGCAGGCATTTGCACTGGCGCAGCGAGGGCGAGGACGAGCGCAAGGCTCGCCCCCCGCCGGACGCCGCGCATGGTCGAACCAGGCGACAAGCCGTGAATCGCGAAGCCTCCCCTAGCGGGTTGCGAAACTCAGCGCGAGCTTCGCAACCCCTTATGTCAGTTCCGCGGCGGCTTGGCGGCGAGACGCTGCTCGATCACGTCCACCCGTCCGGTGAGCGCGTCGAGCCGCGAGTTGGCCTGTGCGGCGGACACCTGGGCGGCTTGCGCCGTCGCGTTGGCGGCTTGCGCGGCCTGCATCGCCGCATCCGCATGCTGTCCGGCTTCGGTGGCTTTGGCGTCCACCTGGTCGATACGCGCATTAACGGCGGCAATGTGCTGGTTGACGTAATCCTCGGTGGCGCAGGCGCTGAGACCCAGCCCGGCCAGTACGACCACCCCGGCAACCCGGAGGCCAGCGAGGCGGATGTTCTTTTCTAGCATCGTACTACCCTTTTGCGATCCGCACCTGTGGGTGGTGCGGAGGAGACGCGGGCCAGTAACGCAAGCTCCCGCTTGTCGCCCAACTAGGTGAATCCCTCAGTCGTTCCGTCATCACCCGCCCACGGCCGGTTGTGGTTTCACCGCACAGGCCAACCGCGACCGACGTACGTCCGTTCCCGGTCGGGTTTAGAGGTACGTCCCGGCGCGACCCGCTTGAGATCAGCCGCTCAGCTCAATGCGTTGAGGCGGTTAAGGTTGCACAGCCGATTTGGATCGAGGTCGCGGCCGACCAGCGCCGGGTGATCGGGGCCGTAGCGATGGGCGCGGTAGATGCTCACCGTCGGATTGCCCTCGTCGTCGTTGTTGACCAGCGGATTGGTCCACTCCCACACCACCTCGTGATTGCGGGTGACCTCGAACAGCCGCCCGCTGGTGCCCTCGCAGACCAGCAGGTTGCCGCTCTCCATCCGCGAGACGCCGGAGATGTGGCCGCTGAAGAACTGGTTCGGCGGCGAGCCGCGGAAGGTCCACACGATCTCGCCGCTCTTCGGATCGACCTCGATAACGCGCGAGGCGGCGCGGCCGTTGTCGAACACGATGAAGTTGCCGTTCGGCAGCCAGGTCGGGTTGTGCTGGCCGTAGGTCTTGTCGAACTTGAAGCTGAGCTCGCCGGTGGTCCCGTCGATCACCCCGATCCGGTGGCACTGGCGCGCCGAGAAGACGATGTCGCCCTTCTCGTTCACGTCGAGCCCGTTGACGTGAGTCCACTCCCAGCGAAGGTAGTTGGGATCGACCGGGTCCTTGACCGGGTCGAGCAGCTGCCAGGTGTGGATGCGCCGCACCTCCTTCTGGTCCGGGGTGATCTCCACCAGGTCGTCGCCGACCAGCCGCGGCAGCTTCTCGCGCGGCCGCTTCTTGCCGCCGCGCACCTTGCGGTCGACCTCCTCCGGCAACTCGACCCACTCGGGCACCAGCGTGTTGCCGTTGGGCAGCCGGCAGAAGTCGTGGTGCTGCGCGCGGTTGACGTATTCCCAGACGACATTGCCGTCCCAGTCGACCTCGCAAAGCGTCGTGTGGTAGCCGCCGAAGCGGGTGATGTGCTGCTCGAACGGCGGCGGCGCCTTGGTCGGTTCGTCCTTCGGCGGCTTGGGCAGGTTCACGTCCGCGCCGGTCATCAGCAGGTTGCCGTTGGCGAGCAGCCGCCCGTAGCCCGGCTTGATGTGGGTGAACTTCCAGCGGTGGACGAAACGGCCCTCGACGTCGATCAGCCAGGCGCTGTCGCCGCCGTGCGGCGTCAGCAGCGTATAGCCCTTGGTCGAACGATCCGGCCGGTGAAACGTCAGCCCCGTGGCCCGGTTGACCGACCACCCCATCGAAAGCGCTCCCCTCAGTGCGTTGTTGGCCCCGCCGCGGACAGCCAGCGGCCACGCTTCCTAGCGCGGAATCAGGAGCGATGGCTCAGATTCTCTGCTTCCAGAGAAGCTAACGGCAGCGCTTGCGTGGCCGCCTTGCGCCCCCTCCGTCAGCCCGCTTCGCGGCCTGCCGCCTCTCCCGTCGTCTGCGCGACGGTGGAGGAGCGAGATGGTGCAACCCGCTCCTCCACCGCACCGTAGAGTGCGGGGGAGGGGGACCGCCCGGCGCAGCCGGGTGGTGGAGGGGGCGCAAGGCGGCGACAACCGCGCTCGGCGCATCAGCCCGATAGATCTCGGCGCGCCCTTCGCTCTTCAGGGCAGCAGCCGCCCGTCCGCATCCCGCTTCTCCGGCCCGTTCACCCGCGCACGGCCGTCGCCGAAGCCCGCGTCGCGGTCATGCAGCGCCTTCTTCAGCCCCTCCTCGCGTGCCTGCTGGAACCAGCCGCGCGCCGCCGCGGCCTGATGCCCGCGCGCGTCGTTCTCCACCGCCAGCCGCTGCAGGGTGCGCGCCCCCATCAGCTCGAGGCCGAGGTTGATGATCCGCTTGTTGACGGTCAGCACGTCCGGATCGATCAGCGCCAGCCGGTCGGCCAGGCCCTCGACCTCGGCCTCCAGGTCGGCCGCCGGCACCGCCTTCATCACCAGCCCCAGCTGCTGCGCCTCCGCGCCGGTGATCGAATCGCCGGTCAGCTGCAGCCGCTTCGCCCACTGTGGGCCGACGTTGTAGAGCCACATGTTGTTGGGCAGCGCGCCCATCGAGCGGCCGGCCGGAAAGCCGATCGTCGCGGTGTCGGCCGCCACCACCATGTCGCACAGCAGCGCAATGTCGGTGCCGCCCGCCAGGCAGTAGCCGTGCACCTGCGCGATCGAGGGCTTGTGCGCATCGAACAGCGCCATCCTGAGGCGCTGCGAGCGCTCCATCTGCCAGATGTCGTCGTCGACCGACGCGCCGCCGCGATAGCGGTTGGCCTCGCGGTCCTCGATCGAGGAGTTCGGGACCGGCCGGTTGCCGCCGCCCGCCAGATCGTAGCCGGCAGAGAAGGCGCGGCCGGCTCCCTTGACGATGAGGCAGTGCACGTCGCGGTCGTTGTCGGCTTCCCAGACCGCGTCGGAAAGCTCGGTGAGCAACCCGAGCGACAACGCGTTCAGCCGCTCCGGCCGGTTCAGCGTGATCCGCGCCCGCCCGCGTTCCTTCTCGTAGATGATGCTCTCGAAGCCGCTCATGGCCGTCCTGCTCCGCGCCTGGTTTTCGCTCCCGGCTCGAAGCTAGCCAGAACGCGCGGCGCGCGTCACCAGCGGGAATAGCGGCCGTCGGTGCGCAACGCGCTGATCAGCCCGGGCCTTTGACATAGCCAAGCGCTTCGACGATCAGGCCGTCGCGCACGCGCATGATGTTCACGCCTCGCACGGAATCGTCCGGCCCAGCGCCCCAGACGAAGCGCCAGAAGATGAGCGCCCTGTCGCCGTAGGCGTCGATCGACTCCGGCTCGAAACGCGCTTGCTGGTTCGACGCGATGCTCGTCCACAGGCCCACGCAGGCGGGCTTGCCGACATAGCGATCGCCGTTGGGCCGGGCGACGGTGTTCTCGATGATGCAGTCGTCAGCGACGAGCGCGTCGAGCTTCTCGGGCGAGTGTTCCAGGAACGCCGTGTTGAACCGCTCCATCAGGCGGGCGGTCTCGTCGGATCGGGGGTCGCTATTGGCCATCAGTGGCTCCCTTCTGCGCAAGCTCCAACAGAGCTTGCGCCTCGGGAGCTCACGCCTGCGGCAGCAACGGGCGGCCCCGCGTCACCAGCAGGAATAGCCGCCGTCGACCAGCACGATCGAGCCGGTCATCAGGCTGGCGGCGTCGGAGGCCAGGAACAGGATCGCGGCGGCCACCTCCTCGGGCTCGCCGAGCCGCCCCATCGGCGTGCCGTCGATCCAGCGGCGGTACATCTCGGACGTCTGGTCGGCGAAGGCGTTCAGCGGCGTCTTGATGTAGGTCGGCGCCACCGCGTTCACCCGCACCCCTCTGGCGCCCCACTCGGCGGCGAGCGACCGAGTCAGGTGGTGCAGCGCGGCCTTCGAGGCGTTGTAGTGGGCCTGGCCCTGCGGTCGGTTGACGATGAAGCCCGACATCGAGCCGACGTTGACGATCGCACCTGACCCCTGCGCCAGCATCCGCCGCCCGAACGCCCGCGCGCACCAGAAGGCGCCGTTGAGGTTGACGTCGAGCACGTTCAGCCAGCGCTCGTCCTCCATGTCCTCGGCGGCGATCTCGCTCCTGGCGATGCCGGCGTTGTTGACCAGCACGTCGAGCCGGCCCTCCCGCGCCGCAACCTGATCGGCCGCGGCGTCGACAGCGCCGGAGTCGGTCACCTCGACCACCGCCGTCGCCACGTCGTAGCCCTTCGCCGCCAGCGCGCGCCTGGCGGTTTCCAGCTCGCCCGCGTCGCGGTCCCAGAGCGTCACGCGCGCGCCCGCCTCGGCCAGCGCCTCGGCCGTGCAGAGCCCGATCCCCCGCGCCCCGCCGGTGACGACGGCGACGCGGCCAGGCAGCTTGAAGCGATCCAGGTACATGCGGGTCCGGCTCTGTCGAGGTGGGGATAACGTCCGAGCCGACTGCCATAAGGCCAATCGGGACGTGGACAAGGCCGTGCGCCGTCATTGACGCGCTGGCCGCCGGTGGCGCCGAGCACGAGCACAGTCATGGCTTCGACCCATCGGGCGCGCGGCTACCCGCTGATCTGCGACACCGCCGCCTTCCGCGCCGCCTGCGCCTGGCGCGAACCCACCGACTTCGAGGACGCCCTCACCCGCACCGCGGAGGACGAACGGCGGCGGGGGTGAGGCGGGCTGAACGCGCCAGCACCCCAAGTTCGCGGAAGTTCGCGAAGGCGGCCTTGCGCCCCCTCCGTCAGCCCGCTCCGCGGTCTGCCACCTCCCCCGCGCTCTTCGGTGCGGTGGAGGAGCGAAGTTCCGCGATCTCGCTCCTCCACCGTCGCGTAGACGACGGGGGAGGTGGATCGGCGCGCTACCAGCGCGACGAGACGGAGGGGGCGCAAGGTAGCGGCAACCATCGTCTCCGTGTCAACGAGCAGCCTACGGACAGCCCGCGTGTCCGGCGTCCACCTCGGCCATCAGTATACGGCCCTTTGTCGGCCCGCCGCCCGGCGGCGTCCACGGCGCCGTCAGCATGAAGAGGCTCTTGCCGTCCTCGCCACCCAGCATGCAGGCGAAGCACGGCTGGCCGGTGTCGATCACCTCCAGCACTTCGCCGCCCTCGGCGACGCGCGCGCAGTCGGTTCCGCCGGGGTTGGCGAACCACACCGCGCCCTCGGCGTCGAGGCAGATTCCGTCCGGCGTGCGCTCGCCGAGCCCGGCCCAGGTGCGTCGGTTGGAAAGCGCGCCGTCCGGCCCGATGTCGAACGCCGCCAGCCGCCGCGCCAGCGTCTCGGCGACGATCAGCGTACGGCCGTCCGGCGTCACCACGGAGCCGTTCGGAAAATGCATGTCGGCCGCCGCCAGCGAGACGCGCCCGTCCGGCTGCACGCAGGCCAGCTTGGCGGTCGGATGCTCGGCGATCACGCTCGGCAGCCCGCGCCGGTCCATCTCGCCGTTGAAGTCGAAGCC
>DATNEH010000209.1:0-9789 GCA_035553015.1 Caulobacteraceae bacterium | reverse complement strand
TTCCACATCGGCGAGGCGATCCCCACCGCGGCGCCCGGCGCGGCCGGCACCTTCGTGCTGACCCAGATGCAGGGCTTCCGCCACATCTGGGCGCAGCTCACCTTTGGCGGCGTGTTCGACCGCTTCCCGAACCTGCAGGTGGTGTTCGCCGAGGGCGGCATCTGCTGGGTGGCGTCGATGCTCCACGACGCCGACATGATCTACAACTCGTTCCCGACGGTGATGAACCCGAAGCTGGCGCACCCGCCGAGCTGGTACTGGTTCAACCACTGCTACGCGACCTTCATGACCGACCCGGCGGGCCTCGAGCTGCTGCACCGCATCGGCCCCGACCGCGTGATGTGGTCGTCCGACTATCCGCACCAGGAATCGACGTTCGGCTACACCCGCAGCGCCATCCAGGCGGTGTTCGACGCCACCAGCGTCGAGAACGCGCAGAAGATCGTGGGCAAGACCGCGCTGGAAGTCTTCAAGATGGGCTGAGGCCCTAAACCGGCGCTTCCGCGGAGAAGAGCGGAGGAGGGTGGGGCGCTGTGAGGTAGCGGCCACACTCGGCATGTTTGTGGGTCGGCCCTATCGACGGCTCCTGCTTGGGCGCGCAGCCTGAGCATTGGCTGGGGCCAGTCCCGGGGACGGACATGCGAACCCATGCCTTTCCGCTCGTCGCTGCGCTCGTGGCCGCCGCGCTGCCAGTGGCCGCCAGCGCCCACGCCCGCGCCGCGAACAACCACCATCGTCATCGCCACGTCGCCAGCGAGGCCGCGCGTGCGCTCATGGCGACCCACGAGACCGTTTCGTTCGACAGCGACAGCTTCACGCTCACGCCAGAGGCGATGCGCTCGCTGGATCGCTTCGCCCATCAGCTGAAGCCCGCCGCGCACGAGGTGCGTATCGAGGCGGTCGGCTACGCCGATGCGACAGGGACCGACCCGCACAACCTGCTGCTGGCCGAACGCCGCGCGACTGCCGTGCTGCACTATCTGCATGCCCGCGGGGGCGTCTCGCTGCTGCGGATGAGCGCGGCCTCCTACGGCGAGGGCATGCCGGTCACCTCGAACGAGACATCCGGGGGGCGCGCCGCCAACCGCCGCGTGGTGATTGTCGTCATGCCCTGGAGGCCCGCGCCGCGCGTGGCGTAGCAGGCCGAGGCGCGAGGTCGCGCTACCCCCCGATCTTCTCCAGCGCCCGCTTGAACAGCCCCAGCGTGTTGTTGTGGAGGTAATCGCCGGTGACCTTGGGGGCCTTGCCGGCGCAGGCGCGGGCGTAGGTGCCTTCGAGGATGCAGCCGATCTTGTAGCAGGCCAGCACCTCGTACCAGTCGGCGCGGGAAACGTCGGCGCCGGTGATCTTCGCATAGTGGTCGATCAGCTCGGCGCGGGTGGGAAAGCCGCTCCACGGCTTCACCGGGCCGGCGTCCGCGCCGTCCGGCGGCCAACCCGAGAGCACGCCGCCCAGGTCCACCAGCGGGTCGCCGAGCGTGGTCAGTTCCCAGTCGACCATCGCCGCGATCTCGGGTCCGTCGCGGCGGAAGAGCACGTTGCCGAAGTGGAAGTCGCCGTGGATCAGGCCGGGCTTGAACGACGGCGGGCGGCGCTCCTCCAGCCACCGGCCGATCTCGGTGACGCCCGGCAAGCCGGCGAGCCCCGGCCAGCCGGCGTGCTCGTGGTAGCTTTCGAGCTGGGCGCGCCAACGCGGGACCTGGCGCTCGAGGTAGCCGTCGAGCTTGCCGAGCCCGTCCAGCCCGTTGGCGCGCCAGTCGACGTTCGCCAGTGCGCCGATCGCGCCGAACATCTGCAAGCCCATCTCGTGGCGGATGGCCGGGTCGCCGGCGTGCAGCGCCGGCATCTCGTCCCGGGGGCAGAAGCCGTCGATCGGCGCCATCAGATAGAAGGCCGCGCCGATCACATCCTCCTCTGGCGAAGCGGCGATCAGCGCCGGATGGCGCACGTCGGTTCCGGCCAGCGCCGCCAGCACGCGCGCCTCGCGCCGCATTGTCTCGTTGGAGTTGGCGCGCAGGTGCTTCGGTGGCCGGCGCAGCACGTACTCTCGGCCGGCGCGGGAGAAGCGCAGCAGGATGTTCTGGGTGCCGCCGGGCAGGAGGCGCGGGTGCTCGATCGGTCCGTCGCCGAGGCCGCGGTCGTCCATCCAGGCGGCGAGCTTGGCGAGCGGCGCCAGCTCGGCCCAGTCCTGGTCGCCGCCTGGCACGATCGACGCGGGCTGCGCCGCCTGTTGCCTCGTCTCCGCCACTGAAACGCTCGCCCTTGCCTTACTGCACGTGAAGGCGCCGACTATCCCCGGCATGTCGCTGCAACGCCAGTACGAAGAGGATGGCGTCGTCCTCTTGAAAGACGCGCTCGATCCCGCATCGCTCGCCTCCGCGCAGGAAGCCTACGAGTGGAGCCTCGCCAATCCGGGTCCGGGCGCGAGCCGACTGCCGCAGAAAGGCGAGGGCGTCTTCCTGAACGACCTCTTCAATCCGCGCTGCCTCGAAGGCTACCGCGGGATGCTTGAGGCCTCGCCGCTGCCGGCGCAGATCGCCGGGATCTGGGGCACGGACGACGTCTGGTTCTTCTACGAGCAGGTGTTCCTGAAGGAGGGCGGCGAGACGCGCCGCACGCCCTGGCACCAGGATTCGTCCTACCTCGCCATCGCCGGCGACGACCTGGCGGTGGCCTGGATCACCTTCGATCCGACCACGGAGCAAGACTCGCTGGAGTTCGTGCGCGGCTCGCACAAGGGCATCCTCTACAACGGCTCGCGCTTCGACCCGAACGACGACACGCTGCCCACCCACCCCAACTCGCCGCTGCCGCGGCTGCCCGACATCGAGGCCGATCGCAGCGGCTGGGACATCGTCTCGTTTGCGACGGAGCCCGGCGACGTGGTGCTCTTCCACCCGAAGACGCTGCACGGTGGCGCGCCCACGCATCCGCAGACGCGGCGGCGCACGCTGACGCTGCGCTTCTTCGGCGAGGACGCGGTCTACGACCCGCGCGACGGCGGCGCCGGGCCCAATGTCAGCGGCTTCCACAAGCGCATGAAGGCAGGCGAGCCGTTCCGCGACCCGGCGTTCCTGAAGCTGAGGTGAGCCGCGGCCCACGCGGCCCGTGAACAACGAGGGAGGCGAGCATGCCGGCGTCCAGGACCCACGCGGAGCGGCGGGCGGCCGCGGCCGAGAGCTTCCGCATCTTCTTTCCGGCCGGCGAGCCTGAGCGGGTGGCCGAGGCGCTGGGGCGCCGCCAGGGGCCGCTGGGCTCGATGGCCTACGACGTGGTCGGCGAGATGTGGGCGCGGCCGCAGCTGCCCCGACGCGACCGCTCGCTGATGGTGATCGCCACGCTCGCCGCGCAGGCGCGCGACGACGAGCTGGTGCTGCACACCCAGATCGGGCTGCGCAACGGTCTGACCCAGATCGAGATCGAAGAGATCCTGCCGCACGTGGCGGCCTACGCCGGCTTCCCCGCGGCGATGGCGGCGAGCCGGAAGGTCGACGCGGGCCTGCGCGAGGCGCTGAAGGTCGAGCAACTGCCGGAGCGCAAGCCGTCGGCCGCCAAATCGGACGCGGAGCGCGACCGCGACGGGGCGGCGGTGCTCACCACGATCGCCGGCGCCGCGCAGTCGATCCCCGCGGAGGAGGGCCTCGCCCGAATGCAGGCGCTGCTCGGCGAGCTGGGCGTCACTGCCTACCGATGGGCGTTCGGCGAGATCTGGAGCCGGCCGGAGCTGTCGCGCCGCGACCGCTCGATCGTGGTGATCGCCATCCTGGTCGCCCTGGGGGCGACGGCCGAGCTCGACGTGCACTTCCCGGGAGGCCTGCGCCACGGCCTGACCCGCGCCGAGCTGGAGGAGATCGTCAACCACCTGGCGCTCTATTCCGGCATCCCGCGCGCCGTCGAGGCGATGCGTGCGCTGAAGGCCGCGTTCGCGCGGCTGGACGAGGCGAAATGAAAAGCCCCTTCCCAGCGACGGGGAGGGGAGCGCCGCGAGGCGCCCCCTAGCTCAGCAGGTTCTTCAGCTTCTCGAAGAAGGCGCCCGAGCGCAGGTGTTTCAGGTGGGCGGCCCAGCGGGTTTCGGCCTTGTCGGAGCGCTTCAGCCGCTTCTCTTCCTCGCGCATCAGCGCCAGCACCCGGTCGTCCTCGCCCGCGTCGAGGAAATAGCCGTGGCCCTGCTCGCAGAACTCCAGCGGCAGGTCGTAGAGCCGGTACTGGAAGCCCTGCAGCACGCCGCCGCATTGCGGGCAGAGCCGCGTCGACGGCTCGCGCGCGAAGACCAGCGTGCCCTTCTCCGTGTCGCCGAGGTCGAACGCCTCGTCCTCGAGCTGGTCGAGCTCCCTGGCGTCGAGCCAGAGTCCCCGGCACGACCGGCAGACCTCGACCTCGACGCCATGACGTTTGGCCGGCTCGAGCGCGGTTCCGCAGTTCGGGCAGTTCATCCGCCCTCTCTACTCACGACGACGCCAAGCACCAAGCTTAGCTGGCGCGCAACTACAACAGGAACGGGATGAGCCGGCCACGGACGCGCCTCGCATAGGCGGCGTAGGCGGGGAGGCGGGCGTTGAGGTCGCGTTCTTCCATGCGGATGCGCCCGAGCGTGGCGGCGAGGTAGATGCCGACGCCGATCAGCGCGGCCGCGGTGCTGCCGAGCCAGAGCGCCTGGCCGCCGATCTGCAGCGCGTAGCCGAGATAGATCGGGTGGCGGACGAGGCCGTAGACCCCGCTCTGCACCACCTGCTGGCCGCTGGCCGTCTGGTCCTGCAGGTTGGGTGTCGCGAACCGGTTCTCCCACACCGCCAGCACCGTCACGAGATTACCTAGCACTGCGGCGCAGACGCCGACCCAACTGAGCCACGGCGGCAGCGTCGGCAACAGATGCAGGCGGAAGACGTCGAGCGGGATGAACGCCGTCCAGCCCAGTGCGACGCCGACCAGGATCGCCGAGCCGATCGCATCGACACGCGGCTGGCCGCTGCCCCGGGCGGCGACGACGCTCTGCTGGCGGATGCGGAAATGCGCCGGCCGCCACGTCGCGAGCGCCAGGTTGCTGGCCAGCTGAAACGCGGCATTGGCGGCGACGAACACGAGGCCCGCCGGCCAGAGCCAGGTTCCCAGCGGCGCCGCGGGCGCGAGCAGCAGGACGGCGGAAAGGGCGGCGTCCCTGAGCGCGGCCCGAACCGCTTCCCCGATCGGCGGACTGGCTGGCGGCGCGCCCATGATCGCCCTCGCTCGTAATATGCGATCCGTATATTATGCACGATGTACAATCAAGGCCATGGCTGAGTCGCCGAAGCGGCGGGGGGACAAGCGCGAGCGCACGCGGGCGAAGCTGATCGCCGCGACGCTGGCGGTGATCGAGGAAACGGGGTTCGACGGCGCCAGCCTGGAGGCGATCGCGCGCCTCGCCGGCGTCACGCGCGGCTCGATCTATTCGAACTTCGCCGGGCGCGACGAGCTGATGCAGGCCGCAATCGGCTCGCAGGGCATGCAGCTTGGTCGCGATTTCAGCGCCCTGATGCCGCTGAAGGCGCAGCTGCGCGCGTTCGCCGAGCGGCTGCTGGACCAGCTGCCGGCCGGCGCGCGCGGCGGCGAGATGGTGATCGGCTATGCGCTCTATGCGGTGAAGGACCCGGCGCAGCGCGCCGCGGTCGCGGGCGTCTACGGCGGGATGTTCGCCAAGATCGCCGCCGACCTCGAGGCGCAGTACGGCGCACGGCTGGCGATCGACCCGCACGCGCTGGCGCTCGCCATCCAGGCGCTGGCGATGGGCGTCGTCTGGCAGTTCATCCTGTCGCCCAACGACGTGCGGCGCGAGGACGTGATCGCCGCGTTCGAGGCGCTGGCGGCGGGGGCGGCGTCGGGCGATTAGCTCTCCAGCGGGTACCCGGCTTCGCGCCAGGCCTGCATGCCACCGTCCAGCGCGGCGGCGCGGAGGAAGCCGAGCTCGCGCAAGGTGGCGGCGGCCAGGGTCGAGATCTTGCCGAACTCGCAGGCCGTGACGATACGCACGGTGGGGTCGGGCAGCTCGGTGTTGACGCGCAGCTCCAGCTGGCCGCGTGGCAGGTGGCGGGCGCCCGGGATATGGGCGGCCTGGAAGGCGTCGCGTTCGCGCAGGTCGAGCACCACGAGGTCGCGGCTGTTGCTGCCCAGCCGGTCATTGAGCTCGGCCAGCGACATGAACGGCACCTTCTCGCCGGCCTCGGCCAGCAACTGCGCCACCGACTTGCCGCCGCTGAGGTTCACCCGTAGCGCCTCGGTGAGGTGCGTCGGCGCGGCCAGGTCGAGCTTCTCCATCATCTCGACGAACTCGGCGCGGCCCGTCTTCTGCAGGCGCGGGTTGCTCTCGAGCTCGGCGCCGATGGTGGTGTGGCCGAGGTTCTTGTAGTCGTGCGCGGGGAAGACCAGCGTCTCAGGGGGCAGCTTCAGCAGCTTGTCGAACAGGCTCTCGTAAAGCGCGTGCGGATCGCCGGTGGGCAGATCGCTGCGGCCTGTGCCACCGATCAGCAGCGTGTCACCGGTGAAGACCCGGTCGTCCATCACCAGGCACATGGAATCGCGCGTGTGGCCGGGCGTGTGCAGCGCCTTGAGGCGCAGGTTCCCCACCGCCAGCATGTCGCCGTCGTCGAGCCGCAGGTCGGGATGCGGCGAGACCGCGAGGCGGTGCATGACGAGCGGCGCGCCAAACCGCCTGGCGAGGGCGCGGCTGGCCGAGAAGTGGTCGGCGTGGGTGTGGGTGTCGACCACGTAGCGGATGTGCAGGCCGCAGCGGCTGGCGGCCCCGGCATAGTGGTCGTCGAGCGAGATCTCCGGGTCGATCAGCACCGCCGCGCAGGTGGCCTCGCAGCCGACCAGGTAGGACTTGCAGCCGCCCGCCGCGAAGGTCTCGAAGATCATGGCCCGCCTCCCCGCAGAACCGCCGTGCGCGCTCGCGGCTAGAGCGTCACCCCTTCGGCTGCGGCGCGATGCGCAGGTAGGGCTTCAGGGTCTTGAAGCCTTCCGGCCACTTGGCCCTGGCCTGCTCGTCGGTGACCGACGTCGGGATGATGATGTCGTCGCCCGGCTTCCAGTTCACCGGCGTCGCCACTGGCTCGCGCGCGGTCAGCTGCGCCGAGTCCAGCGCGCGCAGCACTTCGTCGAAGTTGCGGCCCGTGCTCATCGGATAGATCAGCATCACCTTGATCCTCTTGTCCGGACCGATGACGAACACCGAGCGCACCGTGGCGTTGTCGGCCGGCGTGCGGCCCTCCGAGGTGGCCCCGGCGTCGTCCGGCAGCATGTCGTAGAGCTTGGCGACCTTCAGCTCGGGATCGCCGATCATCGGGTAGTTGACCGCCGTGCCTTGCGTCTCCTCGATGTCCTTGGCCCAGCGCGCGTGGTTGTCGACCGGGTCGACCGAGAGGCCGATGATCTTGGTGTTGCGCTTGTCGAACTGCGGCTTCAGCTGGGCCATGTAGCCGAGCTCGGTGGTGCAGACCGGCGTGAAGTCCTTCGGGTGCGAGAAGAGGACCGCCCAGCCGTCGCCGATCCAGTCGTGGAAGTGGATCGTTCCCTGCGTGGTCTCGGCGGTGAAGTCCGGGGCTACCGAATTGATCCTCAAGGTCATGGCGTCTTCCCTTTCCACCGGCGGCGCTGGCGATGCGGGGCGACCCTTAGCCGATTTTCGGAGGGCAACCAACGTCGCGGGGGGGTAAAGTTGGGTGGGGCGCCGGGAGGCCGGATCAGGCTTTCGCGTCGCCGTGATCGCTCGAGGCCACGCGCAAGCGGCCGGTGACGCGGCCGAGTCGGTGTCGGGCGAGCGTCTTGCCTGAGACCAGCTTCCTGGAGACTGCCTTCGTCAGCACCGCTTGCCTGGGAGCCGGCTGCCCCTCGCCTTCGAGCACCGCGTCGGAGATAGCGAATTCGCCGCCCTGATAGGCTTCGTCCAGCGCGCTGACGAAGCCGGCGCGGCCCTGCCACGAGCAGAAGATGTGGGCGCCGATCTGGGTGATCTTGGCGACCGTGCCTTCCCAGTTCGGGCGCACGTACTGCGCATAGTAGTGCGTCGCCGAGCCGACCTCCGGGACCACGTAGCCGTTCAGCGCCTGCTCGGCGAGTGGCTTCAGCTGGTTCCAGGCGACCGGGTCAGCGTGCCGGCGGCGGATCGAGCCGTCGCAGACGAACGAGAACTGGCAGCCGGTGCGCCGCGCCCAGCCCTCGTAGACGACGCCGCAGACCGACTTCGGGAAGTGCGGATCGCGCACGCGATTGAGCACCACCTGCGCGATGGCGCGCTGTCCCTCCACCGGCTGGTTGGCGGCCTCGTAGTAGATGGCGTCGGTCAGGCAGCGGACCGCGCGGGCGGCCTCGGCCGAAGTTGCCGCGTGCAGGTAGAACGGTGGGGCGGCGGCGAGGTTGGTGTCGGTGCTGGCCGGCGCGATGGCAGGGGGGCTGAACGGATCCAGCGCGAAGCTCTGCAGCTGCGAGGCGGGGGTCAAGGCGACGGCGGCGGCCGCCAGCGCGAGAGGAAGGGTGATCGCGTAGGTGGACGCGCGGGAGGGCCCCCACGCGGCCGAGGCGGCCGGTGTCGTCTTCATTGAGCCTCTTGGGGCTGCGGGTTGTCGGGGCTCCCGGACTAGGGGAGCGGTTCCGACGCGCCGCCCTCCCGCAGACCCGCGCGCCGATGCGGTGGTTAGCAGGTCGGTTCCAGCGAGGCGACCTGCGTCCGGTGCGGCAAACTGTCAGTTTACGTCTGGTTTTCGCGCCAGATCACGCGGATGTCAGATAATCAAGCCGGGCTGTTGTCGTTGATGTGAGTCCAATAACGCTGGTGTCTACTGTCCGAAAAAGCCGCAACTATCGCGACCAATTCGAGCGACTGCTCGCTACGATGCGGAATCGATCCCGCTAAGCTTGACGCGATGGCGGTTCGATCGGGTCATCTCAGGAGGGCAGCCTCGGCTTATGCGCCCAGCTCCATCGGCAGCGAAGGATCGCGGCTCCATTCCGACATCGAGCCGTCATAGACGGCGACGGATGGGTGGCCGAGGCGCGTCAACGCCAGAGCGTCCATGGTCGCCGAGATCCCGCCGCCGCAGTAGCAGATCGCCCGCGCCCGCTCGAAGGCGCCGACGCCATCGAACAGCGCGCGGAGGTCGGCGTCGTCGCGGTAGGTCCCGTCGGGCTTCAGCAGGGCCGCGTAGGGCACGTTGCGGCTGCCGGCGATGTGGCCCTTGCGGCCGTAGTTGGTGGCGGACTCGCCGCTGTGGACGCTCGGCGACAGCGCATTGATGGTGCAGATGCCGCCGTCGCCGACCGCCGCCAACACGGCCTCCTTGTCGGCCCAGGCGTCCGGCTTCGGCGCGAGCGTCAGTTGCGCCGGCGAATAGCGCCGCTCGCCCGTCTCCAGCGGGCGAGCCTCGGCCTTCCACTTGGCCAGCCCGCCGTCGAGCACGGCGACTTTGTCGAAACCGGCGCCGCGCAGCAGCCACCAGAGCCGCGTCGCCCACATCGGCGTCGTCGCGGAATAGGCGACCACGAGGCTCCGCGGCCCGATGCCCGCCGCGCCGAGCGCCGCCGCCAGGCGCTCCGGCGACGGCCTGGTGAAGGGCAGCCGCGCATCGGGGTCCGAGAGATCGCGCGCCAGGTCGAGGAAGGCCGCGCCCGGCACGTGGCCGACCTCGTAGTCCGCGCGCCCGCTCTCGATCGTATAGGGACCTGGGGTCGCCGGCCGCAGGTGCACGGTCACGTCGAAGAGGCGCAGCCCTGGATCGGCGAGGTGTTCGGCGAGCCACTCCGTCGAGACGAGCCCGCGTCCGTC
>DATNEH010000208.1:0-11048 GCA_035553015.1 Caulobacteraceae bacterium | reverse complement strand
TGCATGATGTCGCCGGTGATCATCGCCCGCTCGCCCTCGCTCTCGATCAAGAGGCTGACGTGGCCGGGCGTGTGGCCGGTGGTGGGCGTCAGGCGCAGCTCCGGCGAGATGCGGTGGTCCATCTCCACCAGGTCGACGAGCCCGGCGTCGAACACCGGCTTCACCGAGTCGTTCATGATCGCCGGCGCTTCGCCTTCCGCCTCGACGATCCAGTGCGAGTATTCCTGCCGGCCCATCAGGTAGCGGGCGTTCGGGAAGGTGGGGACCCACGCCCCGTCCACCAGCATCGTGTTCCAGCCGACGTGGTCGACGTGCAGATGAGTGCAGAGCACCAGGTCGACGGTTTCGCGCGCCCAGCCGGCGGCCTTCAGGTCCTCCAGGAAGCTGGTGGCCAGCGGCTTGCCGCCCACCAGGCCGCGCGGCTTGTCGTTGCCGAGACAGGTGTCGACGATCAGCCGGATGCCCGGCGCCTCGACCAGCAGCGCGTGGATCGACACCTTCAGCGCCCCGTCCTCGGGCCGCACGAAGTTCGGATAGAGCCAGGGCGTGCTTTTGAGCGCCTCGGGCGTCGCCTCGGGGATGAACGGCGCATCGGCGCGGTAGCGGGTGTTGAACTCGATCTCGACGACGCGGGTCACCGTCACCCGCCCGATCCGCCAGCTGAGCATGACGAGCACCTCCCTTGTCTCGGCGCGACCCTATGGGCTGAAGCGACGCAGGCGGAAGTGAATTTTCCTGGCGCCGCCGAAGTTGCCCGCCGCGCGATTCTTCGGCAGACGGGGGCAGGGAGAGGAGCGTCGCGTGGGCCTGGCCACTTTCGACACCGACGGACGCTGCGCCTGGGCCAATCCCAAGGAGCCGATCTACGTCGCCTACCACGACGAGGAATGGGGCGTGCCGGAGTACGATCCGCGCGCGCTCTGGGAGAAACTGGTGCTGGACGGCTTCCAGGCCGGCCTCGCCTGGATCACCATCCTGAAGAAGCGCGAGGCGTTCCGCGCCGCGTTCGCCAATTTCGATCCCGAGGTGGTCGCCCGCTACGGCGAGGCCGACCGCGCGCGGCTGATGGCCGACGCCGGGATAATCCGCTCGAACGCCAAGATCGACGCGGCGATCGATGGGGCGCGGCGCTACCTCGCCATGCGCGACGCCGGCGAGGACTTCACCAGCTGGCTCTGGAGCTTCGTCGGCGGCGCGCCGCTCCAGAACCGCTGGACCGAGATCGGCCAGGTGCCGGCGCAGACGCCCGAGGCGGCCGCGATGTCGAAGGCGCTGAAGGCCAAGGGCTTCAAGTTCGTCGGCCCGGTGATCGTCTACGCCTTCATGCAGGCGGTCGGCATGGTCAACGACCACGTCGTCACTTGCCCGCGCCACGGCGAAGTCGCCAAGCTCGTGAGGGCGGCCTGATGCCGACGATGCGGCTCGAGAAGGTCTCGCCGGGCCCGGTGTGCGGGGTCGACGAGGCGGGCCGCGGGCCGTGGGCGGGGCCGGTCTGCGCCGCGGCGGTGATCCTGAAGCCGCGCCGGATCCCGAAGGGTGTCGACGATTCCAAGAAACTCTCGGCGCTGAGGCGCCAGGCGCTGGAGGTCGAGATCAAGGAGAAGGCGGTCGCCTGGGGCGTCGGCTTCGCCTCGGTCGAGGAGATCGCCACGCTGAACATCCTGCACGCCACCGGCCTTGCCATGCGCCGCGCGGTGGAGGCGATGGCCGTGGCGCCGGTCTACGCGCTGGTCGACGGCAACTACCGCTTCCCGCTGCCGTGCGAGGTGAAGACGGTGGTCGGCGGCGATGCGATCTCCGCCTCGATCGCGGCCGCCTCGATCCTCGCCAAGACCGCGCGCGACCGGCTGATGGCGCAGATGGACGAGGTCTATCCCGGCTACGGCTTTGCCGGCCACAAGGGCTACCGCGCGCCGGTCCACGCCGAGGCGCTGCTGAAGCTGGGGCCCTGCCCGCTGCACCGCATGGCCTGGGGGCCGGTGAAGCTTGCTCTGATGGGCAAGGACCCGATGCTGGCGTTCGACGAGGCCATGCAGGCCGAGCTGCCGTTTGACGACGCGGCGGCGGCGTTGACCTGATCAATCAAGATTGACCGGCGCGGGCGGCTCGGGCGCCGTCGCGGCATGACCGACGATCCGCTCACTCGCAACTTCGAGACCCAGTCCGGCGTCTGCGCCCAGTTCGGCTCTGCCTTCTACGGCGCGCTCGCCGGGCTGATCGCAGCCGACCTCTCCCCGTGCGTGCGCGCCCTCTTCGCGCCGTGGGAGGGTCAGTCGTTCGAGGACCTGATGGGCGCCGCGGTGGCGCTGCGCTTCCTCGGAGCGATCCACGACCTGGCGCTCTCGGGTCACGACCCGGCGCTCGCCGCCGCGTTCCCCCCGGCCAGCGACGCCGCCGCGGCTTGGGCGGCGACCAAGGCCGCCATCGCCCGCGAACCGGCGCCCTTCGCCGCTTTCATGGCGCACGAGCCGCAGACCAACGAGGTGCGCCGCTCGGCTTGCCTGTTGCCGGGCTTCCTCACGGTGGCGGCCGAGACCGGCCTGCCGCTCGCCTGCCTGGAGCTAGGCGCCAGCGCCGGCCTCAACCAGCTCTGGAGCCGCTACCACTACGACTACGGCGCCGCTGGAAGCTGGGGCGACCCCGCCTCGCCGCTGGCGCTGACCGCCGAGTGGACCGGCCCGCCGCCGCCGCTCGGCGCGCCGCTGGAGGTCGCGAGCCGCGCCGCCTGCGACCGCAAGCCGATCAACGTCGCCGATCCGGCCCAGCGCCGGCGGTTGAAGGCCTACCTCTGGCCCGACCAGACCGAGCGCCTCGCCCGCTTCGATGCGGCGGTCGAGATGGCGCTCGCGGCCGGCGTGTGCGTCGAGGAAGCCGACGCCGTGGACTGGACGCTCGCGCGCGCGGCGCCCCGCGCCGGCGTCGCCACCGCCGTCTATCATTCGATCTTCTGGCAATACCTCGGCCCCCGCACCCAGGCCGCGCTCGCCGCGGCGATCGAGTTGCACGGGGCCGCGGCCACGCCCGATGCGCCGCTCGCCTGGCTGCGCATGGAGCCGGCGCCCGGCCGCATCATCCCGATCGAGCTGCGCCTGACGCTGTGGCCCGGCGGCGAGGAGCGGCGCCTGGCCGTCGTCCAGGCGCACGGCGCGACGGTCGACTGGGACGGCTAGATCGGGATCAGCCCGCGGAACTGCCTGGGGTTTGCCTTCGCTTGTCCGAGGGAACGCGCTGGCGCCGGGTTCGATCGGTGATTAGTGGTCCTCGAGCACGGCCATCGTGCGTGCGGCCGTGTCCCGCGTAGTTAAGTCTGCCTTAAGCCGGGCCCGCCCATGGTCCGCGCCAGTCCTAAGAGTGAGGCGATGGCGTCGAAAAAAGCCGCGGGAAGCGTCTCTGGCAAAGCTGACGCCGAGCGTATCATCCTTGGCGACTGCATCGCCGAGATGGCGAAGCTGCCCGACCGGTCGGTCGACCTGGTGTTCGCCGATCCGCCGTACAACCTGCAGCTCGGCGGCGAGCTGTTGCGCCCCGACAATTCCAAGGTCGACGCGGTCGACGACGACTGGGACCGCTTCGCCTCGTTCGAGGCCTACGACCGCTTCACCCGCGACTGGCTGAAAGCGGCGCGGCGCGTCTTGAAGGACGAGGGCGCGCTCTGGGTGATCGGCAGCTACCACAACATCTTCCGGGTCGGCGCGGCGCTGCAGGACCTCGGCTTCTGGATCCTCAACGACGTGGTCTGGCGCAAGTCCAACCCGATGCCGAACTTCAAGGGCACCCGCTTCGCCAACGCGCACGAGACGCTGATCTGGGCCGCCAAGAGCCGCGGCGCGCGCCGCTACACGTTCAACTACGACGCCATGAAGGTCGCCAACGACGACCTGCAGATGCGCTCGGACTGGACGCTGCCGCTGGCCACCGGCGAGGAGCGGATCAAGGGCGCGGACGGCGCCAAGGCGCACCCGACCCAGAAGCCCGAGGCGCTGCTGCATCGGGTGGTCCTTTCCACCACCAAGGCCGGCGACGTGATCCTCGATCCGTTCTTCGGGGTGGGCACCACCGGGTCGGTCGCCAAGCGGCTCGGCCGCCGCTTCATCGGCATCGAGCAGAACCCGGGCTATGTCTCGCTGGCGCGCAGCCGCATCGAGCAGGTGATCCCGGCCGCACCGTCCGACCTGGAGATCACCGGCTCGAAGAAGGACGAGCCGCGCATTCCGTTCGGCCAGATCGTCGAGGCCGGCTACCTGCGCCCCGGCGACGAGGTGGTCTGCCCGAAGGGCCAGCACCGGGCGAAGGTCCGCGCCGATGGCAGCCTGGCGATGGGCGAGCTCACCGGCTCGATCCACAAGCTGGGCGCCATGGTGCAGTCGGCGCCCGCCTGCAACGGCTGGACCTACTGGCACATCCGCACCGACGCAGGGCTGCGGCCGATCGATGAACTGCGCGCCAAAGCGCGGGCCGAGCGGGCGGCCTGATCCTCCCCCGCGGGGAAGGAGCGTTATTGCTGGTCGAATCCGCCCTCGGGCGCCACCCCGTCGGGCGTGGCGGTGAGGCGACGGGGAACGAGCAGCAGCGTCGGCAGGATCAACGCGTAGACGACGGTGATGGCGACGACGCAGATGCCGAAGCCGCCGAAGTGCTGGAACAGGCTGCCGCCCAGCCGTTGCCCGAAGACGAGCGTCGAGTAGTGCTTGCCGTTGTCGTAGAGCGTGGTGCCGAGGAGGTCGCCGGCGCGCGAAACCAGGAAATAGAGCGCGTTGGAGGCCATCACGATGGTGCCCTCCAGCCCCTTCGGGCATGAGCGGATGATCAGGTCGAGGTAGGCGGCGGTTGCGACACCCCCCATCAATCCGGCCGCAATGGCCGCGGCGTAGCTCAGGATCACCGTCTTGGCGAACAGCAGCAGCGCCATCTGAGGCACGGCGGCCACCGTGCCCCAGACCAGCAGCGTCCGCAGCTTAACCTTCCGGCACAGCGCGCCGTAGAGCAGGAAGGTCGGGATGAAGAAGCCGCCGAAAAGGGCGTACCAGTTGGTGTAGACGTAATCCGGCGCCTTCAGCGTGTCCTGCAGGTAGTACTGCAGCGGCGTCACGGAGCCGGGCGCGAAGTTCCACAGGAACCAGATCAGCAGCGCCGGATAGACCGGCCAGTGCCTGAACAGGCGCGCGAAGTCCTGCAGCGGGTGGAACTCGCGGCTCTCCGAATGGACGTTGTCGTAGACGACGCGCGGCCGCCAGGCGGCGTAGATCGCCACCGCCGCCATCGCCACGCCGCCGGTCAGGAACAGGATGCGCGCCGCGATCTCCGCCTTTTCGCCCTCCAGGAAGGTGCTGAGGTAGCCGCCGAGGAACAGCGGGATGAGGCCGGCGATGCTGGCGGCGATGTTCAGCGCCGACGACATCTGGCCGGTCATCACGTGCTGGCGGGCGATCGTGGCGCCAAGACCGGTCTGGGCGCTCTGCACGAACAGGAAGGCCGCGGTCAGCGTCACGACGGCGAGGATCAACGACGGCTGCGAAGCCGGCACGAACGCGAACACGGCGTAGAGGACGGCGCCGATCGCGCCGAACAGCATCATGTAGCCGCGGTCGCGCAGCCCGAACGGGTTCCAGGTGTCGCGCGCGAAGCCCCAAAGGAAGCCGATGTAGAGCGGCAGGCCGGCGATGAGCCGGAAGATGGCCACCTCCTGCGCCTTCAGATGCAACCGGTTCTTCAGGAAGAAGCTGATCGGGATGTCGATCAGGCCGGCGTTGGGCGCGGCGAAGCCGATGACGAAAACCAGGACGCTGAGGTAGATCAGGATCCGTTGCCGGTCGGAGACTGGAAGGTCAGCCGGCGGGGCGGTGGCTAGGGCGTCGGCGGCCTCGGCTTGGGTGGTCATTGAGTTGCGACTGGCTCCCGAAGCGCGAATCCGCGAACGATTTGCCCCGAATTCGCACGTCGAGGGAATGAACGCAAAGCGGGCCGGCCCGCTGCGACGAAACGCGGCCCGCTTACCGCAGCAGCAGGAAGGCCAGGGAGCCGGCGCCCGCGACAGCGCAATAGAGTGCGAACGGGTCGAACGCGCGGATTTCGGTCTGCCGGAACCAGCGCATCAGGAGCGCCGTGGAGATGAAGGCGACGACGCCGGCGACCACGCCCGAGATGATCGCGATGCTGCCGAACTTGTCGTGCGCGTGGATGAGCTTGGGGACTTCCAGCACGCCTGCCCCGAGGATCACCGGCGTGGCGGTCAGGAACGAGAAGCGCGCCGCGTCCTCGTGGTCGAGGCCGGCGAGATAGCCGCCGGCCATCGTCGCGCCGGAGCGCGAGAAGCCGGGGATCAGCGCCAGGCATTGGCAGAGGCCGATGATCACGGCGTCGACCCAGCGCAGGCGCGAGAGCGGGCGCTCATGGCGGCCGCGTCGCAGCCGCTCGGCGGCGAACAGCATCACCCCGTTGGCGATCAGGAAGCCGGCGGCCAGCACCGGCGCGCCGAACGCGCGCTTCAGCTCCTTCTCCAGCAGGAAGCCGACGATCACCGCCGGGATCGTGGCCGCCACCACCCGCCAGAAGATCCGCCGCTCGCCCTCCGCCTTCGGCCCGCGCCGCACCAGGATGGCTGTCGCGAAGTCGAACCAGGTGCGCCAGAAGTAGGCGAGCAGCGCCGCCGCGGTGCCGAGGTGCAGCACCACCAGGAACGGCAGGAAGCTGTCGGAGGCCTCGTCGACGTTCTTCCAGCCCAGCAGCGCCGGCAGGATCACCGCGTGCCCCAGGCTGGAGATCGGGAAGAGCTCGCTGATCCCCTGCACGATGGCCATGATGATCGCCTGCAAAGCTGTCATGGTCCGGGTCGGCCTCTAGGGTGGCTGGGGGGGCGAGATTACCTCTCATAGCTGATTTGCAGCGGCTGTCAGCGCGGCCGAAGCTGTGAGATCGGGCGTCGATGCGCGCGGATGGAAACAAGCCAGGCGCATTTCCGACATGCGCCGCGGCCATAGAGGCTCGCCGCCTCGCGGGCGGGCGTCGGGGAAGCGTTTCGGGTAGCGTTTCGGATAGCGTCGTCAGGGAGCGCCATGCGCCTGATCTTCATCGCCGCCGCCCTTTGCCTCGCCGCGGGGGCCGCCTGGGCCGACGGACCGGTGACGACCAGCAGCAGCGCCGCGCAGGCGCCCCCGCAGCCGCAAGGCCCCCCGCCGCCGCTGGCCGGCGTCACCGACAGCGCCGCGCCGCAGGGGGTCGCGATGGGCCCGTGCGGCCCCGAGCGCGTGAAGCCCGATGGCAAGCTCGACACCGCCCCGCACGGCGTGGTCGAGGCGGGCATCGGCACGCACGGCTACCGCCATCTGGCCGGCGCCGTCTGCCAGCCCATCGGCCAGAACGGCGCGATCGCCGTCAGCGCCGGCCAGTCGCAGTGGGGTAGGCGCTAGGCGCCCGTGAACGCCGTCACCGCCGCGGAGTCGAAGTACTCGTCGAGCCGGGTGATCTTGCCGTCCTGCACGCGGCAGACCAGGCAGGCCGCCAGCGCCACCTTCGCGCCGTCGCGCACCCGCGTGGCCCTCAGTACGTGCTGCTGCACGAAGCCGCCGGGAAACACGTCCAGCCGCCGCTCGTCATAGGTCCGGTCGGCGAAGTACCGCACCAGCCCGCCCAGCGTGACGCGATTGTCCTGCGGCCCCTGCACCTGCCCGTCGGTGTTGTGCCAGATCTCAGCGTCGGTGGCGTAGCAGGCCACCAGCCCATCCACGTCGCCGGCCTCGATGCAGTCGAAGAAGCGCTTCGCCAGGGCGGCGGTCTCGGCGTCGGTCATTGCGTTTCCTCCCTATCCGCGCTTGTCGCGCCCGAAGTTCGGCTCGGCGCTTTCCTGGCCGGCGGCGACGATGCCGAGGCGGATGGCGCGGGTGCGGGTGAAGAGCTGCTGCAGCTTCTCGCCCTCGCCCCAGCGGATGGCGCGCGACAGCGCCTGCAGGTCCTCGGTGAAGCGGCCGAGGATCTCCAGCACCGCGTCCTTGTTGGTCAGGAAGACGTCGCGCCACATCACCGGATCGGATGCGGCGATGCGGGTGAAGTCGCGAAAGCCGCCGGCGGAGTACTTCATCACCTCGCCCTGGGTGACCTCCTCGAGGTCGGCGGCGGTGCCGACGATGTTGTAGGCGATCAGGTGCGGCAGGTGCGAGGTGACGGCCAGCACGAGGTCGTGGTGGCGCTCGTCCATCAGCTCGACGCGCGAGCCCAGCCGCAGCCAGAAGTCGGTCAGCCGCTCGAGGGCGGCCTGGTAGGGCGCATCGGCGCGTTTCTGCGGGGTCAGGATGATCCAGCGGTTCTCGAACAGCGAGCCGAAGCCGGCGTCCGGACCGGACTGCTCGGTGCCCGCCACCGGATGGCCGGGGATCACGAAGACGCCATCCGGCGCATTGGCGGCCATCGCCTCGGCGACCGCGCCCTTCACCGAGCCGACGTCGCTGAGCGTCGCGCCGGGCTGCAGGCCGGGCGCCGCCGCGGCCACCGCCTCGCCCATCGCCATTACCGGCACGGCCAGCACCACCAGGTCGGCGCCGCGCGCCGCCTCGGCCGGATCGGCGGTCACCTGGTCGGCGATGCCGAGCTCTTTCAGCCGCTCGCGGTGGACTGGATTGGCGTCGGCGACGGCGATCTCGCCGGCCGCGCCCTTCTCGCGCGCCGCGCGGATCACCGATGAGCCGATCAGGCCGCCGCCGATCACCGCCATGCGGGCGTAGACGGGCGCGGCCCGATTGGGCGCGGATCGGTCGGGGCTGGGGTTCGGGTCGGTCATCGACGGCTCCTGATCTGGCCGTTTGGCCGGAGACCGTCGTCTTCTTTCAGACCCCGCCGCCGACCATCGGGCGGCTGGGACGAAAACGAAACCGGCCGCTCAGCTATGCAAGCTGGCGGTAATAGCTTTGGCGAAGGCGGGCGGCGCGGGTCACGGGCGCCACCTAGCGGGGCGGGCGCGCCGCGGTCAAGCCTCGCGGGCCGAGCGTCGGCCGAGCGTCGGGCGAGTTCGCGGGCGCTCAGGTGGTGAGTTCGCCGGCAAACACAAGAATGGCGGGCGCCTGCGCCGGCGCGTATCGTCAATCGCAACGCGGATGGATGCCGATGGAACCTGCGATCAAGCGCGACCTGCCGCCTGGCTTCGACCTGAAGCGCCACATGGCCGAGCTCGACGAGGCCGGCTTCACCATCATCGAGGACTACCTCAGCCCGGCGCAGCTGGAGGCGTTCCGCGCCGGGCTCGCGCCGCACCTCGGCACGTACCGCGGCCGCAACCCGTTCGAAGGCCACACCACCGAGCGCGTCTACACCATCGTCGGGCGCGGCAAGGTGTTCGAGGAATGCGTGGCCGATCCGCGCCTCCTGGCCATCCTCGACCGGCTGCTGCGGCCCAACTACCTGCTCAGCGCCAACCACGCGATCTGCATCTATCCCGGCGAGAAGGCGCAGAATCTGCACTTTGATGACGGGTTCTACCCGTTCCCGCGGCCGCGCCCGGCGTTCTCGATCAGCACCATCGGCGCGATCGACGCGTTCACGCCGCAGAACGGCGGCACCGTCATGTACCGCGGCAGCCACAAGTGGACGACCGAGCGCGCGCAGGCGCTGCGCGTGGCGCTGATGCGGGGCCAGGAGACCGAGGACACCCGCGCGGTCAAGCATCTGACCATGCCGGCCGGCGCGCTCTGCGTCTTCCACGGCACCCTGCTGCACGGCGCCGGCGCGAACCAGACCGACCAGCCCAGACTCGCCTACACCAACCACTACTGCGAGCCCTGGGCGCGGCCGCAGGAGAACTTCTACCTCGGGGTGCCGAAGGAGACGGTGCGCGGCATGAGCCGCGACCTGCAGACCCTGCTCGGCTACGAACTGCTGCACCCCGGCAGCATCATGGGCCAGGTCGGCGGCTACAACCCGGCCAAGACGCTCGACCCGAGCTTCGTGCTGCCGGTGGAGCGCTAGCGCAGGATGGTTTCAGGCGGATTCGCCTGAAAGCTGAATCCTCCCCTGGCACTGCCTCAGTTTCCTAAATCATTCGGAATCCGGCAGTCGTCGGGCCTGGAGGGCGTTAACCTCGTTCTCTAGGTCGTCAACCCGCTTCGTTAGATCGGTTATGGCCTGATCGTTTTGCTCGGCGAGGTCGTGCGCTTCGGTGAGCTTAGTATTTTTATCGTCGTCCGCAGACCAGGAAAACAGGGCGACTAGACCACAGACAATCACGAGCAGCACCGTGCCGATTGTCTTTAGCCGCTCCACGCCGGGCCTCCCTCGAACGGGGAATAAGCTACGCCTTCCCGCGCTTCCTGTAAGGGCTGCGCGGTCCGCGAGCGCCCAGTAACTCACGCAGTGCCCCCGCCCCGGATTCAAAAGTGTAGATCGCGATTCAGCGTTCATTCGGAACGCAGCGCGATCTAGGGTGAAGCGCCGCCGCGCCTAGGGTTTTACCCGGGGCGTTGTCCTGGCGCGCCCGGCGCCGTCACTGGCTGCGAGTGCGTAGGGAGATGTGGTGATGCGACACCTGACGCCCCTTGGCCTTCTGGCCGCGATGATCCTGCTCGCCGGCGCGGGCGCTGGCCCGGCTCTCGCAGCCGCCTGCGCACAGGGTGCGGACGGTCGCTGCGCGGACGCGGGCGCCGCCTGCAATCCGCCGGCGGACGGACGTTGCCACACCATGGCGACCTCCAGCCTGAGCAGCCTCGCCCACGCCTGCCGCTGCGTCTCGCCGCGCCAGTTCGGTCCGCACGCCGCCCGGCCCGGTCAGAAGTCGTGCCGGCAGACTTGCAACGCCCGCGACCTGACCTGCGAGGCCAGCGCGCGCAACTTCACCCAGCGCAACAACTGCGTCAGCCGCATGACGACCTGCAACCGCAGTTGCTGACGGCCTCGCGGGACTATTCTGCGTCCTTCGAGACGCCCGCTGCACGGGCTCCTCAGGATGACGAAGACGGTGAGCTCCAACTCTTTCGTCATGGTGAGGAGCGCCGCACGCGCGTCTCGAACCACGCACAGTCGCGCAGCGGCGGGGAACTTGCCCGGACTACACTGGCCGCGCCAGGAAC
>DATNEH010000207.1:0-20124 GCA_035553015.1 Caulobacteraceae bacterium | reverse complement strand
GCGCCACCGGCCTCTCCGGCCGCAACGTCGACTACCTCGCCGACCTGGTGGCCCACCTGCGCGAGGAGGCGATCCGCGACCGGGGGATGGAGACGCTGCTGCACATGGTCCAAACGCGCGAGGCGGCGGCGTCAGAGGCTTAGCAGGGCGTTCGAAGCGGTCTCGATCTCGGTTTCCAGACGGCGCATGTACTCGGCCCGCTTCAGGCCGGTGGGGATCGGCGGCAGGTACTCGAAGACGATCGTGCCCGGCCGCCGCAAGAAGCCGTGCGCCGGCCAGTGGAGCCCCGAGTTCGTGGCGACCGGGTAGGTCGGCAGCTCCAGGTCGCGCGCCAGGCCGGCGACGCCGGGGTGATAGTCGCCTGCGACGCCGGGCTCGCCGCGGTGGCCCTCCGGGAAGATCACAAGCGGGCGGACGTCCTGCAGCCGCGCGCGCGATTGCGCGAGCATGTCCCGCAGCGCCTTGGCGCCGCCCTCGCGGTCCAGCACCACCATGCCCGCCTTCCGCGCGTAGAGGCCGAAGATCGGGATCCGCATCAGCTCCTTGCGCATCACGAAGCAGGAATCGTCCAGCCAGGCGAACTGCGCGAACACGTCGAACATGCACTGATGCTTGGGGGCGATGATGGCGCGGCCCTTCGGCATGTTCTCGCGGCCACGCAGCTCCACCTTGATGTCGCAGATGACCCGCAGCATCACGATGATGCCGATCGCCCAGAACCGGAAGATTGCCAGCGTCCAGCGCCAAGGGCCGACCACCACCGGCAGCACGGTCAGGATCGCGAGCACGGCCGTCCACAGATAGAAGGCGAAGACGAAGATCAGCGAGCGGATCAGGATCAACGTTGCCTCACCCCCGCCTCGGCGGCGCCGGCTTCGGGCCGAGGCCCAGCAAGGTCTCGCGCGCCAGCACCGCCAGGTACTTGCAGTATTCGAGGGTCATCCGCTGCGCGCCGAGCTGGGTCTTCCACCACTCGCCGGTCTTCAGCTCTGTGGTCGCCACCGGATAGGGCTCGATCGTCGCCTCGGGCAGCGCGGCGCGCAGCTCCAGCCGGGCGCGCGGCATATGGTAGTCGGCGGTGGCCAGGATCAGCGTCTTGAACCCGTGCGCGCGCGCCCAGTTGGCGGTCTCGCGCGCGTTGCCCAGCGTGTTGGCGGCCTGGAAGCCCAGGTCGACGCAGCAGTCGAATAGCGGCTTGGCCGCGCCCACGATGTCCTGCAGTTGGCTGCGGGTCACGTGCTGGCCGACGCCGCTGATCAGCAGGCGCCTCGCCCGGTTGTCCTCCAGGAGCCGCATGCCGGCGACGATCCGCTCGCCCGAGCCGCCGGTTAGCGCCACGATGCCGTCCGCCGGAGCCGGATCGTCGGCGGGGGTCATCCGGTCGACGCGCGCGGCGAAGGCCAGCAGCCCGGTGCTCCAGACCAGCAGCACGACGAAGAGCGCCGCCAATGTCCTCATGTTGGTTCAGCCCAGGTACGCATCGTCGGGGCGCGCATGGTCAGGGCCGCGCGCCCAACGCGGCCATCGCGGTGACCCGCGCGGTCACGGCCGCGGCCAGGGCGCCGAGGATCGGGAAAGGGGCGACCGCGGCGAGGTCGGTCCAGGCGATCGGCAGCAGCGCCGTCAGCTGCGCGTCGCCGGCGGTGGCCAGCTTCAGGGCGCCCGCGGCGGCCGCCGCCAGCACCGCGCCGGCCAGTGCGGCCTGGGCCGCGGAGCGCGCGAATCTCGCCTGGAAGAGGCGCGCGATGTAGCCGTCGGTGGCGCCGGACAGGTGCAGCGCCTCGACCACGTCGTGGCGGGCCGCCAGGCCCTGCCGCGTGGCGTACGCCACCACCGCGGCCAGCACCGCCACGATCAGCGCAAAGATCGCCGCGGCGATTCCCTCGGTCGCCGCGCCGGCCCGCATGATCTGCGCCGACCAGCGGCTGTGGTCGTCGACGTCGGCGTCGACGCCGTGCGCTTTCAGGGCCGCCGCGATGGCGGCGCCGCTGGCGGGGGTCTTGCGGTCGAGCTCGATGGCGACCAGCCGCGGCGTCGGCAGGTCGGGCGGCAGCGCGCCCGGCCCGATCCAGGGGGCGATCAGCGCCTGCGCCTTGGCCGCTTCCAGCGCCCGCGCCTCGGTGACGCCCCTGACGCCGGAGACCACGTCCGCCGCCCGCGCGGCCGCTTCGTCGGCGGTCTCGGTCCCCTGGGCGCGCACGACCACCGTCGCCGACCCGGTGAGCTCGGTCTGCCAGCCCTGCGAGGCGCGATGGCCGGCCAGCGCGCCCACTGCCGCCAGCCCCGCCAGCAGCGAGAGCGCCGCCACCACGAACAGCAGCGCGAGGTCGCGGCCGTCACGGCGCGGCAGCAGCGGCGCCGGCCACCAGCGATTCACGTCGAAAACCAGACTCATGCCGTGCGTTCTGGAGCGAAGTTCGGCTCGGGCGCAAGCCGGCCGTCCTCGAGCTGCAGCACGGGCATGCCGGACCGCGCCACCAGCTCCAGGTCGTGGCTGGCGATCAGCACGGTGGCGCCAACGCGGTTCAGCTCCAGGAAGAGCCGCAGGATGCGCTGGCCCATCGCCTCGTCGACGTTGCCGGTCGGCTCGTCGGCCAGCAGGATGTCCGGCCGGTTGATCACCGCCCGGGCGATCGCCAGCCGCTGCTTCTCGCCGCCGGAGAGCGCCTGCGGCATCGCCTGCATGCGCTGGCCGAGCCCGACCCAGTTCAGCAGGTCGGCCACATCGTCGCGGTAGCCCGCCGGCTTGCGCCCGGCGATGCGCGGCGACAGCGCGGCGTTGTCGAACACCGAGAGGTGGTCGAGCAGCCGGAACTCCTGGAACACCACGCCCACCCGGCGGCGCATCAGCGGCCGGTCCTTGCGCTGCAGCAAGGCGAGGTCCTGGCCGAAGATCTCGATGCGCCCGCGCGAGGCTTCCTCGGCGAGGTAGATCAGCTTCAGCAGCGTCGATTTGCCGGATCCGGACGGTCCGGTGAGGAAGTGGAACGAGCCGCGCTTCAGCTCGAACGAGATCTCCTTCAGCACCTCGGGCTCGCGCCCGTAGCGCATGGAAACGCCTTCGAAGCGGACGATGGGCTGGGACGCACCGGTTGAGGGGAGGTCGAGCGGTTTCCTGGACATGAGCGCCGAAATCGGCGACCTCGATGAGGGTTTGCTCGGACGTCCGATTCGCCTCGCATGATACTGACCTGTCCCGAGTGCGCCACCGGCTATTTCGTCGAGGACGCGCAGATCCGCTCTGGCGGGCGCAAGGTGCGCTGCGCCAATTGCGGCGCGCGCTGGATGGCGCATCCAGAGGGTCCGCTCGAGCTGGTCACGTCCGAGGACGGGGCGGTGGCGCGCGAGCCCGCGCCGGAGCCCGCCGCCGAGCCAGCGCCGATCACCGCCGAGGAACTGCCGCGCGTCTTCCGCGACCGCGCCCAGGAAGAGCGCCGCCTGCGCCAGGCGGCGGTGACCGGCGTCGCCTGGGCGGCCGCCGCGGTGGTGGTCATCGCGCTGATCGGGACGGGTGTCGTCTTCCGGGACGGGGTGGTGCGCGCCTGGCCGCCGACCGCCTCGTTCTACGCGGCGATCGGCCTGCCGGTGAACCCGACCGGGCTCACGATCGAGCAGGTGCACACCGAGCCCACGCTGGTGCAGGGCCATGCGGCGTTGGCGGTCTCGGGCGTGATCCGCAACGTGATCGATCGCCCGGTGGTCGCGCCGCCGTTGCGGGTCAGCATCCTCAACACGCAGGGCAAGCGCGTGGCCGGTCAGATCGCCACGCTCGACAACGCCCGCATTCCGCCCGGCGAGTCGCGTCACTTCGTCACCTACCTCCTCGATCCGCCGTACTCGGCGGCCAACCTTGATATCGACTTCGCGCTGGACGCCGTCGCCGGGGCGTCGACCACCGCCGCGCGCACGCCGGCGGCCGTGACCGCGGCCCCGCCCGCCTTTACCCTGCGCGGCGCGACCGCCGACGCCGCGCCGGCGGGCGCCGCCCTGGCGCCGGCGACCAACTCTGCGCCCGTCGCCGGACCGGCCACCGCGCCCGCCGCGGCCAACGCCGCGCCCGCGGGCCGATGAGCGAGCGGGCCGACCAGCTCGAGGTGCTGCTGACCGAGCGCGACGTCGACGTGCGGGTCGAGTCGCTGGCCCGGCGCCTGGCGCCGCGAGTCGCCGACGATGCGGTCGCCGTCTGCCTCCTGACCGGCGGCCTCTGGTTCGCGGCGGATCTGACCCGGGCGCTGGCAAGGCTCGGCCGCCATGTCGCGTTCGATGCGCTCTGGCTGGCGTCCTATGGCGATGCGCGCGCCAGCCGCGGCCGCTGCCAGGTGCGCGCCGACCTGCAGCGCCCGATGGCGGGCCGCCAGGCGCTGGTGCTGGACGACGTGGTCGACACCGGCCTGTCGCTGGGCGAGGCCGCGCGCTTGGTGCGCGACGCCGGCGCGCGCGAGGTGATCACCTGCGTCTTCGCCCGCAAACCCTGGCCGACGCCGCGCTCGATCGAGCCGGACTTCGCCGCCTGGGACGCCCCGCCCCGCTTCCTGGTCGGCTACGGCATGGACGCCGAGGGCCGCATGCGCGGCCTGCCCTACATCGCAGCGGCGGACTGAGTGGCTATGGTGAGAGCCACGCCGGCGCTTCCTCGGCGGCCAGCATCGCGTCGTAGCTCGGGCGGGCGCGGATCACCGCGAAGTCGGCGCCTTTCACCAGCACCTCCGGAACCAGCGGGCGGGAGTTGTACTCGCTCGCCATCGCCGCGCCGTAGGCGCCGGCGGTCATGAAGGCGACCAGGTCGCCAGCCTCGAGCGGCGGCAGCAGGCGCTCGCGCGTGAAGGTGTCGCCGGTCTCGCAGACTGGACCCACCACGTCGTAGGGCGCCAGCGCGCCGGGCCGCGGGCGCACCGGGCGGATGTCATGGTAGGCGTCGTACATGGCCGGACGGATCAGGTCGTTCATCGCCGCGTCCAGCACCAGGAAGCGGCGGCCTTCGGGGCGCTGGTGCACGTGGATCACCCGCGCCAGCAGAACGCCGGCGTTGGCGGCGATCACCCGCCCCGGCTCGAACGCCAGCTGCACGTCGAGGCCTCGCACCGCGTCGGCGACCACGGCCGCGTACTCAGCCGGGGCCGGCGGGTCGGGCTGGTTGAAGTAGGGCACGCCGAGCCCGCCACCGAGGTCGAGCCGCTCCACCGCCAGCCCCTCGCCGCGCAGTCGCTCCACCAGCCCGCGCATCCGCCCGAACGCGTCGCGGAACGGTGCGAGGTCGCTGATCTGGCTGCCGATGTGGCAGGCGACGCCCAGCGGGCGCAGCGAGGCGGTGTTGCTGGCCCTGGCGTAGAGCCGCTCGGCCTCGCCGAACGAGACGCCGAACTTCGACTCGGCGTGCCCGGTGCTGATCTTCGAGTGGCCGCCCGCGCCGACGTCCGGATTGACGCGGATGGCGATCGCCGCGCGGGCGCCCTTCTCGGCCGCGACGGCGGCGACGAGGTCGAGCTCGGGCTCCGACTCCACGTTGATCTCGGCGACGCCGGCCTCCAGCGCGAAGGCGATCTCGCCCGCGGTCTTGCCGACCCCGGAGAACACGATCCGCTCGCCCGGCACGCCGGCCGCCAGCGCGCGCCGGATCTCCCCCTCCGAGACGGTGTCGGCGCCGGCGCCGAGTCTTGCCAGCGTCCGCACCACGGCGATGTTGGAATTGGCCTTCAGCGCGTAGGCGATCAGCGGCTCGCCGATCTCCGGGTGGGCGCGCAGGGCGTCGCGGAACACCGTGAAGTGCCGCTCCAGCGTCGCGGTGGAATAGACGTAGACCGGCGTGCCGACCGCCTCGGCGATGCGGCTGAGCGGAACGCCTTCGCAGGCGAGCTCGCCTTCCCGGAGCTCGAAGTGGTTCACGGCAGCTTCAATGCGGGCCTTGGCCCGGGTTCGGGATCGCGCCCTGCTGAGGCGAGCCGGAAGGGTTGGTGCGCTCTCCGGGGATCGGCGAGGAGCTGAGCGGCTCGGTGGTGGTGTAGGGGACCACCGCCGGGTTCTGCGGGCCGATCGTCTTGCCGGCGGCGGTGGCGTTGCTGGCGGCGTCGGCCTGGGCGCGCTTCTGGGCGGCGGCTTCGGCCTTGGTCTGGGCGCTCCAGATCGGGCCCGGCCGGTCGAGATCGCCCTGCTTGCCGCAGCCGGCGACCGCCGCGACGAAGCTCAAGCCCGCGAGCGAGAGGATGAGAGTGCGCATCACCTGAGAATCTCCTTCCAACGCGCGATCTCGGCGCGCACGCGCTCCGGCGCCGTGCCGCCGAAGCTGGTCCGGCTGGCCGCAGAGGCGGCCGGCGTCAGCACCTCGTAAACGTCGCTGGTGACGCCCGGTTCGAGCGCCTGCAGTTCGGCCAGCGGCAGATCGGCGAGCTCGACGCCGAGCGATTCGGCCTTCTTCACCGCCTGGCCGGCGACGTGGTGGGCCTGGCGGAACGGCAGGTTCAGGCGCCGCACCAGCCAATCGGCGAGGTCGGTGGCGGTGGCGAAGCCGGCGCCCGCCGCGGCCGCCATGCGCTCGGGGTTGGGCTTCAGGTCGGCGATCATGCCGGTCATCGCCGCCAGCGCCACCTCCAGCGCATCGAACGCCTCGAAGACCGGGACCTTGTCCTCCTGCATGTCCTTCGAATAGGCGAGCGGCAGGCCCTTCATCACCAGCGAGAGCGCCGCGAAGGCCCCCAGCACCCGCCCGGTCTTGGCGCGGGTCAGCTCCGCCGCGTCCGGGTTGCGCTTCTGCGGCATGATCGAAGAGCCGGTGGTGAACTCGTCGGACAGCGTCACGAAGCCGAACTGCGGCGTCACCCACAGCACGATCTCCTCGGCGAGGCGCGACAGGTTCAGCGCGACGATCCCCGCCGCCGCCAACGCCTCGAGCGCGAAGTCGCGGGTCGAGACGGCGTCGAGGCTGTTGGCCATCGGTTGGTCGAAGCCGAGCGCGCGGGCGGTCATCTGGCGGTCGATCGGGAACGAGGTGCCGGCCAGCGCCGCCGCGCCCAGCGGGCTCTCGTTCATCCGCGCGCGGGCGTCGGCGAAGCGGCCGGCGTCGCGGCCCAGCATCTCGACGTAGGCCATCAGGTGGTGGCCGAAGGTCACCGGCTGGGCGCTCTGCAGGTGGGTGAAGCCGGGCATCAGCGTCGCCGCGTGCGCCTCGGCCTGGCCGACCAGCGCGCGCTGCAGACCGATGATCTGCTCGACGGTGCGGTCGCAGGCGGCGCGCACCCAGAGCCGGAAATCGAGCGCGATCTGGTCGTTGCGCGAGCGGGCCGTATGCAGCCGCCCTGCCGCCGGGCCGATCAGCTCGTCCAGCCGCTTCTCCACGTTGAAGTGGATGTCCTCGAACTCCTCGCGGAACGGGAAGGTCCCGGCCGCGATCTCCTGCTCGATGTCGACGAGGCCGCGCTGGATCGCCGCCTCGTCTTCCGCCGAGATGATCCCCTGCGCGGCCAGCATGGCGACGTGCGCCTTCGAGCCGGCCAGGTCCTCGATCGCCAGGCGCCTGTCGAAGCCGATCGAGACGTTGATCGCCTGCATCAGCGCGCCGGGCTTGGCGGAGAACCGCCCGCCCCATAGTAGATGGCCCTCGGTGCGATCCTGAGGACGGCCCATGGCCTCGTCGTGAGCTTGGGTCTTGAGGTCGCCCTCGGAGTCGGAGGTCTTGCGCGGCATGGAACTGGTTCGATCTGGCGGGCGGGTGGCGCGCGCCCCGGGGGGCGCGCGGGCTCTCTTGGCCGGGGCAGGCTTGGCCGCGGCTCTATACGTCATCCCCGGCTGCTCATCCAATCCCGCGCCGACCGATCTGAAGAGCCTGGCGACCGGCGAGATGAAGAGCCTGACGCTCGAGGCGCAGCCGGGCCCCGCGCCCACGACGCCGTTCGTCGACGCCGCCGGCAAGACCCACACGCTGGCGGAGTTCAAGGGCAAGGCGGTGGTGGTCAATCTTTGGGCCACATGGTGCGCGCCCTGTGTGCAGGAGATGCCGACGCTGGCCAAGCTCGCCAGCGAGACGAAAGGCCAGCCGGTGGCGATCGTGCCGATCAGCCTCGACCGCGAGGACGACCGCGCCAACGCGCAGAGCTTCATCGCCAAGCGCCCGCCGTTGCCGTTCTACAACGACCCGAAATTTGCGCTGGCCTACGCGCTGCAACCGCCTGCGCAGGGGCTGCCGACCACCTTCCTGATCGACCCGTCGGGGGTGGTGAGGGCGCGCGTTGCGGGCGGCGCCGACTGGTCGGGACCCGACGCTCTGCGTGTGGTCGAAGCGCTCCAGAAGACCCGCTAGGGCTGCGCCGGCGGCCGCGTTTAGGGTTGACCGCCGCAATCGGGCATGCGCATTTCGACCTACAATCCGTGCTTTGGGCCTGCAGACGATCGCGCCCGCGAACTCCCCCGGGGCGACCTTGCGGGGCGCTTCGCCGGAACCGAACAAGCCGCTTCCCAGACGTAGGGCGATTGTGCGTGGCCCCCAGCCTAGGGACTTGGGGTCGCGCGGAAGGGCGTAAGTCTAAGGAGAACAGAGGCGACATGGCCAACGGCACCGTCAAATGGTTCAATTCCGCCAAGGGGTTCGGCTTCATTCAACCCGACGATGGCGGAAAGGACGTTTTCGTTCATGTCAGCGCCGTGGAACGGGCGGGGCTGCGCGGCCTGAACGAAGGTCAGAAGGTTGCGTATGAGCTGCAGGCCGAGCGGGGGCGCACGGCTGCGGTGAATCTCAAGACTCTCTGAGATAACGCGACAATAGAGTAGCTTGGCGGGCGCCGGCTCCTTCGAGTCGGCGCCCGTTGGTATTTCTGAACGGGGGAAGGGCGCATGACAGATCCGCGCGTCCTCGAGCCGATCGCGGCGCGCGGCTGGCCGGCCGCGGAGAGCGCCGAGCTCGGCGGTTGGCGCCTGCACGCGTCGGCCGGACAATCGGGCCGCATCAACACCTGCTGGCCGCTGGACGCGCCCGACCGCAGCGTCGAGGACGCGATCGCGGCGGCCGAGGCCTGGTACGCCGGCCGAGGCCTGACGCCGCGCTTCAAGATCGTCGAAGGTTGCAGCCACCCGCTCGATCTCGCCGAACGGCTGGCCGCGCGCGGCTACGCGCCCCGCACGCCGACGCTGACCATGGTCGGACCGCTGGCCGGCAAGCTCGATCCGGACGCCGAGGCGCTGGCCGAGCCGGACGCGGCGTTCCGGCAAGTCTTCGCCGACCCGGCGTTCGGCGACGACGCCGACGCGCGCGAACGGCTGGACGCCCTGGCGCGGGTGCCGCGGCCGCGGGCCTTCGCGTTGATCCGTATCGGCGGCGCGCCAGCCGCGGTCGGGGTCTGCGCGATCGAGGCCGACTGGGCCGGGATCATGGGCATGCGCACCGCCCCGACATTCCGCCGCCAGGGCCTGGCGCGCCGCATCTTCCGCACACTGACGGCCGTCGCCGCGACGGCCGGCGCCGCCCGCGGCTACCTGCAGGTCGACGAGGACAACGCCTCGGCCATCGCCCTCTACGAGGCCGAGGGCTTCATCTCCAAATACCGCTACCGCTACTGGGTGAAGGGGTAGGCCGCGCTCAGAACCCCAGTTCCGCCCGCAATTCCTCGGCGGTGACGCCCCGTTCGCGGATCGCCCTCAGCGTCTCGGCGCGGTCGCGTTTGGCGAAGCGCCGGCCATCAGAGCCGAGCAGCAGGCGGTGGTGGCGGTAGCGCGGCGCAGGAAAGCCGAGCAGCGCCTGCAGCACGCGCTGAATGTGGGTCGCTTCGAAGAGATCACGGCCGCGAACCACTTCGGTGATCCCCTGGCGTGCATCGTCGACCACCACGGCGAGGTGGTAGGCCACGCCGACGTCCTTGCGCGCCAGCACCACGTCGCCGGCCGGCCCAGCGTCGACGGCGATGGTCCCGTGCTCGCCGGCCGGCCCCTCGCCCGCTTCGTTGAAGGTCAGTGGCCCGACGGCCGCTTGCGCCGCCGCCAGGTCCAGCCGCCAGGCGAACGGCTCGGCGGCCGCCAGCCGCGCAGCTTCCTCATCTGGCGCCAGCGCCGCGCCGCGATAGCCCTCGGGCGCGCCGTGCGGGGCGCTCAGGGCCTCGTCGAGGATCTGCTTGCGAGTCTTGAACGAGCGGTAGACGAGGCCGCGCGCCCGCAGTTGCTCGAGCGCAGCCATGTAGTCGGCCGTGTGCTCGGACTGGCGCAGCACTGGCCGCTCCCAGTCGATCCCCAGCCAGGCGAGGTCCTCGAGGATGGCCGCTTCGAACACCGGGAGGCAGCGGGTGAAGTCGATGTCCTCGATGCGCAGCACGAAGCGGCCGCCTGCCTGGGCGGCCTCGAACGCGGTGAGGGCGCAGAACGCGTGCCCCTTGTGCAGGAAGCCTGTGGGCGAAGGGGCGAAGCGGGTCGCGTAGCTGGCTTGTGGGCTCAGTGCTTGGGACCGCGCGCCTGGAAGGTGCCGAAGTGGCGCAGGATGCCCCTCAGGAAGGCCTCGTCGCCGCCCATTGCCGCCTTCAGCGGCTCGAAGTCCTTGAAATTGCACATCTCGGCCAGGCCGTGCACCGCGCACCAGGAGGCCACCGTGGCCAGCTGCAGCTCCAAGTCGTCGTTGGGGTCGGCCCCGGCCGCAATCAGCGCCCCCTGCACGTTGGCCAGGCCGCTGTCCTCCTCCTTGCCGTGCTCGGGCATCGAGGTGCGGTCGCGGCTGGTGTCGTACATCAGCCGGTAGAGCGCCGGGTTGTCGCGGGCGAAGTGGAGATAGGCGAGGCCGATCGCGCCCAGCGCCTCGCCAGGATCGGCGCTCGAACGCCGCGCCTCGGTGATCGCCTGGCCGATCGCCTCCCAGCCCTCGTGGGCGACGGCTTCCAGGAGCTCGGTCTTGTCCTTGAAGTGGTGGTAAGGCGCGGCCGGGCTGACGCCGGCCTCGCGGGCCACGGCGCGCAGCGACAGCGCCGCCGGACCCTCCGCCTCCAGTATGCGTCGGGCGGCTTCCACCAGCGCACGGGACAGATCGCCGTGGTGGTACGGGCGGACTTGGGCGCTTCCAGTTTCTCTCATTGCGACCACCGTAAAACTTTATCCGAACGGTGTAAAGATGGATGTTGACACCGTTCAGATAGGGACTATCTTAGCACTGTCCAGATGGACAGCCCCGCTCCCCCGGGGTCGCAACCAGAAATTCAGGAACCTAGTCATGTCTCTCGCTCAAGCTTTCGAACGCGCCCTCGACCGGAGCATCGTCTCCGTCACTGTCCTGCTCGGCCTGGCGCTCGCCGCCGGCACGGCTTTCGTCGGCGCCTAAAGGACGCAAGTCCGTGAAGGGCCAAAGCTTCGAGGAGTGGCGCGCCCAAGCCCGCCGCTCCTCGAACGCCCATCCGGCGGCCAAGTTTCCCTTGAACGGGCCGCCCGCCGTCCAGGACGGCGACAACAACCCAGAGATTCCCATATGTAGTGACGCCGGCGCTCTGGCGCCCGGCTCGGATCGCGTCCGCCTCAGGCGGCGTCGATCAGCGGCTTCAGCCGGGCGCCGGCTTCCGGGACCTGCGCCTTCAGGCGCTCGGCCAGCGCCTGGCCCGCCGCGCTGAGCGGCCCATTGCCCAGCCGCTTCATCAGCCAGTCGGCTTCCTCGTCGGTGATCGGCGCTGCCGCCGCCTCATCGGCTTGCATCTGTGCTTCGGGGCCCTCCCACTCGCGACGCTCGCCCTCGTTGGGGTGGAAGATGTCGCCCAGCGCGCCCCCCAGGTCGGGCCTGGCGGCCATCTGCTTGAAGAAGTCGAAGACGCCGGGCCGGCTCGCCAGCCACGCCTCGTCGCGTTGCGCGTCCCCGCGGCTCTCCAGATGGAACGGGCTGACCGCGGTCAGCACGTCGTCGATCGCCTGCGCGAAGAACGGCGGCCAGGCCGGATCGGCGTTCGCGCCGCAGGCCTCGTCGATGTCGAAGAGGGCGTCGGCCTCCTCGCGGGTGACGCCGATGGCGCCTTCGCTCGCTCCGGCGAACACCAGCCGGCGGATCAGCGCCACGTCCTCGGCCGCGAGCCGCCCGGTGGCGACGACCGCCGCCTTCACCTTGCCGAGCACGAACCTCTCCAGGGCCTCCGGCGCGCTCGAGGCGGTCTCCAGCACCCGCACCAGCGCTTCCAGGCCGCCCTGCCGCGTCAGCGGCCCGGCGCAGGCCGAGGTCAGCCATGCGGCCTTGGCGTCGTCGACGAAGTCCTCGGGATCCTGCTGGTGGACGACGTAATCGACCATCGCGTCGGCGACGAAGCCGCCCCACTCGGGCGGGGCGTCGCTGACGGCCTGGTCGAGCGCGATCAGCGCCTCGACGTCCTCACGCGCCATTTCGGGCGCGCCATAGACCTCGCGGCGCATGGCGATGACGTCGTCGGCGGTGATCCGGCCGGCGGATTTGAGCTGCCGGACGATGTCGGAAAGGACGGGATTCATAGCGGTTTCGGCCCCCGGGCCTCGTGATTTTGCTGCCTCACCTAGCCGAAACCGGTTACGCGCCGCCTAATCGTCCTCTTGCCGTCATCGTGGTGTCGTGGAATCTCCCTTAAGGACGCGACCTGGAAGCCCTGATTCTCTTCGTTCCAGCCCAGGTCGCAGGAGGCGTGTCTTCAGTCCTGGCGTAAGGTCCATCGACGCTCGCGAGCTCAAGGAGCCCGGTCATGCAGGTGCTTAGCCGCCTGCCGTCCGGCTGGCCTGCGCTGGTGCTCAACGCCGACTACCGGCCGCTGAGCTACTATCCGCTGTCCCTTTGGCCGTGGCAGGAAACCATCAAGGCGGTGTTCCTTGGCCGCGTCGACGTGGTCTCCACCTACGACAAGCTGATCCACTCGCCGTCGTTCCAGATGCCGCTGCCCAGCGTCGTCTCGCTGAAGCAGTACGTCGCCCAGGACCGCCCGCCGGCGTTCACCCGGTTCAATGTCTTCCTGCGCGATTCATTCGTCTGCCAGTACTGCGGCGCGGGCGAGGAGCTGACCTTCGACCACGTCACGCCGCGCTCGCGGGGCGGGCGCACCACCTGGGAGAACATCGTCACCGCCTGCGCCAGGTGCAATCTCGGCAAGGGCGGGCGCACGCCGCGCGAGGCGCAGATGCACCCGCACCGCGCCCCGCACCGCCCGACCATGTTCGAGCTGCAGGAACACGGCCGCAAGTTCCCCCCCAACCACCTGCACGAAAGCTGGCTCGACTACCTCTACTGGGACATCGAACTGGAGGCGTAGGGGCGTGGGGCGGAGCAGGGGCTGATCCAGCTTGTCGCCGCGCGCGGCTACGCCGCCCACCCGGCCGATTGAATGCCGAAGCCGGACGACGACTGGGCGGCCGCCACATATGCCCCCTGGCTCGCCTGGGTCGAAGCGGCGCCGGGCGCGGGGGCGGCGCCCGCCGGGGAGGCGCTGACCGTCGAGACCTGCGGTACCTCTACGAAGGCGGCGAAGCGCAGGCGCTGCCGGCAAGACCGTCCGCAGCGAAACCCCGGAAGACCTTTGACGGGAAGGCTCAGCCTGCCGGGCCGTCTTCCCACCAGGGATAGCCCGCCGGCATGTCCTTGGTGACGCGGCCGGGGAAGTTGGGGGGGCGTTTTTCGAGGAAGGCGCCGACGCCTTCCTTCACGTCGCCGCCGCCGCCGAGCGTCATGGCGAAGCGGCCGTCGATCTTCAAGAGGCCGAACGGGTCCGGCGCGCCGCCGAAGCGCCAGAGCATCTGGCGGGTCAGCGCGATCGACACCGGCGCGGTGGTCTCGGCGATCTCCAAGGCGATCTCGCGGGCGCGGGCCAACAGGTTCTCCGGCGGCGTCACCTCGCTGACCAGGCCGCCCGCCAGCGCCTCCTGCGCGTCGAACACCCGGCCCGACAGGCACCAGCGCAGCGCCTGCGCGAGACCCACCAGCTGCGGCAGGAACCAGGCGCTGCCGGCCTCCGGCACCAGGCCGCGGCGGGCGAACACGAAGCCGAAGCGCGCGGCGCTGGAGGCGATCTTGATGTCGGTGGGCAGCGCCAGCGTGATCCCGACCCCCACCGCCGGGCCGTTGAAGGCGGCGATGGTCACCTTCTTGGCGTTGAAGAGGGCGCCGACGAAGCCGCCGCCCGCGCCGCGCAGCGCCCGCGTCTCGGCGCCGCCGAAGTTCTTCGCGCCGGCGCCCGCCGTGTCGAAGCTGCCGGCGCCGGCCGAGATGTCGGCCCCGGCGCAGAAGCCGCGGCCCTCGCCGGTGATGATCACCGCGCGGATCGCATCGTCCTCGTCGGCGCGCACGATCGCATCGGCGAGCTCCGCGCCCATCTGGGCGGTGTAGGCGTTCAGCTTCTCGGGCCGGTTCAGGGTGACGGTGAGCACGGGGCCGTCGACCTCGTAGCGGATGGTCTCGTAAGTCGTCGCTTCAGCGGTGGTCATCGTGGGTCAAGCCTCAGGCGTTGAAGTTGAGCTTCAGGCCGGGCCTTGGCCAACGGCGCTTGAGGAGCTTGCCGGTCCCCGACGCGGTGATCCAGGCGTCGCGCATGTCGAGGCCGCCGAAGCAGATGTTGGTGATCAGCGGATCGGGGAAGGGAATGTGCTCGACGCCGCCCCCAGGACCGGCATGCGGATCGAACACGCTGATCCCGCCGTTGACCAGGGTCGCGGCGCAGACCTTGCCGTCCGCTTCCACCGCCAGGCTGTCGAGCAGCTGGTAGCCGGGCAGCGGACCCATCACGTTGGCGCCCGCCCACATGTCGGCGGCGCTCGCCAGCTCGCCGGGACCGGCGATCGCGAACGACCAGACCCGGCTGGTCAGCGTCTCGGCCACGTGCACGGTCTTCTGGTCGGGCGAGAGGCCGACGCCGTTCGGGGTGACGAGGCCCTCGCGCACCCGGCGGATCATCGAGCCGTCGGGCCTGGCGTAGAGCAGGTGGCCGTGGTGCATCCACTCGGCGTTCGACTTGCCGAGGTCGGTGAACCAGAAGCCGCCGTCCTTGTCGAACACGATGTCGTTGGGGCCACGCAAGGGCCTCCCGTCGCAGGCGTCGTACAGGGTCTGCACATTGCCGGTCTTCAGGTCGACGCGCTGGATCGAGCCGGTCTTGTAGTCGTGCGCCGTGCCGTGCGGGGCGGTCGCGCCGTCCGGCCGGTCGATCCATTCGAAGCCGCCGTTGTTGCAGATATAGGCCGCGCCGTCGGGGCCGATCGCCGCGCCGTTCGGGCCGCCGCCCACCTTCGCGATGATCTCCTGCCGGCCATCCGGCAGCACGCGGGTCAGCGTCTGGCGGCGGATCTCCACCAGCACCACCGAGCCGTCCTGCATCGCGATCGGCCCTTCGGGGAACTGTAACCCCTCGGCGACGACTTCGAATTCCATCTTGCCTCCTCTCGCGTTCCGCGACCTTGCCGCAGCGGTCGTCTTGCGCGCGTCCCGTGTGTATAATTTGAACTTGTTATAGGATTGAACGCCAAGCCAATGGTCAAGCGGCCTCGAGCGTCCCTGCGAGTGATTGCGCCGCGGGAGAAATTGCGCCAACTGGAGGCGCTTGCTGGGGGAACCCCGGGGGACAAGCGGACGTCAGATAGCGTAGCGCGTCGCGGAGCTGACGCTTCCGCGCCGGGAGAGGTCATGAGCGTGATTCCATCGCCCGCCGAGGCCTTCCTCGATTTCGACGAGGACGAGGCCCCTGGGGAAGAGGCGCCGCTGGGCCGGCGCGAGGCTGGCAAGGCCGAGCGCCGCGCCCGCATCATCCACGCCGCCCGCGAGCTGATCCGCGAGACCGGCAACGCCGGCCTCTCGATGCGGGTGCTGGCCCAGCGCGCCGGCGTCAGCCTGGCGACGCCCTACAACCTGTTCGGCTCCAAGCGCGCCATCGTGCTCGCGCTCCTGGAGGACGTCCGCGAGTTCCGCGAGCGCTTCGCGCTGCTGCGCGCCACCGATCCGCTGGAGCGGATCTTCCAGGCCGTCGACCTGCAGATCGAGATCTATCTGGCCGATCCGGCGCTCTACAAGACGATGTGGGCGGCGGTGTTCGACACCTCCGACGACCTGCGCGCCACGCTCTGGAACGACAAGCGCGACGCCTTCTGGCGCGGCCTGATCGCCGCGGCCGTCGAGGCCGGCGCGATCGGCCGCGAGATCAGCCAGGAATGGCTGCAGCGCCAGCTCGACCACGTGTTCCGCTGCATCATGCTCGACTGGATCGTGGGCCTGCTGACCCCGGAGGCCGTGCCGTCGGCGGCGCAGCACGGCTACGCGCTGATCCTGAAGGGCGCCGCAACCCCCGAATGGAGCGGCCCGCTGGGCGCCCGCATCCTCGCCAGCCAGCAGCGCCTGATCGAGGCGCAGGGAGAGAAGCTCTCCCCGCTATAACGTGACGTTCGTGCGGATCTGACCCTCTTCGCGGTAGTCGACGGCCTCCCAGCCCAAGTTCGACAGCTGCGCCTTGCGCGGGCCCATGTAGCCGAACAGGAACGCGCCCACCTTGCGCATCTGGATCTCCTCCGAGCCCTCGGTGATCCGATAGCGGCGATGGTGGCGATAGATGTGCTCGAACGGCTTGTGCCGCGAGTAGCCGATGCCGCCGTGCACCTGCATCGCCCGGTCGGCCGCGTCGCAGCAGAGCCGATTAGCCCAGTAGTTGCACATCGAAACCTTGTCGGAGATGCGTCGCTCCACCTCAGGATGAGGCATCTGGTCCATCTCCCAGGCGGTCTTGCGGATAAGCAGCCGCAGCATCTCGCACTGGGTGTGCAGCTCGATCAGCGGCCACTGGATCGCCTGGTTGTCGGAAAGCGGCTTGCCGAACGGCCGGCGCACGCGCGCGTACTTCACGCTCTCCTCGATGCAGTAGACCGCCGCGCCCAGCGAGCCGGCGGCCTGGCGGATGCGGTTCTCGTGCACGAACGACTGCGCGAGGGCCAGGCCCGCGTCGAGCTGGCCGAGGATGGCGCTGTCCGGGACCCAGACGTCCTTGAACGAGACGCGTGGGTGGTCGGTCGGCATGTTGAAGGTCCACATGTACTGCTCGACCTTCACGCCGGGATCGGTGGCGGGCACCAGGAAGCAGGTGATGCCGCGCGCATCGCCGTCCTTGCCGCTGGTGCGCGCGAAGAGCGCGCAGTGCGTGGCGTGGTGCATGCCGCTGGTCCACATCTTCTCGCCGTCGAGGCGATAGCCGGGGACGCCGTTCCTCGCTTCGGGGACGCCGCGGGTCTCCATGCTGGTGGCGTCGGAGCCGTGGTAGGGCTCGGTGAGGCCGAAGGTGACGCGCCGCGTGCCGTTCAGCAGGCCGGGGATCAGGTCCGCCTTCTGCTCGTCGCTGGCGAAGTCGCGCAGCATCACGACGAACGGGTTATTGGCGACGATCGAGTGCTCGGTCTGCTGGTCGTAGTGCAGGCCGAGCCCCTTGGCCGCAAGGTGCTCGCGGATGACGGTCATCCAGAGGTTGGAGCCGTCCTTGCCGCCGAACTCCCTGGGCAGCGCGAAGCGCAGGTGGCCGGCGACGTCGGCGCGCCGCTTGGCCTCGCGCATCAGCGCTTCCCACTCGGGCCGCGGCAGGCCGTCGTTTTCGAAGTCGGTGCGCGCCCACTCGCGTCGGTGGTCGAAGAAGCGAACGTTGTCGTCCCGCTCCTCCAGTGGCTTGATCTCGCGCTCGATGAAGCTGTCGAGCTCGTCGAGATAGGCCTGCAGGTCGGCGGGGATGCTGAAGTCCATGGCGCGTCTTGCTCCCTATTCCCCGCCTTTTTCAGCCGCCACGATGTGCCGGTAGGTGCCGTAGTTGGGCTGGTCGACGGCGACCGTCGCCAGCGTGGTGGCCCAGAGGTGGTCGATCAGCGCCGGGTCGTCGGCGGCGATCTCGCCGGTCTCGATGCGGCGGCAGAGCTCCGCGGTCAGCGCGACGTTGTCGCCGTCCATGCCCAGCATCGCCTTGAGACGGGCGGCGTCGGCTGCGTCGGCGGCCGGGCCCTGCTCGAGCTCGCGCTTGACGATCGCCAGCGCGTTGGCGGCCACGCGGGCGTGGAAGGCCAGGCGCCCAGTCAGCGTCGGCGCGATCTCGTTGGTGATGAAGCCGGCGACGGCGTCGATCAACTCGGCGGCGGAAGGCTGCTCACGCATGGCGGTAGCTCCCGCGCGGGGCCAGGATGGCCATCAGGTCGAGGGCGGTCTCGGACGTGCGCCGGCTGATCGCCGCCTTCTCCACCGAGCGGTCGCCCTCCCTGAACTCACGGCCGAACATCGCGCAGCTCATGCCCCAGCGCAGCGTGCCCATTACCTCCCACCAGCGCACCCGCTCGGCGTCGACCGGCGCGCCACTGACGCTCTCGTAGCCGGCGAACAGCGCCTCGCGTCTGCCGAAGCCGCCGGCCGGCTTGTCGACCTCGCCGAAGCGCCACGAGGTGACGCAGATCCAGCCGAGGTCCTCCATCGGGTCGCCGAGGTGGACCACCTCCCAGTCGAGCACCGCCTTCAGGCCCTCAGGCCCGACGATGATGTTGCCGGTGCGCATGTCGCCGTGCACCACGGTCTGGCGCGGGGGCGGGGGCGGCAGGTGCTCGCGCAGCCAGCGGAACGCCCATTCCACCACCGGCCGCGGCACGCCGTACGCCTTGTAGCCGGCGTAGCTGCCCTCCAGGCTGCTCTGCGGGGTGACTTCGCGCAGCGCGCCGGCGGCGGCGAGATCGACCTGGTGGATGCGCGCGGCCGCCTCGCCGAGCTGGAACGCAAGCTTCGGCCGCGCCTCGGCATACTCCGGATCGCGGATGATGCGCCGGGCGATGGTCTCGCCGGCGATCCGCTCCATCACGTAGCCGCGGCCGAGCCCGTCTTGCGGCTCGCAGACGTGCACGACCGGCGGGACCCGGGCGCCGGCGGCCCTCGCCAGCTCGATCAGCCGCGCCTCGGTCTCCATGCCGGACGCGCCCTCGCGCTGGGTCATGCCGCCGGGGTTGCGCCGCAGGATCAGGGGATGGCGGCGCCCGTCCGCCTCGGCGTCGAACGACCACAGCTCCTGGCTGGCGCCGCCGCTCAGCCGCTCGAGCCCTACGAGGCGGGCGTTGGCGCCGAACCGGCGCCGCACGACAGCGGCGAGACCGGCCGCAAGACCGGTCTCGCCTTCTTCACTGACTACGCTCATGACGCCACCATAACGCGGCGGCGAAAGGCGCCTAGCGGAACCGGTAGGTCAACGTCATGCCGTAGGTGGTCGGCATCCCGGTGTAGCGGAGCATGGTGTCGTTCACGCGATCCGCGGCGGTCCAGTACCAGGTGTTGGTGACGTTGCGCCCCCAGATCTGCAGCCGCCACGGACCCTTGTAGACGCCCGCCCGCAGGTCGAGCAGCGCGTAGGCCGGCACGTTGCTGGGCTCGTAGCAGAACACGGGTCCGCCGCAGGTCAGCGCCGGGCTGTAGACGGCCGGCGTCGCCGGCGGGTTGGGGTTCTGGAAGCCGGTGTGCGTGTCGCTCTGGTAGTAGACGTTCAGGCCGACGAACGCGTTGATGTCGTCGCGCAGCAGCCAGTCGTACTCGGCGTCGAACGACACCTGCAGCTCCGGCGCCGACGGGAACGCCTGGCCGGTGACGTCGACGTTCTGCGAGAAGGCGTCGGGCGTGATGAAGTGGCCGTTCGGATTACACCCGATTTGGCCTGCCGCCACGCGCGGCCCGGTGCAGTTGTCGATGCGGCTGTTCTGGTAGCTGATCGAGGGTGTGAGGACCAAGCCTTTGATGGCCTCAGGCGCATAGGCGCCCGACAGCTCGAAGCCGATGACGTGCGAGTTGGGCACGTTCACCAGCTCGGCCAGCGGACCGAAGATCGGGTCGGTCTCGGCGCCGAGGATCTGCTTGTCCTTGTAGTCATAGTAGAAGAAGGCGCCGTTCAGCTGCACCTGATTGTCCAGGAACTGCGACTTCAGGCCGACCTCGTAGGAGAGCAGGCCCTCCTGCTTCACCGGCACCGCCTGAGCGGCCGACGACATGGCCACGGTCGGGAACGAGCCGCCTTTCCAGCCCTGGCTGATGTTCACGTAGGCCATGACCTCGGGCTGGATGTGCCAGTTGACGCCCGTCTGCCAGGCGACGTTGTTCTCGTGCAGGTCGCTGCTTGGGAAGCCCAGCACCGACTGGAACAGCGGCGCGGGACCGGTGGTGCCGCAGCCGCCGGGGCCGGCGTTGATGCCCTTCCCGCC
>DATNEH010000206.1:0-3472 GCA_035553015.1 Caulobacteraceae bacterium | reverse complement strand
CCAGCGGCGCGAGCCACGCGACCAGCCGCCAACGTCCGGGGGCCGTATAGCCCGATCGGTTCGTCTTTCTCGGTAGGCATCAGGTCCTCGCAATGATCAGCAGGTTGCAGCCGCCGCCGGGCTGGGCGCCGCTGAACGCGCTGCCGGCGCCGCCCTGGCCGGGGATCGAGCCGGGATAGCCGTCGGTCGTGTTGTCGGGGCCGGGCGCGGTGACCGCGCCCGACGAGACGTTGATCGTCGCGCCGGGACCGCCGCCGTCCCAGCCGTCGGTCAGGCCGCCGCCCCGGCCCGCATAGGCGGTGACCGACGCGGCGCCGGTGGCGCTGTTGCCGGTCGAGGCCGCGGCGCCGGTCCCCTCGACGCCAGACGTTGCGCTGGTCCCCGAGTGCGCGGTCAGGCTCAGCCCGCTCGCCGTGCAGGTCGCATCCGAGCCGATGGCGCTCGGCAGGGTGTAGGTGAACACGGTCGTCCCCGGCGTCACCGGAAAGCCCTTGACCACCACTGCGCCGCCGCCGCCGCCGCCGGTGTCGATGAAGGAGCCGCTCTTGCCGCCCGTGTAGTACCCCGTGCCAGACCCAGCCAGGCCGGTCAGCACGATGTCGGCGTGCGCGTAGGCGCCGGCCGGACAGGTGAAGGTCTTGCCGCTGCCCGCCGCCGAATCGCTCAGCAACGCGGTGCCGGGCGCGCCCCCGGAGCCGCCGCTCGGCGTGGTCGAGCCGCCGCCGGCGGTGATGATCTGCAGCTGGCCCAGGACGCCGTTCACCACATAGGCGACCGCGACGTCGTAGGTCTGGCCGGCGGCGACGCCGGTGATCAGGAACTGGGTGGCGCTGTTCGACGTCGTGCCGCCGCTGATCCAGGCCGAGGTGCCGGTCTGGCGGTAGAAGAACTCGATGGCCGAGGCCGACAGGTTGTCGCTGTGGCCGGTGATCAGGATGGCCGGAACCGATGTCCCGCCGTTCGAGATGGTGGTCGGCGTCGCGGTCCAGGCGCTCGACGTGGGCGCGCGCGCGCCCAGCGGGATCGGGATCACCGGGTAGGCGATGCAGTTGGCCAGGTCCTGGGCCGCGCCCCAGGCGTTGAAGGACTGGAACTTCACGTAGACCTGCTTGCCCGCCTGGGTCGCCAGGTAGGGGAAGTCGAAGACGGCCTGGTCGAGGCGGATGAACGGCGCGGCCGCGCCGTGCGCGCCGATCGGCGTGTTCTCCACCCCCCGGCGGATGTAGGTGGCGAGGTTGTAGCGGTTGGGCGCGGTGAGCGTCACCGCCTCGTAGGCGATCAGCTCCGGCGTGGCGTCGTTGATCAGGCAGAGCGAGCCTGCCGCATCCGCCGCGGCCTGCGAGGCGTTCTCGATCACCCCTTCCGAGGCTGAGAGATCGATGCTCAGCGTGTGCGTGGTGTCGGGATCGGACCCCGACGCGAAGGCGGCGGTCAGCGCGCCGAACCGGGCGCCGCCGTTGACCACGCCGACCTGCTCGTATGTCGAGCCGTCGTAGCTGACGAAGGCGTTGGCGCCGGCCCAGTTCGCGCCGCCGTTCACCGCCGCCCACATCTCGACGCCGCCGGGCGTCAGCGCCACCGGCGGGTTGAAGATGACCGGTCTGGCGATCTGCCCCTGGGTGAGCGTGAACGGGCGGGCCGCGTCGAGGCCCTGGGTCAGGGTCGGTCCCCAGACCAGCACGGCGCTGGTCCCGTCGCCGGCAAACGTGCGGCTGCCGCCGGAGAGCACGCCGAGCGTGGCCGCCGCGCCCGCTTGCGGCAGCGTGCCGGTCAGCGTGATCCGCCACCAGCCGCCGCCGGCGCTGGCGACCGATGCGCCGCCGAAGGATTGCCCGGCCATGGCGCCTCAGTTGCCGAAGCAGACGTAGCTGGAGGTGTAGGTGCTGGACGCCGCCAGCGCCGTTGCGCTGGCGATGGCCACGCTCGATGTCGTCTCTGCGTGTACGATGGAGTTCTGGCTGGACGCGCCGACGAGGAATGGCCCGACCACGCAGTTCGGCTTGTTGGTCCGCGTGTCGGCGAAGTTCACGGTGAAGTCGGGCGCGGCCGTCGAGCCGGCTGACAGCGTGCCGGTTCCGGTCGTCAGGGTGATGGCGCCCGAGAGGCTGTCGCAGACGTAGCCGGTCGCGCAGACGGCCGTGGCGCCGGTCCCCACCTGCGCGGTCGCGCCGGCGGTGATCGAGGTGACCGCGTGCTGGCCGGCGAAGGTGTTGAACTGCGGCGCGGTCGAGGTGAACGTCTTCACGGCGCTCATCTGCACGCCGTTGGTGGCCCCGCAGGTCGCGGTCGGCGGCGAGCCGCTGCACGACTGCGACATCGGCACGAGATCGGTCGATGCCACCGCCGAGCCGGCCGGCAGGTGGCTGACCTTGGTCTGCGCCAGCGCGAACGTGGGCGCCAACGCCAGCGCGGCCGCGGTCGTCAGCGCGAGGATATGCTTCAGCATCAGGGGTCGGTCTCCAGTGTCGCGCCGCCTTCGGTCAGGATATCGCCGCCGGCCTCGGTCCCGATCGCCCCGCCGGTCACCTGCGCGGTCCCCTGCCCCAGGATCGTCCCGGCGTTCAGATCGACGCTGACGAAGATCGCGTTGCCGTCCGGGTCGGCGAGGATCAGCTCGACCTGCGAATAGCCGTCCGCCTTGGCGTAGACGGCGGCGGTGTAGTTGGCGTCGGCGAAGGTGGTGTTCCCGTCGGTCGACTGGGCGACCTGGTGCAGGCCGTTCGCCGTGCTCGGCGTCAGCTTCGTCGCATCCGACGCGCCGGTCACCGGATCGGCCGCGGCGGCGGCGGTCACCGTGATCGCGCTCTTGCCCCAGACGCCTTGCGTGAAGTCGCCGGTCCAGAGCAGCAGGTTGGCTTCGACGCCGCCGGGATCGACCGCCCGGTTCACCAGCGTCGGCGCGCTCTCCTGCATCGCGTAGAGCGGCGCGTTGTGGACCCCGAGCGGAAAGTCCTCGCAGGTGACATCGAGCGTGCCGTCCTTCTCGTCCTCGTCGATCTGGATGATGCGGACGGTGTAGGCGGCCAGGCCCAGGCCGGCGTCGGTCAGCTCCAGCAGGTCGCCCGGCTCCAAGAGCGCGAACTGCCAGCCCAGCTTGAACTTGTACTGGGCGCGGATGTAGAGCGTGCGCTGCAGCCAGAGCTGCGCGGCCAGCGCCGCCACGGCGGGCGTGCAGATCACGTGGGCGGTGTCGGGCTCCTTGCGTCGCGCGCCGTACTGCTGGACGTTGGCCGCGTCGGAGGCCAGCGCGATCGCCATGTTGTACTGGTTGGAGCGGTCCAGATACTCGAGCTGGACGACGTTGTAGGCGTCGGACTGGTCCTCGATCTCGGTCAGTAGCGGCGGGTCGCCGGGGCTCTTGACGATGTAGTCGTCGTCGCCCAGCGAATAGACCGGCGTCAGGTTTGGCGTGTAGGCAGCCCCGTTGGCGGTCAGCGCGGTGTCGCCGTAGGGCACGAACTTGAGCAGGCCT
>DATNEH010000205.1:0-9316 GCA_035553015.1 Caulobacteraceae bacterium | reverse complement strand
GAGGCGCCCGAAGCCGGTGATCACCTCGTCGAAGATGAGCAGCAGACTGTGGCGATCGCAGATCGCGCGCAGCCGCTCCAGGTAGCCCTTGGGCGGCGGCAGCACGCCGCCGGAGCCGGCCACCGGCTCGACGATCACCGCGGCGATCGTATCGGCGCCGTGCAGGCCGACGATGCGCTCCAGCTCGTCGGCGAACTCGGCGCCCTCGGCCGGCAGTCCGCGCGAGAAGGCGCTGCGGGCCGGGTCGTGCGTGGCGCGCAGGTGGTCGACGCCGGGGAGCAGCGGGAAGGTGCGGCGGTTGTTGACGAGCCCGCCCACCGACATGCCGCCGAAGTTGACGCCGTGATAGGCGCGTTCGCGGCCGATGAAGCGGGTGCGCTGCCCCTCGCCGCGGGCGCGGTGGTAGGCGAGCGCGATCTTCATCGCGGTCTCCACCGCCTCTGAGCCGGAGTTGGCGAAGAAGATGCGATCGAGGCCGGCAGGGGTCAGCGCGGCGATGCGGGTCGCCAGCTCGAAGGCGGCCGGGTGGCTCATCTGGAAGGCCGGCGCGTAGTCGAGCGTCAGCAGCTGGCGCTGCACCGCCTCGGCGATCTCCGGACGGCCGTGGCCGGCGTTGACGCACCATAGCCCGGACGTGCCGTCGAGCACCTGGCGGCCGTCCTCGGTCTGGTAGTAGAGCCCGCGCGCGCCGACGAAGAGGCGGGGATCGGCCTTGAACTGGCGGTTCGCGGTGAACGGCATCCAGTAGGCCGACAGGTCGGGGCGGTTGGTCAGGCTCGCGTCGTCCACCGGGGTCTCCGTCTGGCTGGCTTGGGGTGGCTGGTTGGCCTGCAATCTGGCGACCGGGCGGCCGCACGGCAACGCCCTAGTCGCGCGCATGTCGAAAACCGCGGGCTCTAGGGTTGGAACCCTGCTGACGCCGGCCCCGTTGCGCTCTAAACGGCAGGCGCCCGTCACCATATGACGGCTGGGCGTGGGGGTTGGCCGCGGAGGATCGCATGTCGCTCGATCAGGCAGTCTCCACCCGTGGCGCGACAGCAGCGCCGAAGGGCGACATCGACCAGGTCGCCATCAACACGATCCGATTGCTGGCGGTCGATGCGGTCGAGAAGGCCGATTCCGGACACGCCGGCGCGCCGATGGGCTTTGCGCCGGTCGCCTACACGCTCTGGACCCGCTTCCTGAACTACGATCCGGCGCGGCCGCACTGGCCGAACCGCGACCGCTTCGTGCTCTCCAACGGGCACGCCTCGATGCTGCTCTATTCGCTGCTGTTCCTGGCCGGAGTCCAGCGCGCCGACGCCAATGGCAGCCCGATGGGCCAGCCGGCGGTCAGCCTCGACGACATCAAGGCGTTCCGCGAGCTGGGCAGCGTGACGCCCGGCCATCCGGAGTACGGCCATACCACCGGGGTGGAGACCACCACCGGCCCGCTCGGCCAGGGCGTCGGCGCGAGCGTCGGCATGGCGATGGCCGAGCGCTGGCTCGCCGCGCGGTTCAACCGGCCGGGCCACGAGCTCTTCGGCTACAAGATCTACGTGATCTGCAGCGACGGCGACCTGATGGAGGGGATCTCCGGCGAGGCGGCCTCGCTGGCCGGCCACCTGAAGCTCTCCAACCTGGTCTGGATCTACGACGACAACCACATCTCCATCGAGGGCGCGACCGACCTGGCGTTCTCGGAAGACGTGCAGCGGCGCTTCCAGGGCTACGGCTGGGCGACGCACTTCGTCGAGGACGCCAACGACTGCGAGGCCGTCGCCAAGGCGATCGAGGCGTTCCAGCACACCGGCGACAAGCCGACGCTGATCCGTGTGCGGAGCATTATCGGCTACGGTTCGCCGCACAAGCAGGGCACGTCGAAGATCCACTCCGACGCGCTGGGCGCGGACGAGGTGAAGGCGACCAAGCGCCAGCTTGGTTGGCCGGAGGACGCGCAGTTCCTGGTCCCGGACGGGGTCAGGCAGCGCTTCGACGAGAGCATGGGCGCGCGCGGCCGCTCGGCCCGCGAGGCGTGGGACAAGGCGCGCTCGGCCTACGCGCAGGCCTTCCCGGATCTGGCCGCCGAGCTCGACCTGATCGACCGGCGCGCGCTGCCGGACGGCTGGGATGCCGCGCTGCCGAGCTTCGCCGCCGACGCCAAGGGCATCGCCACGCGCGAGGCCTCCGGCAAGGCGCTGAACGCGATCGGGCCGAAACTGCCGTGGCTGCTGGGCGGCTCGGCCGACCTTGCGCCCTCCAACAAGACGCTGCTCGAGTTCGACGGCGCGCGCAGCTTCGAGCCCACCGACTACGACGGCCGCAACCTGCACTTCGGGGTGCGCGAGCACGTGATGGGCACGGTCTGCAACGGCCTGGCGCTCTCGGGCCTGCGGCCCTACGGCGGCACCTTCCTGGTGTTCAACGACTACATGCGCCCGGCGGTGCGGCTGGCGGCGCTGATGAAGCTGCCGATCGTCTACGTCTACACGCACGACTCGATCGGGCTCGGGCAGGATGGGCCGACCCACCAGCCGGTCGAGCAGATCGCGTCGCTGCGGGCCATGCCGGGGATGACGACGATCCGGCCGGCCGACGCCAACGAGACGGTGGAAGCCTGGCGCATTGCGCTGCAGACGCCGGGGCCCGTCGCGCTTTCGCTGTCGCGCCAGGCGCTGCCGACGCTGGACCGCGCCAGGTACGCACCGGCGGCCGGGCTGGCGCGCGGCGGCTACGTGCTGGCCGACGCCGAGGGCGGCGCGCCCGACGTGATCCTGATCGCGAGCGGCAGCGAGGTGATCCTCTGCGTCGAGGCGCGGGAGAAGCTGGCGGCCGAGGGCGTGAAGGCGCGCGTGGTCTCGATGCCCTGCTGGGAGCTGTTCGAGGCGCAAAGCGCTGAATATCGCCAGAGCGTGCTGCCCCCCTCCGTCGCCGCGCGCGTGGCGGTCGAGGCGGCCTCGCCGCTGGGCTGGGACCGCTATGCCGGCCCCACCGGCGAGATCATCGCCATGCGCAGCTTCGGGGCATCGGCCCCGATCAAGGACGTGATGCGCCACTTCGGCTTCACGACGGAGCATGTCGTCGAAGCGGCGTTGGCGCAGTGCAAGAGAGGAAAGCCCACATGACCAATCCGCTTCGCGAGCTGGAGGCCGCCGGCCAGGCGGTGTGGCTCGACTACCTGCACCGCAAGATCCTCGAGAACGGCGAGCTGAAGCGGCTGATCGACGAGGACGGGATCAAGGGACTGACCTCGAATCCCTCGATCTTCGAGAAGGCGATCGGCTCGGGCGATGCCTACGACGACCGTGTGCAGGCCGCGCTGAAGACCACCGACGGCGCACCGATGTCGATCTACGAGCGCATCGCGATCGCTGACATCCAGGCCGCCGCCGACATCTTCCGGCCGACGTGGGACCGGCTCGGCGGCAAGGACGGCTTCGTCAGCCTGGAAGTCTCGCCGAAGCTCGCCAACGACACCGAGGGCACCGTCGCCGAGGCGCGGCGGCTGTGGAAGGCGGTGGACCGGCCCAACCTGATGATCAAGGTGCCTGGCACCAAGGCCGGCACGCCCGCCATCCGCCGGCTGATCGGCGAGGGCATCAACGTCAACGTGACGCTGCTCTTCGGCGTCGCGGCCTACCTCGACGTCGCCGAGGCGCACATCCACGGGCTGGAGGCGGCGAAGGCCGCGGGCCGCGACGTCTCCAAGATCCATGGCGTCGCCAGCTTCTTCGTCAGCCGCATCGACACCAAGATCGACAAGGCGATCGACGCGAGGCTGGCCCAGAGCCCGGCGCCTGACGAGGCGCTGCGGCTGAAGCGGGTGCGCGGCAAGATCGGCATCGCCAACGCCAAGCGCGCCTACCAGCGCTACCTGGAGATCATCGCGACGCCGCAGTGGAAGGCGCTGGCCGAGGCCGGCGCGTCACCGCAGCGGGTGCTGTGGGCCTCGACCGGCGTGAAGGACCCGAGCTTCCCCGACATCCTCTACGCGGTCTCGCTGATCGGGCCGGACACGATCGACACGCTGCCGCCGGCCACCATCGACGCGTTCCGCGACCACGGCACGGTGTCGCCAAGCCTCACCACGGACGTCGCCGAGGCCGAGCACGACCTCGCCGAGGCCAAGGGGCTGGGCATCGACCTCGATGCGGTGACCGACGCGCTGGTGGTCGAGGGCGTCGACCTGTTCGCCAAGGCGTTCGACGATCTGCTGAAAGCCGTGTCCGAGAAGCGCGCGCAGATGGCGGGCGCGGCCTAACCGCCGCCACCCGAAGGCCCGATCAGATCCCACGAGGGAGGCGACCCAATGCAGCTCGGCGTCATCGGCATGGGCCGCATGGGAGCAAACATCGCCCGGCGACTGATGCGCGGCGGCCATAGCTGCGTGGTCTGGGACCGCGACGCCAAGGCGGTCGCCGATGTGGCGAAGGACGGCGCGAGCGCGGCGGACAACCCCGCCGACCTGGTGAAGAAGCTGGAGGCGCCGCGCGCGGTCTGGGTGATGCTGCCGGCCGGCGCCCCCACCGAGGACACCATCGCCGCGCTGGGCGGGCTGCTGGCGAAGGGCGACATCGTCATCGACGGCGGCAACAGCTTCTATCGGGACGACATCCGCCGCGCGAGGGCGGTGGCGGAGAAGGGGATCACCTACGTCGACGTCGGCACCTCCGGCGGCGTCTGGGGGCTGGAGCGCGGCTATTGCATGATGATCGGCGGCGAGAAGGCGGCGGTCGACCGGCTGGACCCGATCTTCAAGACGCTGGCGCCGGGCCTGGGCGAGGTTCCGCGCACCAAGCGGGCGAACGGCGCCGATCCGCGCGCCGAGCTCGGCTACATCCACGCCGGACCGGCGGGCGCCGGGCACTTCGTGAAGATGGTGCACAACGGCATCGAGTACGGCCTGATGCAGGCCTACGCCGAGGGGTTCGACGTACTGGTCGGCAAGGGCTCGGACAACATCCCGGCCGACGACCGCTTCGACCTCAACGTCGCCGACGTCGCCGAGGTCTGGCGGCGCGGCAGCGTGATCTCGTCGTGGCTGCTGGACCTGTCGGCGCAGGCGCTGGCCGGCGATCCGAAGCTCGCCAAGTACGAGGGCTCGGTGGCCGATAGCGGCGAGGGCCGCTGGACCATCGAGGCGGCGATCGAGGAGGCGGTGCCGGCCGACGTGCTGGCGGCCGCCCTCTTCGCCCGGTTCCGCTCGCGCCAGGAGCACACCTTCGGCGAGCGGCTGCTGTCGGCCATGCGCTACGGCTTCGGCGGCCACATCGAGACGCCGACATGACGGCGGGGACTTTGGAGCCTTCGCCAGGGCTCTTCGTCTCCGACATCGACGGCACCCTGGTGACACCCGAGAAGCTGCTGACGCCCGCGGCGCTGGCGGCGGCGGCGGAGCTGAAGGCGGCCGGCGTGGCGTTCACGGTGGTCTCCAGCCGCCCGCCGCGCGGCATGGCTCGCATTGTCGAAGCGCTCGGAATCACGCTGCCCTATGCGGCGTATAACGGGGGCAACGTGGTGGGGCCGGACGGCGGCGTGCTCGAGGCGCACCATTTGCCGCCTGAGGCCGCGGAAACCGCGCTGAAGCTGATCGAGGCACATGGCGTCGCGCCCTGGGCCTTCGCGGGCGGCGCCTGGTTCGCCATCGATCCCGAAGGCCCCCACGTCGCGCATGAGCGGATGACGGTCGGCTTCGATGCGACGTTCGTCAGCGACTTTGCGCCAGTCGTCGGCCGCATCGACAAGATCGTCGCGGCGTCCGACGACCATGCTCTGCTCGATGACATCGAGCGCGAACTGCGCGAAGCGCTGGGGATGGCGGCCGACGTCGAGCGCTCGCAGGCCTACTATGTCGACATCACCCATCCGCTCGCCAACAAGGGCCATGCGGTGAAGGCGCTGGCGCGGCTGGCGGGCGCCGCCGCGGAGCGGACGGTGGTGATCGGCGACATGCCCAACGACATCGCCATGTTCCGCGTCGCCGGCTTCGCGATCGCCATGGGGCAGGCGCCCGAGCCGGTGAAGGCGGCTGCCGCCGCGGTGACCGCCGCCGACACCGCCGACGGGTTCGCCAAGGCGGTGCGCGCGTTCGTGCTGCCGCGCCTCGCGCCGGCGAAGGTGGGCTGAATGGCGGACCCGGTGGTGTTGGTGACAATGTGCGTCTCGGGCGCCGGCAAGACGACGCTGGGCGAGATGCTGGCGGCGCGGCTCGGCTGGCCGTTCAAGGAGGGCGACGAGCTGCACCCGCCGGCCAATGTCGCCAAGATGAAGTCCGGCCATCCGCTGAACGACGCCGACCGCGCGCCGTGGCTGGCGGCGGTGGGTGAATGGATCGACGGCTGGGTTGCGGCCGGCGAGAGCGGCGTGATCAGCTGCTCGGCCCTGAAGCGCGCCTACCGCGATACGATCGCGGCCGGCCGCCCGGCCGTGCGGTTCGTGTTCATCGACCTCGACGAGGCGACCATCGCGGCGCGCCTGCAGCGCCGCGAGCACGCCTACTGGCCGCCCGCCCTGCTGCACAGCCAGTTCGAGGCGCTGCAGGTCCCGACGCCGGACGAACCGGTGATCATGGTGAACGGCCACGCCTCGCGGGACGCGCAGGTGGACGAGGTGGTCGCGGCGCTGGGCCTGGTCCCCTAACCCCGCTTTCGCGGGGAAGCGCGGGTTGGGGTGTGACCTCGCTAGTCTGTCGCACCCCTCCGTGCGCTGCTAAGCCTCTCCAAAACGAGCCTCTGGGGAGGGGGTCAATGCCGATCGATCAGGCGCCGCCGGCCGCGTCGCAGGTGGTGGTCACGGCGCAGCTGCCGCCGGCAGCGGGCGATCCGGCGTTCTCGATCGTGCAAGTCGACCCGCAAGTGCTGAAGGTGAACAGCCGACTCGACGAGGCGCTGGCCTCCGTGCCCGGCTTCTCCCTGTTTCGCCGCACCTCCAGCCTGGGCGCCAATCCGACCACGCAAGGCGTCTCGGTCCGCGAGATCGCCGGCTCCGGCGCCAGCCGCGCGCTGGTGACGCTGGACGGGGTGCCGCAGAACGATCCGTTCGGCGGCTGGGTGATCTGGACCGGGCTGCCGCCGGAGACCATCGGCAGCGCCACTGTGGTGCGCGGCGCGGGCTCGGGGCCCTACGGCGCCGGCGCGTTGACCGGGGTGGTGGCGCTGGCCTCGCCCACCACGATCGGTGGCGGGGTGGCGGGCGGCGTCGAGGGCGGCGAGCTGGGCTACCTGCGCGGCGCCGGGGTCGCCGAGATCGATACGGGGCCGACCTCGCACCTGTTCTTCAGCGCCTCGGGCGAGCGCAGCGATGGCTGGATCCCGGTGATCCAGGGCCGCGGCTCGGTCGACCGGCCGCTTTCGTTGCGCGACTGGAGCGCCAGCCAGCGCTTCGTCACCGAGCTCGGCGGCGGCGTGGTGCTGGCCGAGCGCGTCGCCGGCTTCCAGGAGGACCGCGGCGCCGGCACGCTGTTCGCCGGCTCGGAAGCCTCGGGCGCGCAGGGCAGCGTCACCGTCGCCAAGCAGCCGGCCGCGGGCGCGCTGGGCTGGCGGCTGGACGCTTGGGCGTCGGGCTCCAACCTCGTCAACACCTCGGCCTCGGTGGCGCTGAACCGCAACTCCGCGACCCTGGCCGACGACCAGTACGCGACCCCCGCCTACGGGGTCGGCTTCAACGCCGCGGTGCGCCGCAGCGAGGCGGCGTACAGCTGGGAGGTCGGGGTCGACGCGCGCGATTTCGACGGCGAGAGCCGCGATGCGCTGTTCAACCGGGGCAAGCCGACCGGCACGCGGATCGGCGGCGGCGGCGAGTGGATCGCCGGCGCGTATGCCGAAGGCAGCCGCACGCTGGGGCCGCTGCTCCTTACCGGCGGCGTGCGGATCGACGGCTGGTCGACCTACGACAACAGCCTCGTGCAGACCGGCTCGAGCGCAATCATCCAGCATCCGGCCGACCGCAGCGGCGCGGTGCCGACCGGGCGGCTGGGCGTGCGGCGCGACTTTGCGGACGGGCTCTATCTGCGCGCCGCCGCCTACGCAGGCTTCAGGATGGTGACGCTGAACGAGCTGCACCGCTCGTTCCGGGTCGGCAACGACGTCACCGAGGCCAACGCCGGGCTGGCGCCGGAGAAGCTCTACGGCGCTGAGGCCGGCCTCGGCGGCCAGACCGGAGAGCAAGGGCGCTTCAGCTGGAACACCGACGTGTTCTTCAACCAGCTGGCCGACGCGGTCACCAACGTCACCATCGGCAAGGGGCCGGGCAGCTTTCCGGTCGCCGGGTTCGTGCCCGCCGGCGGCACGCTCTTCCAGCGCCAGAACGCCGGCACGGTGGACGCCTGGGGGCTGGAGGGCGATGCGGACTACGCGCTGGGCGCGGCGTTCGATCTGCGCGGCGCCTTCGCCTACACCCACGCGCGGGTCGACGGCGGCACAGCGGCGCCGCAACTCACCGGCAAGCGCCCGGCCGAGACGCCGGCGGTTGTGGTGACGGCCGACGCCAGCTGGCGGGCGGCCGAGCGGCTGACGCTGACCGCGGAGCTGCGCTACGAGGGCTCGCGCTTCGACGACGACCAGAACACCCGGCTGATCGAGGCCGGCGCCGGACTGGACGTGCGGGGCGAGTGGCGCTTCACGCGGGAGCTGGCCGGCTTCGTGGCGGCCGACAACGTCACCAACGCCAACCTGCAGACCGGCCGCAATGCGGTGGGGGTGGTGACCTATGCGGCGCCGCGGATGGTGCGGGCTGGGCTGACCTGGCGGCGGTAGTCACGGCTTGAGCAACTGAGCGCCGCCGCGCTCCCCGCTCCCCCGAGGGGAAGGGGCTCGCCACCGCCGCCGCGCGGGCTCTAACGGCGCCTGGCATTGGACCGGTGCGCAGGCCCCCCATCTGCGCAGGCATGAGTCTCGATCAACAGGGCGATCTGTTCGGCGAGGTGCGCAGGGAAGCGCCGCCCAAGACGCCCGCCGGCTTCCGATACTGGCCGGAGGCGATCACGCCCGCAGAGGAAGCGGCGCTCGCGGCGGTGCTTCAGACGCTACCGTTCAGGCCCTATGAGTTCCGCGGGTATCTGGCCAACCGGCGGGTGGTCGGGTTCGGGGCGCGGTATGACGATGCTTCGCGCAGCGTCGCGGACGCGGAGCCGATCCCCGAATGGCTGCTGTCGCTCCGGGACCGCGTCGGCGGGCTGGCGGGGCTGGCGCCGGAGGCGTTCGGGACGGCGCTGATCAACGAGTATGCGCCCGGCGCCGGCATCGGCTGGCACCGGGACCGACCGCAGTTCGGGCTGGTGGCCGGGGTCTCGCTGCTCAGTGCGTGCGTGCTGCGCCTGCGGCGGCCCGCCGGCGCCGGG
>DATNEH010000204.1:0-19556 GCA_035553015.1 Caulobacteraceae bacterium | reverse complement strand
CGGCCTGCTCGACGTCACCGACAACATCGTGGACGGCCAGGTCATCCATCCGCCGGAAGTGATCCGGCACGACGACGACGACCCCTACCTGGTGGTGGCGGCCGACAAGGGCACCGCCAGCTTCTCCGACATCGCCAACGGCATCGCCGAATCCTACGGCTTCTGGCTCGGCGACGCGTTCGCCTCGGGCGGCTCGGCCGGCTATGACCACAAGGCCATGGGCATCACCGCCCGCGGCGCCTGGGAAGGCGTCAAGCGCCACTTCCGCGAGCTCGGCAAGGATATCCAGCGCGAGGCGTTCACCTGCGTCGGCATCGGCGACATGTCGGGCGACGTGTTCGGCAACGGCATGCTGCTCTCCAAACAGACCCGCCTCGTCGCCGCCTTCGACCACCGCCACATCTTCCTGGATCCCGACCCCGATCCGGCCAGGAGCTGGGCCGAGCGCAAGCGGATGTTCGACCTGCCCACCTCGTCGTGGGCCGACTACGACCGCACGCTGATCTCGGAAGGCGGCGGCGTCTTCCCGCGCACGCTGAAATCCGTGCCGCTGAGCGCCGAGGTGAAGGCGCTGCTGGACCTCAAGGTCGACGCGCTGACCCCGGCCGAGCTGATCAGCGCGATCCTGCGCGCGCGCGTCGAGCTGCTCTACCTCGGCGGCATCGGCACCTACGTGAAGGCGCAGGGCGAGACCAACCTGCAGGTCGGCGACAAGGCCAACGACCTGGTGCGCATCAACGGCCGCGACCTGCGCTGCCGGGTGGTCGGCGAGGGCGCGAACCTCGGCTTCACGCAGGCCGGGCGCATCGAGTTCGCGCTGGCCGGCGGTCGCATCGACACCGACGCGATCGACAACTCGGCCGGCGTCGACACCTCCGACCATGAGGTCAACATCAAGATCCTCACCGGCATGGCCGAGCGGTCGGGCAAGCTCAAGCACAAGAACCGCGACGCCCTGCTGGCCTCGATGACCGGCGAAATCGCCACCCACGTACTCGCCCACAACTACGACCAGACACTTGCGCTCTCGCTGCTGGAAGCCGAGGCGGCGGCGGACCTGGAGGCGCAGGCCGCGTTCATGGACGACCTCGAGGCGCGCGGCCGGCTGGATCGCGCGCTGGAAGGCCTGCCGGGCGCGCCCGAGATCGGGGAACGCGCCAAGGCCGGCCGGGGCCTCACCAGGCCGGAGCTGGCGGTGCTGCTGGCCTACGGCAAGCTCGACCTCTGCGAGGACGTGGTCGCGTCGGCCGCGCCGGACGACCCGCACTTCTTCAAGACGCTGAAAGCGTATTTCCCCAAGGAGCTGGCGCCCTACGAGGATGCGATGCGCCGCCACCGGCTGCGCCGCGAGATCATCACCACGGTGATCGCCAACGATATGGTCAACCTCTGCGGCCCGACTTTCCCGACCCGGCTGAAGGCGGCGGCCGGCTGCGGCGTCGCCGAGCTGATGGTCAGCTTCGAGGCGGCCCGCGAGGTGCTGGGCTTCGACGAGATCTGGTCGCGCGTCGCGGCGCTCGACGGCAAGGCGCCGGCGACCGGCCAGCTCGGGCTCTTCCGCGAGCTGGCCTACGTGCTGCGCGGCCAGACCTTCTGGCTGGCGCGGCGCGCCGGACGCGGCGACCCCGCGTGGGGCGAGTCGTCCAGGGTCGACGCGCTGATCGAGGCCTACCGCCCGGCGGCGAACGAGCTGAAGGGACTGTTCCCGCAGGTGCTCTCGCCGTTCGAGCAGAAGGCGGCGGTGCGGCGCGCCGCCGGCTGGATCAAGGCCGGGGCGCCGAAGGACATCGCCCACCAGATCGCGCTCTACCGGCCGCTGTCGACCGCCTCGGTGATGGCCGACCTGGCGCGCGAGCAGAACTGGCCGCTGCGGCCGGCCGCAACGCTCTACCACCACATCGGCGGCGCGTTCTCGTTCGACCGCCTGCGCGCGGCGGCCGGCTCGCGCAACACTGGCGACGCCTACGAGCGCCTCGCCGTGCGCCGGCTGATCGAGGACATGCTGGAGGAGCAGGCGGCGCTCACCCAGGCGGTGATGCGCCACGCCGGCAAGCCCCAGGACAACGAGCCTCGGGCCGGCGACACCGCGACCGCGGCCAAGGCCGCGGTGACCTCATGGAGCGCGCTGAAGGCCGACCAGGTCCGCGCCGCCAGGTCGACCATCGCCGCGATCGAGAAAGACGGCGCCGACTGGAGCTTCGCCAAGCTGACCATCGCCAACGCCGCGCTGCGAGCGCTGACGTAGGTCGCTCCTCCACCGTCGCGCAGACGACGGGGGAGGTGGCTCGGCGCGCTGCAAGCGCGACGAGACGGAGGGGGCTCAAGGCCGCGTCAGCCGTCGATGCGCGTAGCTGTGATGTTCTCGGCCAGTCGAGTTGACGCCGCCTTGCGCCCCCTCCGTCAGCCGGCTGCGCCGTCTGCCACCTCCCCCGCACTCTGCGGTGCGGTGGAGGAGTGCGTCAAAAACACCCGCCCGACCCACTTGCGAATGAGTTGCAAGAACATCATCTGGAGCTATGAAGCCTTCGCTTCAGTCGGGACCTCAGGGCCAGCATGTACGTCTGCAACTGCAACGGCATTCGCGAGCGGCGCGCCCGCGCATTGATCGAGGCCGGCGCCTCGACGCCCGCGCAGATCTTCCGCGGCTGTCAGGCCAAACCCCGCTGCGCCAAGTGCGTCTGCGACATGCGCCGGATGATCGACGAAACGGTGTTGCCGGTCCGGCTGGCCGCCGAATAGGATCGCCCTCCACGCGAGGGACGGTGCATGCAAGGCGACCGGGCGATCATCGCGCGCCTCAACGAGGTGCTCACCAACGAGCTGACCTCGGTCAACCAGTACTACCTGCACGCCCGCATGCTGGAAAACTGGGGCTACAAACGGCTCGGCAAGCTGATCTACGACGAGTCGGTCGGCGAGATGCGGCACGCCGACAAGCTGATCTGCCGCATCCTCTTCCTCGAAGGCCTGCCCAACCTGCAGGATCTGCACAAGCTCTCCATCGGCGAGACGGTGCTGGAGACGCTCACTGCCGACCTGGGCCTCGAGCAGAAGGGCCGCGTCACCCTCGTCGAGGGCGTCGCCCAGTGCGAGGCCGCCCGGGATTTCGTCAGCCGCCAGATCCTGGTCGAGATCCTCCGCGACACCGAAGAGCACATCGACTTCCTGGAGACCCAGCTCGCGCTGGCCAGCCAACTTGGCGAAGCCAACTATCTGCAGAGCGCCGCGGGCGAGCTGAGCGATTAGAGCTGCGCTACCCCTCCGCTTCGACCAGCGGGTGCTCGTAGGCGGCCATCATGGCCATGTTGAAGATCTTCGAGACCGAGGCCGAGAGCGGGCAGATCTGCACCGACTTGGTCAGGCCCAAGAGGATCGGGCCGACCACGGTCGCCTCGCCGAGCGAGGCCACCAGCTTGGTGGAGATCGAGGCCGAGTGGATCGCTGGCATGACCAGCACATTGGCCGGGCCGGTCAGCCGCATGAACGGATAGTCGGCGCGCCGCTCCGGATCGAGCGCCAGCTCCGGCGGCATCTCGCCGTCGTACTCGAAGCCGACGTCGCCCCGTGCGTCCAGCATCGCCACCGCCGCGCGCATCTTCTCGGCGCGCTCGCCGTTAGGGTTGCCGAACGCCGAGTAGGACATGAACGCCAGCCGCGGCGTGAAGCCGAGCCGCTTCACCGCGGCCGCCGCCTCGATGGCGATGTCCACGATGTCCTCGCTGTTCGGCATCTCGGTGACGTTGGTGTCGGCGATGAAGATGGTGCGGCCCTTCGAGAGCACGATCGACATGCCGATCACCCGCCCGCCGGGCGCCGGGTCGATCACCCGCAGCACCTCCTCCAGCGCCTGGTCGAACGCGCGGGTGACGCCGGTCACCATGCCGTCGGCGTAGCCGCAGGCGACATAGGACGCGGCGAACGAGTTGCGGTCCTGGTTGATCAGCCGCAGCACGTCGCGGCGCAGGTAGCCGGAGCGCTGCAGGCGGCCATAGAGGAAGTCGACGAACTCGGGATTGTGGCGCGAGAGGCGAGCGTTCAGCACCTCGAGCCTCGCCTCGGCGGGGTCGAGGCCGGCGGCGCGCATGTTCTCGGCGACCAGCTCCTCGCGGCCGATCAGCACCGCCTTGCCGAGCCCCTGGCTCTGGAAGGCGTGCGCCGCGCGGATCACCGCCGGCTCCTCGCCCTCGGCGAAGACGATCTTCTTCTGCCGGCCCGACATCACCGCGCCCGAGATCTTCTGCAGGAAGCCGGCGGTCGGATCGAGCCGCCGCGCCAGCGCCTCGCGGTAGGCGTCCATGTCGGGAATCGGCCGGCGCGCCACGCCGGTGTCCATCGCCGCCTGCGCCACGAACGGCGGGATGTACCAGATCAGCCGCGGGTCGAACGGCGAGGGGATGATGTAGTCCGGACCGAACTTCAGGTGGCCGCCGTGGTAGGCCGCCGCCACCTCGTCCGGCACGTCCTCGCGGGCGAGCTGCGCCAGCGCGTTGGCGCAGGCGATCTTCATCTCCATGTTCACGCGCCGGGCCCTGACGTCGAGCGCGCCGCGGAAGATGTAGGGGAAGCCCAGCACGTTGTTGACCTGGTTCGGATAGTCCGACCGGCCGGTGGCGACGATGGCGTCGGGTCGCACCGCCTTGGCGTCTTCCGGGGTGATCTCAGGATCGGGGTTGGCCATCGCGAAGATCATCGGCCGCCGAGCCATCCGCTTGACGTCGTCCTGGGTCAGCGCGCCTTTCACCGAGAGGCCGAAGAAGGCGTCGGCGCCCTCCAGCGCCTCGGCCAGCGTGCGCGCCGTGGTCTCGACCGCGTGGGCGCTCTTCCACTGGTTCATGCTCTCGGTGCGGCCACGGTAGATGACGCCCTTGGTGTCGACCGCGATGCAGTTCTCCGGCCGGACGCCCATCGCCTTGACCAGGTCGAGCGTGGCGATGCCCGCCGCGCCGGCGCCGTTCAGAACGAGCTTGATGTCTTCCAGTTTGCGCCCGGTGACTTCGCAGGCGTTGATCAGGCCGGCCGCCGAGATGATCGCGGTGCCGTGCTGGTCGTCGTGGAACACCGGGATGTCCAAGAGCTCCTGCAGCTCGGTCTCGATCCGGAAGCACTCGGGGCTCTTGATGTCCTCCAGATTGATGCCGCCGTAGGTGAGGCCGATGTTCTTCACCACGGTGATGATCTCGTCGGGATCGCGGCTGGCCACCTCGACGTCGATGGCGTCGACATCGGCGAAGCGCTTGAACAGCACGGCCTTGCCTTCCATCACCGGCTTGGCCGCCAGCGCGCCGCGGTCGCCGAGGCCCAGGATGGCGGTGCCGTTGGAGATCACCGCCACCAGGTTGCCCTTCGAGGTGTAGTCGTAGGCGCTGTCCGGATCCTCGGCGATCTTCAGCACCGGCACGGCGACGCCGGGCGAATAGGCCAGCGACAGGTCCCGCTGGGTGGCCATCGGCTTGGTGGGAACGACGGCGATCTTGCCGGGCGTGGGCTCCTTGTGGAACGCCAGCGCCTCGTCGTCGGTGAAGGTGCGTCTCTCGTCGCTCATGCGGCGGTCTTGGCTTTCTGGCTCAGGTCCGGAGGGGGCTCATCCCTAGTGCGCGGTCGCCGAAAGGGGAACCGCTTTTGCGGCCGGACCTGACTTAGCACGTCCGTGCAACGCGATGGCGACGCGCGAGGCGCCCGTGTCAGCGAGGCTTCGGCGAGCCGGACCCGCAGATGATCTCGACGGCCTGGGCGGCCAGTTCCTGCAACGCCTCGGCCGGGGTTCCGGCGCGGGCGCGCACGGCGAGGGTGTGGATCGTCGCCGAACAGAGCGCGCCGAGCGCCTCGGGTCTTGCGGAAGCCGGCAGGTCGCCTTCGGCCTGCGCTCGGCCAATGCGCGCCTCGAACGCCTGGTCGAGTCGCAGCGTGCCGTCGGCGACCATCTGGCGGATCTCCGGATCCTCGATCGCCTCGGTCGTCGCGGTCGATACCGAGAAACAGCCGCGCGCCGGCCCCTCGCCGCTGACGTAGAGGGCGATGGCCCGCTCGAAGATCCACGTCAGCGCATCGGCCAGCGAGGTGTCGGCGGCCAGCGCGTCACGCAGCGCCTCGGCCGAGGCCGCCTGGTAGCGCGCCAGCGCCTTCATGTAGAGCGCGCGCTTGTCGCCGAACGCGGCATAGAGGCTCGGCCGGTTCATGCCGGTGGCGGCGACGATCTCGTCGAGCGAGGTGCCGGCCAGCCCACGCTTCCAGAAGGTCTCCAGCGCCGCCTGCAGCGCCGCGTCGGGGTCGTAGGCGCGCGGGCGTCCGCGCGGCCGGCTGCTGACAGGTTTTTGTACCATTTCGGATAAAAAGATGCCCGTGCCGGCGCCGGATATCGTGCGGCGCGGTACAAAATCAATCCGACGGAGACTGACGATGCAACTCTATTTCCAGCCGCTCGCCTGCTCGCTTGCCTCGCGCATCGTCCTCTACGAGGCCGGCGCCGAGGCGATGTTCACGGAGATCGACACCAAGGCCAAGCGGACGCTGGACGGCGACGACTTCCTGGCGGTCAATCCGCTGGGGCTGGTCCCGGTCCTGCGCACGGACGAAGGCGATCTGCTGACCGAGAACGCCGCCGTCCTGCAGTTCATCGCCGATCAGCATCACGCGGCCGGCCTCGCGCCGCTGGGCGGGCTGGGCCGCGCGCGGCTGCAGCAGTGGCTCTGCTTCATCGGCACGGAGCTGCACAAGGCGCTGTTCGTCGTGCTGCTCGATCCGAAGCAGGGCGACGCCGCCCGGGCGCGGGCGCGGGAGATCGGCGCCAGCCGCCTCGCCTACCTCGATGCGCACCTCGCCGGCCGCGACTACCTGCTCGACGCCTTCACCGTCGCCGACGCCTACCTGGTCACCGTGCTCAACTGGAGCCGCGCGACGGCGGTCGACCTGACGCCCTATCCGGCCGTGAAGGCTTACTTCGAACGCCTGCAGGCACGGCCGAGCGTGGCGCGGGCGATGGGCGAGGAGTTCGAGCTCTACCGCGCCGAGCAGGCCCGCCGCGCCGCCGCCTGACCCCAAGCGCACCGGACGCCCTCGCCGCCGTTTCGGCCGCTCGCGTGGTCATGATAAGGCCGGCGGGACGGGACAGGCGGTGAGGGCGTCCATTGGCGGAACAGGCATCGGACCGGGCGTTGCGCGTCGGCATCGCCGGGGCGCAGGGGCGGATGGGCCATGCGCTGGCCGCCGCGCTAGGCGCCCGCGCCGACGCGCAGGTGGTGCTGGCGTTCGACCGGCCGGGGACAGAGGGCGAGCGCGTCGGCGCGCTGACGCTGGGCCGGGCCGAGGACATCGGCGGCTGCGACGTGGTGATCGACTTCACCATCCCGCTCGCGTCGGCGGCGCTGGCCGAGGCGGCGGCGGCGCGCGGCGGCCCGGCGCTGGTGGTCGGCGCGACCGGCTGGACCGAGGCCGAGGACGCGCGGCTGAAGGCGGCCGCGGCGAAGGTCGCCATCGTGCGGGCCGGCAACTATTCGCTCGGCCTCAACATCCTGGTCGGCGTCGTCGAGCAGGTCGCCCGCCAGTTGCCGGCCGCCGACTGGGACGTCGAAGTGTTCGAGGCGCACCACCGGCGCAAGGTCGACGCGCCGTCGGGCACCGCGCTGATGCTCGGCGAGGCGGCGGCCAAGGGCCGCGGCGTCGGCTTCGGCCAGGCCAGGCTCGCGGCGCGCGAGGGCATCACCGGGCCCCGGCCCGAGGGCGCGATCGGCTTTTCGGCGATGCGCGCCGGCGGCCTGGTCGGCGAGCATGAGGTGGTGTTCGCCTCCGACGACGAGGTGCTGACGCTGAAGCACTCGGCGCGCGACCGCTCGCTGTTCGCCCGCGGCGCGATCGCCGCCGCGCTCTGGGTGGTCGGCAAGCCGCCCGGCCTCTACGACATGCAGGACGTGCTGGGCTTCAGAAAGTGAAGGGGGCGAGGCGATGGACGACATCCTGAAACTGGACGCGACCGGCCAGCTCGCCGCACTGGCCGGCAGGCAGATCAGCGCCGTGGAGTTGCTCGAAGCGGCGCTGAAGCGCTGCGAGGCGGTCAACGGCGCGCTGAACGCGGTCGTCGCCCGTGACCCGACGCGCGCCGTCGAGCGCGCCAGGGCGATCGACGACCAGCGCGCGAAAGGCGGCGGCGATCTGCCGCCGCTGGCCGGGCTGCCGATGACGATCAAGGACACCTTCGACGTGGTGGGCCTGCCGGCCTCGTCGGGGCTCGAGGTCTTCCGGCAGGGATCGCGGCCCGACGCGACTTGCGTCGCTCATGCCCGGCGCGCCGGCGCGGTGATCTGGGGCAAGACCAACACGCCGGTGATGGCCGGCGACTTCCAGACCTTCAACGCCCTCTACGGGACCACCAACAATCCGTGGGACCTGACCCGCACCTCGGGCGGCTCGTCCGGCGGCGCCGCGGCGGCGCTGGCCGCGCGGATCACCGCGCTGGAGATCGGCTCCGACATCGGCGGCTCGCTGCGGACGCCCGCCTCGTTCTGCGGGGTCTATTCGCACAAGCCGACGTGGGGCCGCGTCTCGCAGATCGGCCACATCCCGCCGCTGCCCGGCGCGTTCGCCCAGCGCGACCTCAACGTCGTCGGCCCGATGGCCCGCTCGGCGCGCGACCTTCGGCTGTTGCTCGGCGTCATCGACGGCGGCGCCGGCTCGGGCGCGCCGGCGGCGGTCGCCCTGAAGGGCCTGAGGATCGGCCTCTGGACCGACCAGCCCGAGTTCGTGCTGGATCCGCAGGTCAGGTCGCGGGTCGAAGGCTTCGCCGCCGACCTCGCCCGCGAGGGCGCGGCCGTGACGCCCATATCCAGCCCGGTCGACTGCACGGCGCTGCTCGCGGCATACCGCACGCTGCTGGCCGGCGTGCTCGCCGAGGACCTGCCGCCCGAGACACTGAAAGAGATGCAGCGCAGCCGGCCGGCGGCCGAGCAGGCGCTGGCGGCGGGCGCCGGCCCCGACTCGGGCGCGGCGCTGGCGCTTGGATATACCCAGAGCCACCTCGAGTGGATGGCCGCCAACGAGGTGCGCGCCCGCCTCGCGGCCGGCGCCAGTGGCCTCTTCGACCGGTTCGACGTCCTCCTCGCGCCGATCGGCCCGGTTCCGGCCTTCCCGCACGACCACCGCCCCTTCGAGCAGCGCACGATCACGCTCTCCAACGGCGATAGCGCGCCGTATCTGGCGCTGCTGCGATGGATCGCGCTCGCCACCGCCTGCGGCCTGCCGGCGACGGCGATCCCGATCGGGCGCACGGCCGCGGGTCTGCCGGTCGGCGCCCAGCTGATCGGTCCGCGCGGCGGCGACGACGGCAATCTCGCCGTCGCCGAGGCGATCGAGGCGGCCCTCGGCGGCTTCGAGGCGCCGCCGGACGCGGCCCTTCAAGCTGGACCAGACGCCGCGCCCCCTTGAACACCCGCCGCCCGGCGCCTTAGTTCGGTGGCCATGAACGACGAAGAGGTCTTCATCGGCGGCGTCACCCGCTCGTGGCTGCGGGCCCGCAGCCAGAACGAGCGCTACTCGGTCTGGAAGCGCGCCAAGGCGCTGCACTCGGCCGAGGGCAACCATCTGGCGCGCGCCATCGAGCTGCTCGGCCTGCCCTACGCGGAGCCCGAGCCGCTGGGCGAGGGCGACGAACTGCTGGCGCGCATGCGCGAGATCATGGCCGAGCCGCGCGCCCGCGCCGCCGCAGTGGAGGCGACGCTCGACGGCCTGCCGGCGATGGCCGGCGTTGACGTGCTGATGCACGAGGAGCTCGGCGAGGCCTACCGCCGCAACGAAGCCGCCGTCCCCACCGCCCAGCAGCTCACCGCCGAGCTGATGGCCGGCCTGGGCTACGCAGAGGCGGGCGTGAAGGACTTGCCGGCCCGCTGCGTGGCGCGCTCGGGCGTCTACTCGCGTCGAGCGCCGAAGTAGCTGGCATACTGTCCCTTCTCCCCTTGCGGGAGAAGGACCGCTACACCGCTTGCCTGAGAGGTCTTGCAGCTCTGAGCGCCGAGGCCGCGCGGGCCAGTTGCTCGATCTTGCCGAAGTCGCCCGCGGCGATCGCTGACCGCGGCGCGATCCAGGAGCCGCCGACGCAGAGCACGTTGGGCAGGGCGAGGTAGGCCAGCGCGCTCTGGGCGTCGACACCCCCGGTCGGGCAGAAACGCATGGTCGGGAACGGCCCGCCGAACGCCCTCAGCGCTTCGACCCCGCCGGCCTGCGCCGCCGGGAAGAACTTCGCCACCGTGTAGCCGGCCGCCATCACCCCCATCAGCTCGCTCGCGGTCTGCACCGCCGGCACGTAGGGCAGCGTCGAGGCCCAGGCGGCGTCCATCAGCGCCGGCGTCGATCCCGGCGAGATCGCAAACTTCGCGCCGGCCGCGGCCGCTGCATCGAAGTCGGCCGGCGTCAGCACGGTGCCGACCCCGGGGATCGCCTCAGGGACTTCGGCCGCGATGGCGCGCACGGCTTCCAGCGCATGCTCGGTGCGCAGCGTGATCTCGATCGCCCGCACCCCGCCGGCGACCAGCGCCCGCGCCAGCGGCACGGCGTGGGCCGGATCGTCGATCACCACCACGGGCAAGACCGGGCCGGTCGCCAGGATTTCCTCGATCGGGGTCGGCTCGGGTGTGGTCATCGCCGTCATCTCTTTGGTCTCATCGCCGCGCTTTCCGCCTTGCAGAAACCCGTCGCGCGGCGCGACGTTTCCCATGACGCAGCAGGCGCAATCAAGGCGGCCATGGCCACACCCAAGCTGGCGAAATATCGGGCCAAGCGCGATTTCAGCCGCACGGCCGAGCCGAGCGGCGATGCGGCCGCGCCGGCCGCCGCGCGCCTGCGCTTCGTGATCCAGAAGCATGCCGCGAGCCGCCTGCACTACGACTTCCGGCTCGAGGCCGACGGCGTCTTCAAGTCGTGGGCGGTGCCGCGGGGACCCTCGCTCGATCCGGCCGACAAGCGCCTCGCGGTCGAGGTCGAGGACCATCCGATCGACTACGGCGACTTCGAGGGGACCATCCCGGCGGGCGAATACGGCGGCGGCTCGGTGATGCTGTGGGACCGTGGCTACTGGGCGCCGGAGGATGGCGCAGATCCCGGAAAGGCGCTGAAGAAGGGCGAGCTGAAGTTCGTGCTGGAAGGCCAGAAGCTGCATGGCAGCTGGGCGCTGGTGCGACTCAAGGACCGCCCGCGCGACAGTCATCACAACTGGCTCTTGATCAAGCACCGCGATCCGGCCGCGCGCAGCCACGACGAGCTGGACGTGCTGAGCGAAGACCGCTCGGTGGCGTCCGGCCGCTCGATGGACCAGATCACCGCGGGCAACGGCCGCGCGCCAAAGCCGTTCATCCGCCAAGCGCCCGGGCGCAAGGCCGGCGGCAGGGCCGACGCCGTCTGGCGCTCGAACCGCGGCGACGGCTCCGATGGGGGCTCGGACGACAAGGAGGACGACCTAGTGAGCGAGGTTGCTCCCACAGTCTCCAAAGGCGCCGCCGTCGCGGAGATGCCGAAGTTCGTCGAGCCGCAGCTGGCCAAGCTGGTCGACCGACCGCCGCTGGGCGCCGGCTGGGCGCACGAGGTCAAGTTCGACGGCTACCGGCTGCAGATGCGCATCGCGGCCGGCGAGGCGCGCCTCTACACGCGCAAGGGCCTCGACTGGACTGAGAAGTTCCCGGAGATCGCCGCCACCGGCGCGGCGCTGCCCGATGCCATCGTCGACGGCGAGGTGGTGGCGCTCGACCACGACGGGGCGCCGGACTTCGCCGCCCTGCAGGCGGCGCTGTCGTCGGGCGAAACCGCGCCGCTGGTCTATTTCGCGTTCGACGTCCTCTTCGCCGACGGCCGCGACCTGCGCCGGGCGCCGCTGAAGGACCGCAAGGCGCGGCTGAAGGAGTTGCTGGGCGCCCTGAAGGGCCGCGCCGCCCAGCGCATCCGCTACGTCGAGCACTTCCAGGCGGCGGGCGACGCGGTGCTGAAGTCGGCCTGCAGCATGTCGCTGGAGGGCATCGTCTCGAAGAAGTCGGACGCGCCCTACCGTTCCGGTCGCGGCGAGTCTTGGCTGAAGTCGAAGTGCCGCGCCGGCCAGGAGGTGGTGATCGGCGGCTGGACGACGACCGGCCCCAACTTCCGCTCGCTGATCGTCGGCGCGTTCCGGGATGGCAAGCTGATCCATCTCGGTCGGGTCGGGACCGGCTTCGGCAAGGAGAAGCTGGAGCGGCTGCTGCCCGCCCTGAAGGCCAACGAAGTGAAGACCTCGCCGTTCGCCGGCCCGAACGCGCCGAAGGCGGACGCCGGCGTGCACTGGGTGGAGCCCGCGCTGGTCGCGGAGATCGAATACGCCGGCTTCACCGGCGACGGTCTCGTGCGGCAGGCCAGCTTCAAGGGCCTGCGCGAGGACAAGCCCGCCGCCGAGGTCAGCCCCGAGAAGCCGGCCCCGGTCGGCGAGCCGCTGGCCGAGCCGGCGCCGGCCGCCGCCGTGGTCGCGCCGAAAAAGCCAGCGGGGGCGAACGTGGTGATGGGCGTCGTGATCTCGCATCCGGAGAAGGCGCTCTGGCCTGACGACGGCGAGGGCAAACCGATCACCAAGCTGGAGCTGGCCCGCTACCTCAAGGCGGTCGGCCCCTGGATGCTGCCGCACATCTACGGCCGCCCCTGCTCGGTGATCCGCGCGCCGGACGGCATCGACGGCGAGAGGTTCTTCCAGCGGCACTCCGGCAAGGGGGTGTCGAGCCTGTTCGAGGTGATGGTGGTCTCCGGCGACCGGCAGCCCTACATCGCCATCGACCGCATCGAGGCGCTGGCCGCCGCGGCGCAGTGGGGCGGCATCGAGCTGCACCCCTGGAACTGCGCCCCGCACGCGCCCGACCGGCCGGGCCGGCTGGTGTTCGACCTCGACCCGGCCCCCGACGTGGCGTTCGACGCGGTGATCCAGGCGGCCAAGGCGGTGCGCGCGCGCCTGGAGGCGCTGGGGCTCTCCAGCTTCTGCAAGACCACCGGCGGCAAGGGCCTGCACGTAGTGACGCCGCTGGCGGCCGACCCGAAGCTGGGCTGGGACGCGGCCAAGGCGTTCGCCCGCGAGGTGGCGACGCGGCTGGCGGCCGACGCGCCAGACGCGTTCGTCGTCAACATGGCCAAGGCCAAACGCGGCGGGAAGATCTTCATCGACTACCTGCGCAACGACCGCATGTCGACCGCCGTCGCCCCGCTCTCGCCGCGCGCCCGCCCCGGCGCCACCGTCTCCATGCCGCTGACCTGGGCGCAGGTGAAGACCGGCCTCGACCCCAAGCGCTTCACGGTGCGCACCGCGCCCACGCTGCTCGCAAAGTCGGACGCCTGGGCGGGCTACGACGACGCCGCGCGGCCGCTGAAGGATGCGATCCGGAAGCTGGGAAACGGCTGAAACGCCCGCCCGTGGTTCAGGCGCGGAGCGCCCCGGTCCCCATCAGCTCTCCAAGCGTCCGCCGCTGCGCCGCATAGTCATGGTGCGCCTCGCCTCGCGCCAGCACGATCAGCGCCTTCCAGAGCGCCCAGCCGCGCGCCCGCGCCCAGCAGGCGTCGTCGAGACCCAGCGCCGCGCGGAAGGCGGCGCGGGCGGGCTCGTCGAGCCAGGTCCAGGCGATGACGAGGTCGCAGGCGGGGTCGCCGACGCCGCAGCAGCCGAAGTCGATCACCGCGGCGAGGCGCCCGTCGCGAACGATCAGGTTGCCGGGCGCGACATCGCCGTGGAACCAGACCGGCGGGCCGTCCCAGGTCGCGGCGAGCGCGGCGTCCCACATCGCGGCCGCGGCCGCCGCGTCGATCCGGCCGCCGAGCGCGGCGATCGCCGCGCGGGTCTCGGCGTCGTAGGCAGCGAGCGGTCCGCCACGCCAGAACGAGTGCGGGCCGGCGGGCGGACCCTGCGCCGCGTCGATCCGCTGCAGCGCCACGAGGAATGCCGCCAGGTCGACCGCGAACCGGGCGAGGTCGCCCACGGGCGCTGTTGCAGCCGTGTCGCCCTCGATCCAGCCCAGCACCTGCCAGGGCCAGGGATAGCCCTCGCCCGGCTCGCCGATCGCCAGCGGCGCGGGGATAGGAAGCGGCAGGCGCGGCGCCAGGACCGGCAGCCAGCGTCGCTCCTTGTCGGCCTGCGGCGCGTACCGTTCGTGGCTCGGCAGGCGGACGAGCATCCCATCGCCGAGGCGGAAGCTGCGGTTGTCATGGCCGCTGGCGAGGCGGGTCACCGGCAGGCGCGCCCATTCCGGGAACTGCGTTGCGAGCAGCCGGCGGACGAGGTCCGCGTCGATGCGCCGACGCGGCCCCAGGCGGCTCATTGGCGGGCTCATTGGCGGACTCATCGCGCCGGCGCCGCGACCAGTGCGCGGGCCACGCCCGCATAGTAGCGGCGCAGCAGGACGACGCTGCCCGCCACGCCCACGAGGCCCATCAGCAGCGGGACGGTCAGCGGCGCGCCCAGCCGCACCAGCGCCGCGGCCGTCAGCGAGGCGGCGACCGCGCCGACGTCCCAGCCGCCCTCGGTCCCCATGTGGAAGCGGAACGCGCAGGGCGAGGTCTTGGCGAGATTGTGGGTGCAGGCGCCGACCGTGGGTCCCAGCAGCGGCCACAGCATCGCGCCCGCCGCATTGGCCGCCACCGCCAGCCAGGGCGAGCCGAGGCTGGCCGCACGCAGCAGCACCGCGGCCGCCGCGACGCTGTAGGTCAGCGTCACCGCACGTCGGCCGCCGCCGGCGTCGATGTGGCGGCCGAGCAAGAGGCCGGCGATGGCCGCCGCCAGCCCGGCCAGCGCCATCGCGCCGCCGTAGCTGGTGAAGCTCTGCGCCAGGGCGAGGAAGAGCGCGATCTGCCAGACGTGGATGTAGCAGACGTCGAACCAGCCGTCGGCGGCGATCAGGATGAAGCCGGGCCGCGCGGCGCGGAACGCGCCAGGGGCGTGGCGCGCGACGGCGACGTTCGGCAGGCCGATCAGCGGCAGCGCCGCCAGCGCCTGGACGAGGCCGACGGCGGCGAACGCCGGGCCGGGCCCGAACGCGGTCAGCGCCGCGCCGCCGGCGAGCGGCCCGACGATGCCGACGGCGGCCACCAGCCCCTCGCGCGCCGCGGTCTGTTGGCCGCGATGCTCGATGTCGCCGACGATGGCCCAGTAGGCGTTGCCGGCGAGGTAGTAGACCAGTTCGCCGACTCCGGCCGCGGCGCAGACCACCGCCAGCGCCGGGCCGACCCCGTGGACCAGCGCCAGCAGCGGGTATTGCAGCGCCATCAGCAAGGTGCCGGCGATCAAGAGCGGCTTGACCCCGAAGCGCACCGCCAGCGGCAGCATCGCGGGCCGCAGCGTAAAGCGCAGGGTGAAGATCGCCGCCTGCGAGAGCAGCGCGGCCTCGACCGAAAGCCCGGCCTTCAGCAGGTAGACGAAGAAGAAGACGCCGCCGGCGCTCTCGGCGAGCGCCTTGACGCCGGAATGGACGATGACGCGGTTGACCGCGTCGTTGGTGAGGAACGCCATCTGGGGATCCGATTAGGCATGCAGATGCGACCGGCGCCGTGCGGCGGGTCGGGCTAGGCGGGTGCGCTAGCGAACAGTTCCAGGCATGCGGGGATCTCCCCTTCGGACGGGCCGGACTATGGGCGGGAGGGCGAGGATTGGCAAGCTGGGTCGACCCACTCTTCCGTGGGAAGCGGGCTACCGAAAGGACGAGGCAGCGCGACCGTCCGTCCGCGGCCACCGGGAGAGGTGAGGCGAGGGTCTTTGCTCGGAGTCGCCGGCCTAAGCCCGCTTCTTCGCCGGCGCCTTGCGCGGCTTCGCCGCCGCCGCCGGCCGCCGCGCCCCGGCCCCTTCGCCGAGGCTCTTGCGCAACGCCGCCATCAGGTCGATCACCTTGGTGTCCTCGGGCTCTTCGACCTCGGCGATGCGGCCCTTGCCCTTCTGTTTCTGGGCGATGAGCTTTTTCAACGCCTCTTCGTAGCGGTCGGTGAACTTCGACGGATCGAACGGACCGGCGAGCTGGTCGATGATCTTCTCGGCGATGTCCACCATCGCCGGGTCGGCCTTGGTCTTCGGGATGTCGTCGAACGCCTCGCCGGCGTCGCGCACCTCGTCCTTCGAGCGCAGCGTGTAGGCGACGAGGCCCTCGTCGCGCGGCTCGATCGCCATCAGCCGCTCGCGGGTGTGCATGACGACGCGCCCCAGCGCGATGCGGCCGGTGGCCCTCATCGCCTCGCGGATCACCGCATAGGCCTCCAGCGCCAGTTTGCCGTCGGGGACGAGGAAATAGGGCTCGTTCCAGTACATGCGGTCGATGTCGGCCACGTCGACGAAGCGGTCGATATCGATGGTGCGGGTGCTCTCCAGCCGCACCGCCGCGATCTCCTCGTCGGTGACGATGACGTAGCGGTCCTTGTCGATCTCGTAGCCTTTGACGATCTCGGAGCGGTCGATCGGCCCCGTCTCCGGGTCCGTGGGGATCATCCGGATGCGGTTGTGGGTCTTGGCCGACAGCATGTTGAAGTGCACGTCGCCGGCCCGCCGCACGCCCGAATAGAGCGCCACCGGACAGCTGACCAGCGACAGCTTCAGGTGGCCCTGCCACGTAGGTCTTCCGCGCATGACGGCGCTCAATCTCTCCCAAGCGACGTGCGAGTCAACGCGGGGACGCGGGCGGTGTTGCGTCGGCGCCCGGCGGCGAGCGCTCGAAGGTACGGCTGATCACGCCCGGCGCAGATGCGATACGCCGGAAAATAGGGCTTGAGCCGGAACCTGGGTCCGGCCTCATAGGTGGGTGCGTCCAACGGAGACGCCGAATCGGATGGGCGACCGCTTCCTAAGTCCCAGCGAGACCGCGCGCCGCCTCGGGGTCGGCGTGCGGGCCTTGCGCCTGTACGAGCGCAGGGGCCTGGTATGCCCTGGTCGGACGCAGGCGGGCTGGCGCGTATACGGCCCAAGCGAGATCGAGCGCCTGCACCAGGTGCTGACGCTGAAGTCGCTCGGGCTGCCCTTGGCGCGCATCACGCAACTGCTTGCCGGGCGCGTGGCGGACCTGCCAGCCCTCCTCGCCCTGCAGGAGGACGTGCTCACCGCGCGCATCAGCGACCTGCAGCGAGCGCGCAAGTCGGTTCAGGCAGCCCGCATGAAGATCTCGCGCGACAGCCGGCTATCACTCGAAGACCTCGTTGACCTAGTTCGGGAAACCACCATGTCCACGATGAACGAAGCCAGGCTGGCGGCCAGCGCCCACCAGGTGCTGCGCGAGGCGATCGACCCGCGCCTGCCCGGCCTCTACCGCGGCAAGGTGCGCGACAACTACGACCTGCCCGACGGGCGGCGCATCCTGGTCACCTCCGACCGCCTGTCGGCCTTCGACCGGGTGCTGTGCTGCGTCCCGTTCAAGGGCCAGGTGCTGAATGGCGTCGCCCGCTGGGCCTTCGAGCAGACCGCCGACCTCTGCCCCAACCACGTGCTGGACTATCCCGACCCGAACATCGTCGTCGGCCGTCGCCTCGAGATCCTGCCGGTGGAGATCGTCGTGCGCGGCTACCTGGCGGGCGCCACCAGCACCTCGATCCTGACCATGTACCGGGCGGGTCGCCGCGACATGTACGGGCGGCGACTGCCCGACGGCCTCGCCGACCACCAGGCGCTCGAGACGCCGATCATCACCCCCACCAGCAAGGCCGCCGACGGCGCGCATGACGAGCCGCTGAGCGAGGGCGAGCTCCTGGAGCGCGGCCTGCTCAGCGAAGCCCAGTGGCGACAGGTGAGCGAAACCGCGCTCGCCCTGTTCGCCCGCGGCCAGGCGCTGGCCGCCGAGCGCGGCCTGATCCTCGCCGACACCAAGTATGAGTTCGGCGTCGACGCCGAGGGGACCCTGCGCCTCGCCGACGAGATCCACACCCCCGACTCCAGCCGCTACTGGCGGGCGGACACCTATCCGCAGCGCCTCGCCGCCGGCGAGCCCCCGGACAGCTTCGACAAGGACGTGATCCGCACCTGGGTCGCCGCGCGCTGTGACCCGTACAAGGATGATGTCCCAGAAATACCGCCGGAGCTGATCTGGAAGACCGCGCTGACCTACGTCGAGGCCCACGAGCGGATCACCGGGCGCGCGTTCGATCCGCCCAGGCCCACGCCGCCGGTGCAGGAGCGCGTCCTGGCGGCTCTGGGGGCCTTCCACGGGCGCTGAGATCCAACTCGACGCGTCAGCCCGTTTGCGGCCGCCGGACTGCGCCTGGCCGACGCCCTAGGCCGACATCGCCTCCGGTTCGCGCATGGCGGCCAGGCGGGCCTTCAGCGCCGCGACCGGCTCGGGCTTGGCGAACAGGTAGCCCTGCATGGCGTGCACGCCGGCCACCTTCAGGAACTTTCGCTGCGCCTCGGTCTCGACGCCCTCGGCCACGACCTTCATCCCGAGCGCGCGGCCGATCGAGACCACCGCGTGGACCAACGTCGCGGACTGCACATTCTCGGCGCAGCCGGTGACGAAGGCGCGGTCGATCTTCAGCTTGTCGAACGGGAACAGCCGCAGGTGGCTGAGCGACGAGTAGCCGACGCCGAAGTCGTCGAGCGCGATCTTCAGGCCGAGGTCGTGCAGGCGCGCCATGTTGCGCCGCACCTCGTCCTCTTCGGCGAGCACCGCGGTCTCGGTGACCTCGATCTCCAGCCGCTTCGGGTCGAAGCCGGCTCGCGCGATCAGCACGTTGAGCTCGTCGACGAACGACGGATCGGCGAACTCCACCGCCGAGGCGTTGAAGCTGATCGTGAAATCGCCGAGGTCGCGGGTCTCGCGCATGGCGCGGCTCAGCACCCAGTGCGTCACCTCGCCGATCACCCCATACCGCTCGGCGATCGGGATGAAGAAGGCGGGGCTGACGAAGCCGCGCTCCGGATGGGTCCAGCGCACCAGCGTCTCGATGCCGGTGATGGTCTCGCCCTCGCGGTCGAACTGCGGCTGGTAGACCAGCGTCAGCTCGTCGTTTCGGATCGCCTGCTTCAGGTCGGAGAGCAGCGCCTCCTCGTCGGGCGCCGCCGCCTCGGTGACCTTCAGCTCGGGCGGGTAGCCTTCGAGCACGTCGAGGGTGGCCAGGAGCTGGCGGTGGACGATCTGCGCCTGGTCGACGTTGACCACCTGCAGGTCACGCGCCTGCGCCTCGATGCGCGCACAGCTCTCGGCCACCACGCGCGCGCCCATGTTGAGGCTCATCGACTTCAGCGCGTGCGCGGCGCGCGCCGCCGCCTCTGAGTCGCCAGCGGTGCAGGCGGCGATCAGCGCTTTCACCGCATTCGGGGCGTTCTCGCGGTAGAGCCGGCGGATGCGGTCGACGAAGTCGGTCTTGCCGGCCGCCGCCAGCCGGGCGAGCTCGGTGGTGACCTGCGGATCGAGGAGGTCGGCCGCCGCGGTGACGGTCGACGCGGTCGAGGCGCGATCCGGCTTCGGCGCGGCTGCGGCTTTCTCGAACGCGCTGGCGACGCCCGGCGACGGCGCGGCGGCCGGCGCCGGGGCGGCGGGCGCGGCCGGCTCCAGGAACTCAGCCAACTTGGCGGCCAGCGCCGCCAGCGTGAACGGCTTGGGGAGCATGCCGTCCAT
>DATNEH010000203.1:0-30921 GCA_035553015.1 Caulobacteraceae bacterium | reverse complement strand
TCCCGAGATACAATGCTCCGAAAAATTGCATGACAGCCGCGATGTCCGCCATGCTAGAGCTCAAGCAACCTAGACCTGCAGCCATCGTATGAGTCCGTTAAACCCTCAGACAATTGATAAGCTACGCGAAAGCCGGGGCCTCACAGTCGCACAGCTTGCGAAGAGGGCGGACCTCTCGCCCGCCCAGTTTTCCGAGGTGATGGAGAACCCCGGCGAAGCGAAGGTCGGCGTGGTCAAAGACATCGCCTCTGCGCTGGGTGTGGACGAATTCCTACTCTACTACCGGCCAGAGAGCGTCCCGGTGGGCCCGTTGCCGGACTTCCGGCGCGATAACACGCCAACGGCAACGCTGTCTCCGGCCACGTATCGGGCCATTGACACCGCTCGCGCTCTTCGGGCCACGGCCGCTCATGTCGCCCCAGAGCACCAGCGTAGCGAACTGCGTCACGTTGGAATGAAGAACTCGCCGTCGTCGGCCGCTGAGAGTGCAAGAGCCGTTCTGAGGCTAGACTTTCACGACCAGATCGAGGCGAAGTCGGCCAACAACTTCTACGCAGACCTCCGGTTCAAAATCGAAGACGATAATATATTCGTTTTGCAGGATAGCTTTCCCGCCGAAGATGGGGCCGGTTTTTCACTTAGTGACGGCGAGGAACCAGCAGTAATCGTAGTCAATACGAAGTCGACTACAATTGGTCGCCGCATCTTCACGTTGGCCCACGAACTCTTCCATGTCATACGAGGCGAGAGCGGAATCTCTGCGCCGTTCTCGCCTACCAAGGCTGAGAGAGATTGCGACAGATTCGCGACAGAGCTTTTGATGCCCGCGAAAGAGTTCATTCAATACATAAAACTAACCTTTCCAAACGCTCAATCGTTTATTGAGCTAATACCGCGCATTGCAAACAAGATAAAGCTGAGCCAACAAGCCGTCGCGCTGCGACTTGATGAACTGCGACTTGAGTTTGGAATTTATCGTGCCTGGGTTCGCCTCGTAGGTGTGCGGAATCCTGATCTTATAAAGCCTGCTGGTGGTGGATCGTCGGGCCGGGATGAAAACAAGATCAAGCTCGCGCGATTTGGTACCCACTTCGCAGAAGTGTTCTCAGCGGCAATTGACGCCGGGTCAATAAGCTTCCTCGGACTATTCGAGTTGTCCGGACTGAAGCGAGATTTCGCTCGCCCGTACTTCGAGTATGCGAATAGTGTCAGACGACTTGGATCGCGCGACAACGTCTTCCAGGACGAAGACTAGGCGTGCCGAACGCAACAGATATAATTGTTGCGGACGCTGAATTCTTATCCTTCCTGCCGGATATCGGCCTTTCATCACCGATAGGCCAAGCGGTCGCTGCACTGTGCGCGGCAAAGAGGCTTGTCACGACTGTCGACGCAAAGCGACACGCCGAAAGCGCGTATCAAGCAGTAGTGAATTCGAGTCTGTATCAGACGATCCCCGCGGAGCCGACGTCGCGTATTCGCCGCGCGATGGCCAAGACCCTTGCCAATCAGGCGCCGGCCAAACTCATGACCCGACACGCGGGGATAACAGAACTTATTGTGGTAGCCGCGGCGCTTGAAAAGCAAGCTGGTATTGTTACGAGTGGATCAGGCCACAGTTACTATACGAACTTCTCCCCTCCATTGGGGCTCTATGTGTTCGTCCAAAGCGATCTGCCGAATCTAGTCTAATTAGGCACAAGCGCCGCTCGGCATGACTGACGACCGCCCCCTGTTCGGGCTTGGGTTCGAGGAACCTGGCGCGTCGTACGTCAGCGGGTCGCAGCGGGCGCGGGTGTTTGCCGAGAGTTGGGTGGCGGCGCATCTGTTCTGTCCGGCCTGCGGGGCGCGACGGATCGTGCAGTTGCCGAACAACAGTCCGCTGGCGGACTTCCAGTGCGCTGCGTGCCGCGAAGAGTTCGAGCTGAAGTCCAAGAAGGGCCGGATGGGGCCGCAGGTGGCGGACGGCGCCTACGGCGCGAAGCTGGCGCGGCTGGCGTCGGACACCAATCCCAACCTCGCCCTGATGAGCTACGACCTCGCGCGCTTCGCGGTGACCGACTTCTTCTTCGCGCCCAAGCAGTTCTTCACCCCGGCGATCATCCAGGAGCGGCCGCCGCTGGCGCCGACCGCGCGCCGCGCCGGTTGGGTGGGCTCGAACATCCTGCTGCGCGGCGTGCCCGAGAGCGGCAAGGTATGGTTCGTGCGGGGCGGCGAGGCGCTCGGGCGCGACGCGGTGCTGGCGCAGTGGCGCTCGACGCTGTTCCTGCGCGAGGCCGGCCAGGCGACGCGCGGCTGGCTGATCGAGGTGATGAAGTGCGCCGAGGCGCTGGGGCGCGAGAGCTTCGAGCTGGCGGACATGTACGGTTTCGAGAACCGGCTGCAGCGGCTCTATCCCGGCAACAACAACGTGCGGCCGAAGATACGCCAGCAGCTGCAGGTGCTGCGCGATCGCGGCTGGCTCGAGTTCCTGGGAAGGGGGCGGTATCGGGTGCGGGGGACGGTGGTTTGACCACGAGCCTCACGAACGCGCTTGTCGGCCGAGGCCGAGCCCCTGCGCCGCGCCCCCTCCGTCTCGTCGCGCCGGTGGCGCGCCGAGCCACCTCCCCCGCCCTCTTCGGGGCGAGGGAGGATAGGCCCCCTCCGTCTCGTCGCGCCGGCAGCGCGCCGAGCCACCTCCCCGCGCTCTGCGGGGCGAGGGAGGAGAATGCGCGCGGGGAGGCGCAAGCGCTGCCGCAGGCGGGCTGCGTGATGGGGCGGGCGCGGCGGCGGCGCCGGGGGGTGGTGATTTCTCCGTTAACCCTGCTGTCAAGGCGGCAGCCTGGGGTCTAGGGTGGCGCCGGCGGGCCTCGGTGGGGCGTCACATTTCAGCCCCATGCGCGGTCGCGTCTATCGGTGGTTCGGCTACGGGGAGTAGATCCGTGCGCAAGACAGTTCTGATCATCGGCCTGGCGGGCGCCGTCGCGGCGGCGCCGGCGATCGCCAGCGCCCAGCCGGGCTACGACAGCCCCGGTTGCTGGCACAAGCGCGTGACGGGGACCATCCTCGGCGGGCTCGGCGGCGGCGCGATCGGCGCGGCGGCGGCGGCCGAGGTGGCGGTGACGCCGTGGGCCTGGGCGGCGGCCGGCGTCGGCGCGCTGGTCGGCCACGCGATCGGGGTCTCGGCCTGCCGCAATTCGTGGCGCGGCGCCTACTACGACAACGGCTACTACCCGCCGCCCCCGCCGCCGCGCTATCGCTACGGCTACGGCTATGGGCGCGGCTGGTACGACGCCGGCTACTATCCGCCCGCGCCGCCGCCACCGCCGCCCCCGCAGCGCTACTACTACTATTCGGCGCGCGCGTATGACGATGGCGGCTACTATCAGCCGCCGGCCCCGCCGCCGCCGCAGCAACCGTACTATTCCGCGCCGAGCTACGACGACCAGCAGCAGTACGAGCAGCAGGCGCCGCGCGTTCCGAGGGGATGAGGGCGGGCGGCGCCAGCTGGGATGATCCAGCTCCGGCCCGCGCACCCTCCGTCTCGCCGCGCTTGCAGCGCGCCGATCCACCTCCCCCGTCGCCTGCGCGACGGTGGAGGAGCCGGCGCCTACTCGTTTTCGAACGCCGAAGGGTCCGGCTTCACCAGGTCGATCGAGGCGGAGTCGGCCTCGGCGCCGCAAAGCGCGATCGGCGTCTCGAGGCCGCTGGCGAGGCGCAGGCGCAGGTTGGCCGGCGCGCGGCCGACGAGGTCGGTCAGGTCGCCGCGCACCTCGCCGTCGCCCGAGAGCATCGGCCCCTGGCCGTACAGATCGATCGCGTAGGCGACTTTGCGGGTGGAGTGGCGTCCCCACATCAGCGTTCCGTCGCCACGCAGGCTCTTCAGGAGCCGCAGCGGGCCACCTCGGCTTCGGTTCATGTGGGGGGCTGCTCCAGAGAGACGGGAGCCGCGCCGGCGGCGCGGGCGGTCCGAGTCGTCTTGTGCTCCAGCCTCGGTGAGAATAGCACGCCTGGCCGCCGAACGGGCGGCTAATCGTCCGATCCGGGCGGCTGGGGCCCTGGACGGAGGTTCGTGATGCGCCTTGGGGCCTGACGCCTTTGGGGGCGGCGCGCTCGGATCAGGCGGTCAGGCGGCCGACGACCTGCGCGGGCGCTTCCTTGACCTCCAGGTGCTCGCCGTGAGCGAAGTGCAGGCGCGTGGACGCCCGCGCGCCGCCGTCGCCGTACATGCTCGACTGCACGCCGTCCGGAAGTCCGACCCAGAGCAGCCGCTCCGGATTCACCCACACGGTTGCGCCCTTGGCGTCGGTCAGCTCGATCAGCTTCATGGCAGGCCGCTCCTGGCCGACCGAGCGTCGGCTTGCGGGTTTGATGTCCGGCCTGCGGATATCACGGCGCGCTTAACGCAATCCGCGCCGGACCGCGCCCCGCGATGTCGCATGCCGTTTTTCGGATGCTCATTTTCTCATGCACGGGTGAATCGAAGCCCGTGCTAGGCTGGCGGCATGGCCAAAAAGGAAGATCCGGCGCCCACAGAGGCGCCCCCCGCGCTGCCTGACGCGCCGCGCAAACTCGCCCTGCAGTTCGGGCCGACGCCCACGCCGCCCGGATCGCGGCTGAAGCCGGGCCGCAAATGAGCGGCCGGGGCGTGTACGACAACCGGACGGTCGTGAAGCTCGAGCCGAAGCGCATCGACATCGCGGTCGAGTACGAGCTGCAGTACTGGGCGCGTGCGCTCTGCGTCAGCCGCGACGCGCTGATCGCGGCGGTGGACGCCGTCGGCGACGACGCGCGGGCCGTGAGCCGCCAGCTCGGCAAGGGTTAGCGGGCGGGCGGCTGCGCCTTCGGGCGCTCGCGCTACATTCCTGTCGTCCGCGCGACCACGGGGAAGGCTTGACCCTGAGAGTAACGATACCTACGTGCCCGCGTAGCGGCCATACGGGGTCGCGGCGACACGCGACGCCGCTTTCGCAAAACACCGAACTGGCGTAACAATGTTACGCAGGTGACACAAAAAACGCTGGGAGCGAGGCGATGCGGCGGGGTTGGAGCGGGGGCGCGGCCCTCCTGGTGATGGCGGCGGCGGCGCTGGCGGCGTGCAGCAAGCCGGCGGTCAACGCCACGGCGAACGCGGCCGAGGGCGCCGCGAACGCGGCGGCGGCCACCGCGTCGGCGGCGGCGTCCGCGGCGGGGGCGGCGGCGAACGCGGCGGCGACGGTGGCGGGCGCGGCGGCCGGGCCGATCCAGCTCAGCGCGCTGCCGGCGCCGACGGCGGGCGAGTGGACGCGGGTCTCCAGCCAGGACGGCGGGGCGGCGCAGACCAGCGCCAAGTGCTTCGACGGCAAGCCGATCGATCCCACCGACGGGCTGCCCGGCAAGTGCGCCTCGATGACCGCCGAGCGCACCGCGACCGGCGGCTTCAAGGTGGTCGGCGACTGCCCCAGCAACGGCATCGACGCGAAGATGACCCTGGCCGGCGAGGGCGACTTCAAGAAGAGCTTCACGATGGACTCGCAGATGACCATGTCGGGCGGCCCGGGCGGCGACATGACCCTGAAGAACCACTCGGTCTACACCTACGTCGGGCCGGTCTGCGCGAAGTAGGCCGGTCGGGCCGTCGGGCTTGCCGATCCCGGCCGTTGGCCCCCACCCGTGCGGGGCGCAGAGCGCCCGAGTCGCCGCCCCCCCTTGATTGGGGGCGGCGACGCGCGGACTGGACGAGATCGCGCCGCGCTACGGCTGTTTCGGCGGGGCTGGAGCGGTCGGCGGCGTCGGCGGGCCGCTGGCCGGCGGGGCGGCAGGCGCGGGGGTTGGCGGTGGGGCGAAGCGGATGGGGATGACGACGGTCCTGCCGGCGGTGTGCTCGCCGTCGCTGGCGGTGGGGCGGGCGTGGAAGTAGCTGCTCATCAGCGCGGCGGCTTCGGCGAAGTCGTAGCCGGGCGGGTCCTCGCTGAGGATGGTGCAGTGCTTCAACTCGCCGGCCTTGCCGATCAGGCAGCGGATGCGGACCGCGCCGCTGACGCCCTCGCGGGCCGCCTTCTCCGGGTAGAAGCGCACCGGCTGGCCCTTGGGCGGGGTCATGTAGACGGCGCCGGCGGGGTTCTTCAGGTCGGTCGGCAGCGAGGCCGGCGCGGGATCGGCGACGGCGGCGGCGGCAAGCGCGGCCAGCGCGGCGGCGACGATGACGGGGGCAGGCTTGGGGATCGGCATGCGCCCTTGTGGCGGACGATTGTTGCGAGCGTTTGGCGGGCGCGTGGGCCGAGGCGCGCTTGCCCGAGAGCGTCCGGCGGATCCGCCGCGCTCTGCGGGCGGTGGAGAAACGGCGGGCGAAACAGGTTGCGCGGCGGCGGCCTGTGCTGCTTATGATTGAAACGCGCGCGGATTCCAGGGCGGCGCATCGGGGGTGGGCGATGACGATCAGGGCCATGGGCGCGCTGCTGGCGGGGTGCGCGGTGCTGTCGGGGTGCGCGACCGAGCAGCAGAGCCTGCCGACTGCGCGGGGGCTGCCGAACCCGTTCCCGCCGGGGATCAGCTTCGCGCCGCCGCCGGTGTCGGCGACCTCGCTGCTGCCGCCGCCCTCGGCCGACGTGGCCGCCGCCATCGCCACGGCGGATGCGCGCGCCTCGCAGTTCCTGGGCGTCTCGGACAAGCTGGCCAACGCGCCGCAGTACCTCGACCTGCCGACCATCGGCGCGGGGCTGGCGGCGCTGGCGGCCGGGGCGTTCGGCGCGCCGGCCGGCTTCGCCAAGGGCGCCGGGATCGCGGCGGCGGGGCTGGTGGCGCACCGCACCTACTGGAACTTCTCGCCGCGGCAGACGGCCATGCAGCAGGCGGCCGCCGCCGACGGCTGCCTGGCCAGCACGGCGGAGGGCATCCGCCAGATCGACGGCCAGCGGCCGCTGTGGCAGGCGGCGGCGGCCTGGGCCACCGACGAGGTGCAGGCGGCGGCCGCCAACACCAATGCGCCGGTCAACCCGATGGCGACCAAGGTGTTGCAGATGGAGCCGATCGTGATGGGCGCCCCGCAGCAGCTCGACAGCCGGCTGCTCGCCGTGGAGATCGCGGTGCGCAAGAACCTCTCGACGCCCTCGCCGCCGAACATCTCGACGCTGTCGGCCACCTACCAGGCGGCGCTGGCGGAGGCGCCGGCGAACGGGGCGTCGAACGCCAACGTGTCGGGCCAGGCGCAGCGGACGCTCGCGCTGGCGCTGCATCGCGGGCCGGGCCTGATGGCCGTGGCGCCGGTGCCGTCGGGCGAGCAAGCCGCCGCGACGGTGCTGGCCGACCCGGCGCTGCTCAACAACCTCACCGCGCTCTCCACCACGCTGAGCGCCTGCGTGGCGCTGGCCAACTAGGCTGGTTGGGTCAAGCGCGACTTCGCCAAGCGCAGCAGCAGCGGCCATGCGCCCCCCTCCACCACCCGGCTGCGCCGGGCGGTCCCCCTCCCCCGCTACGCGGGGCAGGAAAGGGCGAAGCGGCGCCGCTACATATTTTCCTGCCCCGTGTAGCGAAGCGGAACGGGGGAGGGGGACCGCCGCGCGCAGCGCGGGGGTGGAGGGGGCGCGCGGCAGCGCCTCAGTGCAGGGGGCCGCCCTGGGCGGGGCCGCCGAAGCCGCCGTCGCCGGTGGGGCCGCCCCAGTCGCCGTTGCCGTGGTCGCGGCGGCCGCTGGCGGGCGGGCCCTGGTCGCCCTGGTCGGCTGGCTTGCCGCTGAGCGTCAACGGCGCGTCGGGGGACTGCGCGGTGAAGGCGACCGAGATGCGCACCGGGCTGCCGCCGACCGGATCGCCGTCGATCAGGCGCGGGGTCAGGCTGAAGTCGCCGGCGAGGTCGAGCGCGGCCTGGCCGAAGCCGTAGCCGGTCGGCTCCTCCTGGTAGACGTGGCAGTCGGCGAGCTTGCCGGCCAGGGTGACGCCGCACTCGATCACCGCGCCGCCCTGGACCTGGTTGTCCAGCGCCCGCGGCGGGTAGGCGGCCTGGATCTGGGCGTCGGTGGGCTTGGTGACGATCGCGGCGCTCTTCACGACGTGCGCCATGCGGGTGATGTCGGGCGTGATGTAGGGCGGGCGCAGGGTGAACTGGATGGTGGCGTCGGAGGCCGGCTCGGCAGCGGCGTCCTTCAGCAACAGCTTCGGGTTGGGCGGCGACTTGGCGGCCATGGCGAGGGCGGCGGCGCCGAAGCCCTGTCCGGCCGGGGTCTCGGAGACCAGCGTGCAGCCGGCGAGCGCCAGGTGCTCGTCGCGCTTGCAGCGGATGACGGCCTGGCCCTCGACACCGGCGGCGCGGGCGGCGGCGGGGTAGTAGGCGAGCACCGGGTTGGCCAGCGACACCTGGGGCGCGGGCAGTGCGGCGGAGGCTGGCCCGGGGCGCGCCGCGGCGGCGGCCAGGGGGTCGGCCGGGGGCGCGGCGGGCCGGATGGGCTCGGCCAGCGCCGACTGCGCGGCCGCCAGCGCGCCCGCCACGCCCAGAATCGCCACCCACCGACGCATCCGCCGTCCTCCCGAGAAGGCCGCCTTATCCGCCCGACCCCGCCCGCCCCGCAAGGGCCGCCGCGTCGCGGGCGGCCGGGTGTTGACCCGGCGCCACGAGCGGGCGGCGCACCGGCGAGGCCGCGGCGAGTGGCCGGCCCTGCCGGGGCGCGCCGCGCACCTTCGGGGCGACGGCGCCGGCGCCGGCGTCGTTCTAGTGGTCAGCTCTTCACTTCGCGCCAGTCGGAGGCGGTGGCGACGTAGAGCGAGGCGATGTCGGCCAGACGCCTGCCTTCGGCCATCACGCGGGCGCGTTGCGCCAGGTACAGTTTTCGGCGGTCGTCCAGGATGTCTCTCAGGGATCCGCCGCCGAGCCTGAACGCCACCTCGTCGTTCTTCACCGACTTGGCAGCCGCATCCTCGGCCGTCTGCAGCGCGGTCAACTCGGCCTCGTCCTCGGCGATGGCGGACATCACATCGGCCACCTGGGTGAACGCACCCAGCACCGTGCCGCGGTATTGCGCGTAGGCCGCGTTCATCTGCGCGACCGCCGCCGCCTTCTCGGCCTTCAGGCGTCCCGCGTTGAACACCGGATATGTGAGGCCCGACGCGAGGGTCCAGCCGCTGGCGCCGTAGGTGAGGAGGTTGCCGGGCGGGATGGCGGTCTGGGTGATGTTGGCGCTGATCTTGATGTCCGGGTACATCGCGGCGGTGGCGACGCCGATGTCGGCGGTGGCGACGTGCAGGTTGGACTCGGCCGCCAGGATGTCCGGCCGCCGGCGCACCAGCTGCGAGGGCAGCGTCACCGGGATCTGGGCGGGCGCGCTGAAGCTGGCGAGGTCGAAATCCGGCGCGGTCCAGTCGGCCGGCGCCTCGCCGACAAGCTGGGCGAGCCCGTGCCTGGCCTGCATGAGCTGGGCGCGCAGCGGCGGGATCAGCGCCTCGTCCTGGGCGAGCTGCACCTGCACGGTCACGGCGCCGGCCGGCGCCGCCCCGCCCGCCTTCTCGGCCGCATGCACCAGCTCGAGTAGCCGCTGGTCGTCGGCCACCGCCTGCTCGGTCGTGGAAATCTGGGCGCGGAGGGTGGCGATCTGTAGCGCCGCGGTCGCCGTCTGGCCGGTCAGCGTCAGGTAGGCCGCGTCAGCCTGCCGCTGCTGCTGCTCGGCCTGCGCGATGGCGGCCTCGGTGCGGCGACGCAGGCCGCCGAACACGTCGACGTCGTAGTTGACGTTGAGGCCCACCGAATAGAGCCCGATGGTCGGGTTCGGAAAGCCCGAGAAGCCCAGCGACTGGATGTTGATCCGCTCGCCGGCGATCTGGGCGCTCAAGTCGACGCTCGGCTTCTGCTGGGCGTGCTGGGCGATCGCCAGCTGGCGCAGCCGCTCCAGCGAGGCGTTGGCCTGGGCGACGGTCTGGTTGCCGGCCAGCGCCCGGTCCATGACGTGGTCGAGGTCGGCCGAGCCGAACGACTTCCACCATGCGCCGGCCGGGCGCGCGTCGGGACTGAGCTGCGCCGTGGGGGTCTGCGCGTCGCCCTTCATCAGGTAGCCGCTGGTCGCCGGCGGCGCGGGCGGCTCGAAGTTCGGGCCCACCGCCTTGCAGCCGGCAAGCGCCAGCGCCACGGCGGCAGCGCCGGCCGTCAGTCTCGTTCTATTCAACCACAACCTCCCCGGACGGCGGCGCCGACTTGGGTTTGCGCATGATGAGCAACAGCGGGGCGACACAGATGGTCATCAGCAGCATCAGCCTGAAGACGTCCACCAATCCGACCATCGCCGCCTGCCGGGTGATCTCGCCGTTCAGCGCCTCGAGCCCGCCGATCGAGGGCATCAGGGCCGACTGCACCGGATTGCCGGGCGACAGCTGACCGGCCATGTCGGCGTGGGCGACGGCGGTCTGGCGCGTGTCGAGCGCCTGCATCATCGAGATGCCGACGCTGGAGCCCATGTTGCGGATCAGCGTGTAGACCGCGGTGCCCTCCGAGCGCATCGCCGGCGACAGCGTCGCGAACGCGGTGACGCTCAGCGGCACGAACAAGAGACCGATGCCGAGGCCCTGGATGACCCCGGAGACCACGAACGGCCGCGAATCCATCGTCAGCGAGAAGTGGCTCATCTGCAGCAGGGCGAGGCTGCAGAGCCCGAGCCCGGCCATCAGGATGAGGCGCGTGTCGACCCGCCCGACCAGCCGTCCGACGATGAACATCGCCAGGAACGAGCCGATGCCGCGCGGCATCATCACCACGCCCGCCTCGAACACCGAGTAGCCCATCGTCCCCTGCATCACCGGCGGCAGCAGCGCCATGGTCGAGAACAGGAAGATGCCGATGAAGAAGCCGAAGATGTTGCAGGCGACGAAGTTGCGGTCGAGCGCCAGCGCGCGGTCGAAGAACGGGTGCCGGGCGGTCAGCGTCTGCACCAGGAAGACGTAGAGCCCGAGCACCGCCAGGAAGCCCTCGACCCAGATCTCCGACGAGGAGAACCAGTCCACGGTCGGGCCGCGGTCGAGCATCATCTGCAGGCTGGCGATGAAGACCACCAGGGCGCCGAAACCCAGGAAGTCGAACGGCCGCGACGTCGCGCCCTTGTCGCGCGACATGAAGATCCAGACCGCCGTGAACGCCAGGATGCCGATCGGCAGGTTGATGAAGAACACCCACCGCCAGGAGAAATTGTCGGTGAGGTAGCCGCCCAGCAGCGGCCCGAAAATCGGCCCGAGGATCGCCCCCGCCCCCCAGATCGCCATCACCTGGCCGACCTGGGCGGGCGGATAGATGTCGAGCACCACCGCCTGCGAGAGCGGGATCAGCGCCGCGCCGCAGACGCCCTGCAGCAGCCGGAAGACCACGATCTCGCTCAGGCTGTTGGCCACGCCGCACAGCATCGAGGCCACCGTGAAGCCGGCGATCGAGACCAGGAACACCAGCTTGCGGCCGAGCCGGTTGGCGAGCCAGCCGGTCAGCGGCGTCATGATCGCCGCCGCCACGATGTAGGCGGTCAGGACCCAGGTGATCTGGTCCTGCGAGGCCGACACCGAGCCGGCCATATGCGGCAGCGCGACGTTGGCGATCGTCGTGTCGAGCGAGTTCATCACCGTCGCCAGCATCAGGCCGACGGTGATGGGGACGCGGTTGGCGACGTCCTGAGAAGTTGCCATGACTCAAACGGCTGACGGCTTAGGGCTGCGCGGACGCGCGCCGGGCCGGCACTGGACGGACGTCTACGGTGACGTTGGCGGAAAGGCCTGCCGCGCCGCAGACGTCCGGCGGCGGCTTGTCGAAGCCGAGCCGCACCGGCAGGCGCTGCACGACCTTGACCCAGTTGCCGGTGGCGTTCTGGGCCGGCAGCGGCGAGAACGCCTCGCCCGACCCGGGGCTGAAGCTCTTGACCGTGCCCTGGAAGTCCTGACCAGGGCAGGCGTCCACGTGGATGCGCGCCGGCTGGCCGATCTTCATCTTGGCGAGCTGGTCTTCCTTGAAGTTGGCCTCGACCCACGGATCGCCAGCCACCAGCCAGAACAGCGTCTGGGCCGGATTGACGTAGCTGCCGACCTGCAGTTGCTCGACGCGGGTCACCACGCCGGCCTGCGGCGCGACGACGGTTCCGTAGGAAACGTTGAGGCGGGCGCGGTTCAACGCCGCCTGCGCCTGCTGCACGGTCGGATGGTCTTCGGGGGTAACGTTGGCGCCGCCGAGGTTGGCCAGCGCCTGGGCCACGGATTGCTCGGCGGTGGCGACGCTCTGCTTGGCGAGGTCGGCGTTGTGGACCGCGGTCTCGTACTGGTCGCGCGAGGAGACGCCGGCCTGCATCAGGGCCAGCTGGCGCGCGGCTTCGCGCTGGGTGAAGGCGACGTTGTCATTGGCGGTCTTCAGCGCGTCCTGCTGCTGGCGATAGGTCGCCTGCAGCGCCTCGACCTGCAGTTTGGACGACGCCACCTGGGCGGCGGCCTGCGCCGCGTTCGCCTCGAAGTCGCGCGTGTCCAGCTTGAACAGAACCTGGCCGGCCTTCACCACCTGGTTCTCGTGCACGTCGAGCTCGATCACGCGGCCGCCGATGCTGGCGCTGACCGGCACGCGCGCGGCCTGCACATAGGCGTCGTCGGTCGATTGGCTGCGCCCGCCGGTCAGAATGAAATAGGCCGCGATCAACAGCAGCAGCACGGGCCCGCCGATCATCAACGGCCAGCGCCAGGCGCGGATTCCCCCTCTGGGGAAGCCGCGGCGCTGCGGCGCGACGGTCACCGTCGGCGCCTCGGGCGCCTCAATCTTTTCCGCCGCTGTCGCCTCGTCGCGCGCCACCCCGAACGTTCTCCAAGCTGCCTGATGCGCCTAAATGCGCGAAAGCCCGCGCGGGGACATGTCCCGCACGGGGGTCTACGGTCGTATGGGTTGCAGGTAAGTGCGCCGAGCGCATGATCCAAATGATAAGTTGTCACCCGCCAGATGAATTCGATGCATCTCGCTAACCTCGACCTGAATCTGCTGCGCGTCTTCGACGTGCTGCTGGAAGAGCGTAGCGTGACTCGCGCCGGCGCGCGGCTCGGCCTGACGCCGTCGGCGGTCAGTCATGCGCTCAGCCGCTTGCGCTACCACCTGGGCGACGAATTGTTCCGGCGCGACGCGCAGGGCATGCAGCCGACGCGCCGCGCGCTGGAGATCGGCCCCAGCCTGCACGCCGCGCTCGGCCAGCTGCAGAGCGCGCTGAACCCCGGCGATTTCGACCCGACGGTCAGCGACTATCGCTTCAGCGTGGTCGCCGGCGCCTACGCCTGCGCAGTGCTGATGCCGGCGGTGGTGGCGCGGCTGCAGGCGCGCGCGCCGGGCGTGCTGCTGCAGATCTCCGAGAACCCGCCGGATCTCGTCGAACAGCTGGACTCGGGCCAGGTCGACTTCATGGTCGCCGGCTTCGAAATGGCGCCCGAGCGGTTCGCGCGCGAGCGGCTGATGACCGAGGCGCTGACCTGGGTGGTGCGCACCGGCCATCCGCTGTGCGCCGGCCCCGCCAGCCTGGAGGGCCTGGTCAGCGTGCCGCACGTCGTCGTGGCGGGCCGGCGCGAGGCGCCGATGGGCCGGCCGGCGGCGATCTCGCTGCGCTCCAGCTGGGAAGACCTCGGCGCATTCGAGAGCGAGCTGGCCAAGCGCAACCTGACCCGCCGGGTCGGCGTGGTCGCCCCCGACACCTTCTCGGCGATGACCATCGTCGCGCGCTCGGAGATGGCCGCGCTGATCCCGCGCCGGCTGGCGCTGCTGTCGGCCGAAAGCGGCCGCCTCGCGCTGATCGAGCCGCCCTACGAGACCCCGCCGGTCGACGTCGCCCTGCTCTACCGCAAGGACCGCCTGGCCGAGCCTCCGATCACCTGGATGCGCACCCAGATCAGCGAGGCGGCAAGAGGGCTGTAGCGCCGCCGCGCGCTTACGCTGCGGGTAATCGCGCCGGCGACGCGTGGGGACGAGGATCGGGGCGCCTGGATGAACCGGGCGATCCTCTCGATCCAAGGAGCACCTCCGATGACCGCTTCCGCCACCGCCGTCGCCGATCACGCCGTCGATCCCGCCAGCATTGCGACGCGCTACCTGGAAATCTGGAACGAGCGAGACGGCGACAAGCGCCGGGCGCTGATCGCGGCGCTTTGGGCCGCCGACGCCTCGTTCCGCGACCCGATCGCCGCCGCCGACGGCGTCGCCGGGATCGACCAGGTGATCGAGGGCGTGCAGAACCGCTTTCCCGACTTCCGTTTCCGCCAGATCGGCGCCGCCGACGGCTTCGGCGACTACGTGCGCCTGTCGTGGGGCCTGGGCCCGGACTTGGGCCCGAACGGCGTCGACGCGCCGATCAGGGGCACCGACTTCGGCCTCGTCGAGCACGGCCGGCTGAAGGACGTCACCGGGTTCTTCGACCAGCTGCCCGGGTGACGTCGGCGCCGCCTTCCCGCCAGGCCTCGCGCCGGTGGGAAGGCGTTTGCCGGAGACGTTAGTCCGCGGCCCAGATGAAGACGCGGACGGCGTTGTTGTCGCGAGCGTTGGCGCCGAAACCGTCGAAGTTGCGGCCGGCGCCGTTGAACTCCGCATAGCCGGTGTACTGCACGCCGATCCGCGCATTGAAGCGCGGGCCGAGTGGCGAATTGGAGTTGGGGAACAGCGTCGTGTCGAGCTGCACGTTCACGCCCGCACTGTCCGGCGTGAACGTGCGGTTGGCGGCGTAGATCACCGGGTTGGCCGAGCCCGTCGTATTGAAGTACTCCACGGTCACCCCGTAGCGGTGTCGCCAGTAGTAGGAGCCGTCGACGCGGAAATCCTGCAGGTCGTTGTCCGCGCAGCCCTGCAACGGCGCGCCGGCCAGCGCGCAACTGGCGCTGAGCCGCTGTCGCTCGTCGACGTAGCGAGCGTTCAGCGCGACGACGTCGCCGTTGCCGAAGGTGGCGATGTAGGAGCCATCGACGCCGAGGTCGGTGTAGCGGTCGACGAAGCCGGTGGAGCGGTCGAGGCCCGGGAAGATCTCCGTCCGGAACGCCAGCGCGCCCAGCTCGGCCTCGCCGGGTCCCATCTCCCACTGAATGGCAGCGCGGCCATAGGGCGCTGCGCCATGGATGGCCCCGAATTCGGTCGGATCGACGCCGAGGTCGCTGAGCGCCCGCGCGCTCGGCGACCAGTAGGCGCCGCCCTCCAGGTAGACCATGCCGTCGACCCAGGCGTAGCCGGTGAGCCCGAGCGCCTGCTGGGCGAGCGCGCCGTTGATGACGGGCGCGGCGGTCGGCGCCGGCGCGAGCGCCGAGGCGGTGTAGGGGAAGCCCCAGGCGGGGGTGGTGTTCCAGGGATCCTGGACGGTCGGATTGTTGTTGAGGCTCGCGCCAACCGTGACGTCGTGCTTGCCGGCCTTGAAGTCGTCGACGGCGCGCAGGTCGAGATTGTCCCAGCTCCACTGCTTGGCGACGCCGTCGTAGGTGCCCTGCACGAACGCGCCGAAGTGCTGGCCGAAGCCGGCGGCGAAGAACAGGCTGAACTGGTCGAGCGCCCAGTTGTTGTTCGGCGAGCCTCCCGGCGGCGCAGGGTTCTGCGCCTTCTGGGTGCGCAGGTAGGAGGCGACCGCCATCGCGGCGAGCGGCACGTTGAAGCTGTCAGTGCGCAGCGTGTAGCCGTGCATCTTGAAATTGCGGCCAAACGGCGTGAGCTGCGGGCCGAAGCCGCCGACATGGCAGGTCTGGCACGGCTCGCCGGTCTGGCGGGCGAACGCCGGCACGGCGGCGGCGGGTGTGGCGCTCAGCGCCCAAAGGATCGTCGCCAGGATCGTCGCCAGCCGCGCGGCCGACGCCAGCGTGCGCGGCGCGCGCCCGCTCCATTGCATCGTCATGGGCCCCCCGTGCGGCTAGGCTTTGGCGGCATAGAGCAGGCACCAGCCGGTTGGCGTGATGGGATCGTCGACCAGCTTGCAGGCCGGGGTCGGCAGGAACTGGCTGCAGCCCTGGCAGCGGGCCGACCCTTTCGGGGTCGTCTGATAGTGCACCAGCTTTTGGGTCATCTTCGCCCCTGCACCGGCCCGCGCCGCCACCAGGCTCGATCCGAGGAAGGCGGCGCCGCCCAGGGCAGCCCGCAGCAGATCCCGCCGCGGCGCAGCCGCGCGGATTGGGTCGTCCGACATGTCGGTCTCCGTCGCTTCAGTTCGGCGAGCGGCGCAGACTGCAACCCGTCACTACAACCTGCGGCGTGGCCACGGGCGCCGGGAACGCCGTGGCTCGCGGCTTAATGCCGGCGAGCCGTGGCCGCGTTCACGGTCGGGCTGTCAAAATGTGTAGGTCGCGCCCAGGATGATCGCGCGTGATCGCTGCCGAACGTCGGTCGGGTAGACCGGGTGGGGGGTCGTCGCGGTCAGGAAGACGTGGCCCTCGAACGCGCCGAAGGTGCGCACCAGGCCGGCGCGCAGGTCGACGCGGGGCCGGTCCATTGGCGAGGGCGGCCCAGGCTCATGCCGCAGCACGGCGAAGGCGCCGACATGCGCCGTCAGCCGCCAGGTCGGCGCCGGCCGAAGCGCGCCGTTCAGGTCCAGGTAAAGCGACCCCTCGCCCTCGCCCAGATAGCTCGGCGAATAGAAGAGGCGCGCCGAGAGATCGCCCTTGGAGAGCCCGCCATAGACCTGGGTGTAGGTGAAGGCGTAGCGCCGCCGCTGATAGAGCCGTACGCCGCTGGCGACGACGCCGGCGTCCCACGCAGCATCGCGGTCGAAGCGCTGCGCGTAGCCGAAGTCGGCGATGTAGGCGAGCGGCTGCAGCCCGTCGTGCTGGGTCGGCCCGGCGACGCCGGTCAGGCTGCCGTAGACGCCGCTCGGGAAGTCCGCGGAGACGGCGAGGCTGGCGGCCGGCTGGCCACTGCTCAGCGAGAGGCCTTGCCACTGGTAGTCGGAATCGACCGAGACGCTGGCTTCCAGCTGCGCGGCCGCACAGCCGCCCGCCCAGCCCGACGCCGCCAGCGCGCCCAGCCAGGCGAGCTGTCGCGGGCGAGGGCGGCGCGCGCGGCTCAGCGGATGGCCGCTTCGCGCAGGCGCCCCTGCCCGCCCGGACACGCCGGCGAGGCGGCCATGGGCTCGCCCTGCAGCGTCGCGCAGGCGTCGCGGACGCCGCCCTCCGGCAGCGCCGCCAGCACCTTGGCGGCGGCCCCGCCCGGGCGCTCGCGCACCAGCGCGGCGAGTCCGCTGACCTCGGCCGCCGCGAAGGAGCTGCCGCTGACCAGCCCCCACTTGCCGCCCGGCAGCGTCGCCGGAATGTCACGCCCTGGCGCCGAGTAGACGCCCGCCGGGGGCCGGCCGGCGCCCTCGTCGGCTATGGCGACGACGCCGGGATGGGAGGCCGGGAACCCGCCGCCGGGCAGGCTCGGGTCGAATGCCGCCACCACCACCGCGCGCCGCGCCTTCGCCGCATCCAGCAGCTTGCCCAGCAGGATGTCGGGCGGACCGGCGATACTGAGGTTGATCACCTGCGCGCCGTGGCCGATCGCGAAGTCGAGCGCCTTCGCCAGACTCAGCGAGTCGCAGAGCGTCGCCGCCGCGCCCTGCCAGCAGGCGCGCAGCGCCAGCAGCCGGCTGCCGGGCGCGACGCCGGCGATGCCGATTCCGTTGTCGGCGATGGCCGCGATGATCCCGGCGACCGCCGTGCCGTGCGTCTCCGGACCGGCGGGGCGCCCGCTGACGAAGTTCTCGTTCAGCGCCACCTGGCCGACGAGATCGGGGTGGCTCGGCTCGACCCGGCTGTCGATCACCGCCACCCGCACGCCGCGGCCGGTGGCGGTCCGGTGCAGGTCGGCCAGCCGCCATTCGCGCGCCACCGGCTGCATCGGCAGCAGCGGGTCGCCGCGCGCCGCGGCGCGCGGCGCGCCCGCCTCGCGGGCGCCGCCCTCGCCGCGATAGAGGTTCATCGGTTGCGACCAGGCGACCTGCGGCGAGCGCGAGAGGCGCGCGGCGACGTCGGCGGGCGATTCATCGGCCGGGGCGCGCAGCACGAAGCAGTCGACGCCGACCACCGCCATCGGCCAGCTGTCGACCAGCACCAGGCCGTTCTGGCTCGCCAGCCGCTCGACGATGCGCCGGCGCGCGGCGGCGCCTTCGTTCCAGCCGCCGCCATAGGACGCGTTCGGCCGCAGATGGTCCGGCGGCAGCCGCAACATGACCAGCACCTCGCTCTGCGCGGCGTCGGCGCCGCCGGGGGCCCGGTCGTTGGGCGCACGTGCGTCGGCGAGCGCGCCCGTCGCGGCGGCCAGCGCCAGCGCGAGGCCGAGCGCGAGGCGGGCGAGCAGCCTCATGGCGCGGCGCCCTGATCGACGGGCTCGGCGGCGAGCACGGCGTGGCGGGCGCGGAGCACGGCGAGCGCGTGGTTGCGCTGCGGCAGCGGCGCGCTCAGCACGTAGGCGTCGGCTGGCGTCGGCCCATCGACGAGGCGGGCGCCGCTGGCGGTCAGCGCCTCGCGCAGCTGCGCCTCGGTCGCGTCGGGACGGAACATCACCACGATGTCGCCCGGACGGCTGACCGGCGGCGCGGCGAGCGCGTGATAGAGCGCGGGCTGGGCCGGGCGCGGCGCGTAAAGGGTGACCGCGATCCCGGCGACCAGCGTCGCGGCGACGCCCCAGCCGAGCCAGGCGCCGCCGCCACGCCACGCCTCGCCTAGCCGCCGCGTCAGCCGGGCCGCCAGGCCGGGGCGCGGCGGCGTGGCGTCGCTCAGCCGGGCGAGCATCTCCGCCCAGCCATGGTCGGCGTCGAGCGGCAGGCTGGCGACATCCGCTTTCAGCTTCAGTTCCTGCTGCAGCTCGGCGCGGCAAAGCGCGCAACCCGCGAGGTGCGCGTCGACCCGCGCCCGGTCGGCGTCGTCGAGCCGGTCGGTCGCGTACCAGGGCAGCAGCAGCCGGGTGGCGTGGTGCTCGGCTTCGGGCAGCCGGATGATCTTGCCTGTCATCGCCGCGCCTAGAGCCAATCCCCGAGCTCGCCGGCGAGCTTGCTTCTGAGACGCCGGCGGGCGTGGAACATCCGGGTCTTCACGGTGTCCTCGGGGCAGTCCATCAACTCGGCGATCTCGCGATAGCCGATCTCGTGGAAGTAGGTCAGGTCGATCACCGCGCGGTGATCTGACGACAGCTCGCCGATCGCTCGCAACAGGACGTCCTGGGCCTGGCGGCGACCCAACTGTTGCTCCGGCCCGGCCTCGCCGCTCGGCCGCGCGTCGGCGTGGCGATCCTCGACGGGATCGTCGCAGCGGCTGAGCGCCTTCATGGCCTGGCGGTAGGCGATGGCGAAGATCCAGGTCGAGACCTTGCTGCGGCCATTGTAGCGCTCGGAGCGGCGCCAGACGACCAGCAAGGCGTCGTTCAACACTTCCTCGGCGAGGTGGGCGCGGCGCAGGATGTTGAAGAGGAAGCGGCTCAGGCGGGGGTGGTAGACCCGGTAGAGCTCCTCGAAGGCCCGCCGGTCGTGCTGAACGATGCGATCGATGAGCCGGACGTCGCGCGCGTCGTCGCTGTCGCGCGCCGTTTCGGCGCCGGCCGGCGACGGGTGCTGCCTGCCGAGCATGGTCCCTGCCCGCATCTGGTTCACCCTCGGCGGCCGGTGACGCCCCGATCTCGCCGGGAGAACGCCGTTCTCTCATCGGCCGAAAGCGCGGCGGACGTGTGGCGAATGGCGAAGCTCGGCGCGCGGCCCCTGCGGCCGGGATGGCCAGGGCTTCGCTCGGTCGGAAGACCAGACTGCATGAACGCGCGCTCGGACTGCACGCCCCTCCGCACGCTTGATTCCGGCTCGCGCTCGAAAGGTTCAAAACCGCAAGTCGCGGCTCAGAAACACTGCTTCGGCTTTGAACCGTTTGACCGCCGGCCGGCATCAACGGGCGCTCGATTCCATCGACGCAACGGTCCGGGGGGCCCGGCGCGCGCGGCGTAGAGCGCGTCGCAGGCGGGAAGCTGGCGGGGCCAGCACGACCTCCTTCGGCGCCCCTGCAAGGTCGAAGGAGAGACATACATGAAGACCGCAGCCGTAGCCTCGGTGCTCGCCCTGCTTGCCTCCAGCGCGCTCGCCACCAGCGCCCTCACCACGAGCGCCTGGGCCGCGCCCAAACCCCTCAGCGACGCCCAGCTCAGCCAGATCGTGGCGGGGACCAACTTCATCGTGATGGGCGAGATCTCGGACACCACCACCCAGGGGGCCAATCCGCCCGACCCGCTGCTCGTCAACTCGTGGGGCCTGGCGGAGGCGCCGGCCGGTGGTCCGTTGTGGGTCGCCGACAACGGGTCTGGCATGTCGACTCTCTACAATTTCAACACCTTCGCAAAGATCCCGCTCAACGTGACGATCCCGGGAGCGGGCGGGGCGACGGGTGCGCCGACCGGCACGGTCTTCACCAGCTTGAACGGAACGGACTTCAACGTCAGCGGCGGCGGCAAGACTGGCCACAGCCTGTTCCTGTTCGACACGGAGAACGGCACCATTGCGGGCTGGTCGCCCGGCGTCGCCCTGGGAACCGCGTTCACCGCCGTCGACCAGTCGATGAGCGGCGCGGCGTTCAAGGGCCTGGCGATCTCCCCGGACGTCGGCGGCGGCTCCGGCCCGGGCCGAGGCCACGGGATGGGCGACCAGCAAGGCCAGAACATGGGGATGGGCAAGACGCCCGGCGTGACCCCCACGGCGCAGACGCTCTACGCGGCCGATTTCACGCAGGGCAAGGTCGAGATGTTCAACGGCCAGTTCCAGCAGATGGGTTCGTTCACCGACCCGTCGCTGCCGGCCGGCTACTCGCCCTTCAACGTGCAGGTGCTGAACGGCAAGCTCTACGTCACCTTCGCCCTCAGCTCCGGCGGCCTCGACGAGGTGCACGGCGCCGGCCTCGGCTTCGTCGACGTCTTCACCCTGTCCGGCCAGAAGCTCGCGACGCTGGTCTCGCAAGGACCGCTGAACGCGCCGTGGGGCCTCTCGATCGCGCCCAAGTCGTTCGGCAAGCTCGCCGGCGCGCTGCTGGTCGGCAACTTCGGCGACGGCACGATCAACGCCTTCGACCCGAACACCGGCAAGTTCCTCGGCCCGGTGACCTCGCCGGGCGGCGCGCCGGTGACCATCGACGGGCTCTGGGCGCTGCGCAACGGCCCCGACGGCTCGGTGATCTTCTCGTCCGGGCCGGACGACGAGAACCACGGCCTGGTGGGCGTCGTCCTGCCGGCCAACGCCAGGGCCTCCTGGGCCTTCCAGGCGCACGTGATGCGGGGTCATTGAACACGCCCTCGCCCCGTGACAGCGGCGCCTGACCAGCGCCGGCGCGCCGCAACCGCGCCGGCCAGCTGGTGCGCGACGGCGGCCCTCATGGCCGCCGTCGCCGTGCCCGTGGCGTTGACGTGCCTCGCGCCGGTCGGCCAGGCGCGCGTCGTCCGCTCGATGCTGGAGATCCGCGACGAGCAGGTGGTGCGCCAGCAGTGGGACCTTTCCTGCGGCGCCGCGGCGATCGCCACGGTGCTGACCTACCAGTTGAACGATCCGGTCAGCGAACGCGAGGTGGCGCTCGCCATGCTGCGGCACACCAGCCCGACGCTGGTGCGCCAGCGGCTCGGCTTCTCGCTGCTCGACCTGAAGGCCTACGCGGCCACGCACGGCTACGCCGTCGCCGCTTACCAGGACATGACCCTCGACGACCTCGATCCGCTGGCGCCGGCGATCACGCCGATCAGCGCGCACGGCCTGCCGCATTTCGTCGTCTACCGGGGCCGGCGGGACGGGCGGGTGCTGATCGCCGATCCGGCGTTCGGCAACCGCACGATGAGCGAGGACGCCTTCCGCGCCGCCTGGGCGCACGGGGTCGGCTTCATCGTCTTTGACCCCAGGAATCCACGCGCGCCCAACCGCATGGGCGCGCCGGCAGAGCTGTTCCTGACGCCCGGCCTGCAGGCCAGGCGCCAGGCCATCAGCGGGCCGCGCATGCCGATCACCCAGAACCCGACGGGGACCGCTCCATGAGCTCCATGAGACAAGCCGCGATCTTCCCCCTGGCGGCGGCCGCGGCGCTGGCCGCGGCGCATCCGGCGCTGGCGCAGACAACGGACGCGGCGGCGAACGCGCCGGCGTCGCGACCGCTGACCCGCGAGGAGCTGGAGGCGGCGCTCAGGGCGCGCGACGCCGAGATCGCGGCGCTCGAGAAGCGCGTCGCGGCGCTGGAGGCCGGCGCACCGGTGGCGACTGCCGGAGCGGCCGCGCGCGGCGGACAGCCGGGTATCGTTCAGGCTGCGGGCTCGCGGGCGGCGACCCAGGCTGCAGCCCAGACCGCCAGCATCGGCGGCGACGACGAGCAGCTGCGGGCGCTCTCGCGCGGGCTGGTGGAGCGCGGGCTGCAGCTGTTGCCGAAGTGGTCGGTCGAGGTCTCCCCGAGCGTCGCCTACAGCTTCACCCAGACCCAGGGGCTGGTGCTGGTGCAGACGCCGGAAGGCATCGCCACGGTCGACGACCAGCGCCAGCGCGACGACGCCATCGAGGGCGCGTTCACCGCCCGCGTCGGCCTGCCCTGGAGCAGCCAGCTGCAGGTGAGCGTGCCGGTCGACTGGCGGCGCGAGGACTCGGCGCTCGGCGACGGCACCACGGTCGCCCACCAGGCCGCCGGGCTCGGCGACGTGGCGGTCGAGCTCAGCCACCAGTTCCTCACCGAGAGCGGCTGGCGGCCAGACCTGATCGGCGCGGTCAGCGGGCGCTTCCCGACCGGCTCGGATCCCTACCGAACCTCGATCTCGGCGGTCGCCAGCGGCCTCGGCACCACCCAGATCACCGGCCGGCTGACGGCGTTGAAGACGGTCGACCCGCTGGTGCTGTATTCGACCGTCTCCTACAGCGCCAACCTCCCCTACCGCGAAGCGATCGGCGAGGTGCACACCGGCGACGACGTCGACTGGCAGCTCGGCGGCCTGCTGGCGGTCAGCCCCGACACCTCGCTCAGCTTCGGCTTCGACCAGCAGTTCAAGCAGGACACGCGGGTGGACGGCAAGGCGATCCCCGGCGGCAACGGCGTCGCCGCCCTCGCCCTCTTCGGCATCGACCAGGTGCTGAGCTCGCGGGTGCTGGTCGACCTGTCGCTCGGCGTCGGCCTCACCCGCGACGCACCCGACTACACCTTCATGATCTCGGTGCCGATCCGCTTGCGGTGACGGCGGCGGCCCTAAACCGCCAGGTCGACCTCGAAGCGGGCGCCGGGGCCCTTGCCGACCCTCAGCGAGCCGCCGGCCTGGCGGGTGAAGGCTTCCACCAGCCCACGGCCGAGGCCGGGACCGCGCGTTGCATAGTCGGCGGGCAGCCCGCGGCCGTTGTCCTCGACGGTCAGCCGGTAGCCTTCCGGCGCCTTGCCGAAGGCGACCCGAATTTCGCCGGGCTTGCCGTCGTTGAAGGCGTGCTTGGCGGCGTTGGTGACCAGCTCGTTGACGATCAGCCCCACCGCCACGGCACGGTCACGCTCCAGCGCGCCGTGCTCGACGCTGCACTCCAGCCGCACCATCTCGCCCAGCAGCAGCGCGTTGGCCAGGTTGGCGCACAGGTCGCCCAGGTAGACCGCCATGTCGACGCGGCTGAGGTCGTGGCCGGCGGCGTAGAGATTGCGGTGCGCCTCGGAGATGCTCAGTACACGGTTCAGCGCCTCCTGCAGCGCGTTCTGCGCCGGCTCGTCCGTGGTGCGCCGCAGCTGCAGGCGCAGGAGGCTGGCGACCGTCTGGAAGTTGTTCTTCATCCGGTGGTCGAGCTCGCGCAGCATCAGGTCGCGCTCGGCGAGCTTGGTCTGGCGCTCGCGCGCTTCGCGCCGCGTGCCAGCCCGGAAGAGTTGCGCGGCGGCGACCATCGCCATGCCGGCGCCGAGGATCAGCAGCAGGTTGGCCGGCTGCGCCTCGCCCTTGAAGGTGAGGCCGATGGGCGCCAGCACGTAGTACCAGGCCCAGAACTCGGCCACCGCGAAGGTCAGCGCGCCGCAGCGCCAGCCGCCGACCAGCGTCGCCACCAGCGCAGCGGGGAACAGCAGCACAAACGGCCCGACGCCGGGCGAGATCGCATCGATCAGGATACGGACGGTCGCCGCCACGGCCAGGCACACCAGCGCCGTGAGCACCTCGCCGACCCAGATCGGCATCACCGGCGCGAGCCGCGCCGGCAGGTCAATTCTATCCAGGCTTCGCAAAGCGAAAGTTCCTGTACACGCCGAAAGAGAATTTAAGCGTCCGGGCGAATAATGGCGATATCTGGGGCGACGGGCAAAAAGTCACACTGGCCCTTGTCACCCCGCAACATTCAGGTTGCGTTAAGGAATTTACCTGCGGCGCGCCTCGGTTGACGCTGGGTGATTCTGGCCGCCGAGCCCTGCGGCGCCGTAGCATGGGGGCAAGAGAGGCGCCCCATGCACATCGACCTGCTTTCCCCCTCCAGCTTCGCCGCCGGCCAGCCGCACGACCAGTACCGCTGGCTGCGCGAGAACGCCCCGGTCTACTGGCACGAGGAGCCCAATGGCCGCGGCTTCTGGGCGGTGACCCGATACGAGGACGTCTGGACGGTTGACCGCGACTTCCAGACCTACTCGAGCGAGCCCACCATCATGATCAACGACCCGCTGAGCGAGGTCGGCGGCGGCTTCGGTCCGTACAAGATGATGCTGATGATGGACCCGCCCGAGCACGCCGGCTTCCGCAAGCTGATCCGCGGCGAGTTCACGCTGCCGTCGGCGAAGCTGCGCGGCGAGCGGATTGCCGCGCTCGCCAGGCAGATCGTCGACGCGGTGGCGGTGAAGGGCGAGTGCGACTTCGTGGCCGACGTCGCCGGCGAGATGCCCTCGTTCGTCATCGCCGAGCTGATGGGCCTGCCGCTGGACGACGGGCGCGAGCTCTACAAGCTGACCGAGATCATCCACACCGCACCCGAGGCGCAGGCTCCGGGCGCCGGCGGTCAGGCCGTCAGCAAGATGTTCGAGTACGCCACCGGCGTGATCGCCGAGAAGCGCGCCCGGCCGGCCGACGACCTCGCCTCCAAGCTGCTCGCCGCCGAGGTGGACGGGCGCCGGCTCGACGACATGGAGTTCCTGCTGTTCTTCCTGCTGCTGGTCGACGCCGGCGGCGACACCACCCGCAACCTCTTGGCCGGCGGCCTCCTGGCGCTGATGGAGGAGCCGGCCAAGCTCGCCTGGCTGAAGGCGGACATCGACGCGCGCCTGCCCGCCGCCCGCGAGGAGCTGCTGCGCTGGACGACGCCGGTGATCTACATGCGCCGCACCGCCAAGAAGGACGCCGAGCTGAACGGCGCGTCCATCAAGGCCGGCGACAAGGTGGTGATGTACTTCGGCTCGGCCAACCGCGACCCGGCCCACTTCGAAAACCCCGACCAGCTCGACCTCGCCCGCCCGATCGAGAGTCACCTCGCCTTCGGCGCCGGCCCGCACGTCTGCCTCGGCCAGCACATCGCCCGCATCGAGATCGACGCGATGTTCCGCGAAGTACTGACCCGGCTCGACGGCTTCGAGCTGGCCGGCGCGGTCGAGTGGCTGCCCTCGAACTTCATCTCGGGCCCGAAGAGCATGCCGCTGCGGTTCAGGGCGGTGGCTTGAACGCTCGCTCCTCCACCGTCGCGAAGACAACGGGGGAGGTGGCAGACCGCGAAGCGGGCTGACGGAGGGGGCGCAAGGCCGAGTTCTCCGCGCCTGCCGGCTTTCGTTTGACGCTGCCTCGCGCCCCCTCCGTCTCGTCGTGCTGCGCACGCCGAGCCACCTCCCCCGCACTCTGCGGTGCGGTGGAGGAGCGCTACCCCACGCCCTGCCCTGACGCGGCGGCGTCGAGCAGCAGGTAGGCGCGGCCAGGTTTGGTGGCGAGGGCGGCGGCGGCTTCGTAGCCCTGCTTGTCGCGCTGCACGGCGGCCGCGACCACGCCGCGGTAGCCCTCGATCAGCGTCTGGACGCGTGCCCGGAAGGTCGAGTCGGACAGCATGCGGCGCGCGATGCGGCGGATCGCGGCCGGGGCCAGCGTGCGCACCACCTCGCGCGCGCCGGCGGCGTCGCCGGTCTGGACCGCCGCGGCGATCTCCTCGATGCGGCCGCGCGACAGCAGCGCGCTGGGATCGATCGCCATCCCCTCGATCTCGTTGAACATCAGCTCGCCCAGCCGCTGGAGATCGACCGGCGCGGTCGCGTCGCCCCCGGCGGCGCCTTCCGGCGCGCCAGCCTCGCTGTCGCCGAGCGTGTTGAGCAGCTCCTTCCACGTCCACCCACCTTCATCGGCCGTGGCCCGGCCGCCGGCAGCGTCGAAGGCCGCCTTGAACTCGTCGTCGGTCGCGGTCGGCGTCAGCTTCAGGCGGCCGCGCAGCTGCGGGTCGGACGGCGCCGCGACTTCGGGGGCCTTGGCCTCGGGCTGAGCCGGGGGCGGCGCCTCGCGATGCGCCGCCTCGCGCTGGGTCTGCGCGGCAGCGACGCGGCTTCGGGCGCGGTCGGCCGGCGAGGCGCGCTGCAGCACCGAGGCGCCCTGCCCACCCTGCGCGACGACGCCCATCAGCTGGACCGCCTCGCTGAGCATCTCGTAGTTGCGCCGCACCCGCTCCTGGAACGCCTGGTCGATCGCCTGCGTCTCCTCGGCGGCCTTGCGGGCCGACGCCAGCAGCTCGTCGAGCCCCTGCTGCACGGCGGTGCGGATCTCGTCGGCCTTCGCGCCGGTCTCGGCCGGCAGCCGCGCCGCGCGCGCCGTCACCTCGTCCATCATGGCGTTGAGGCCGTCGAGCGAGGTCCGCGCAGCGGCGACCTGCGTCTCCAGGCGCTTCACCGCCGTGTCGCCCGCTTCCTCCACCAGCCGCGCCGATTGCTCGATCAGCCCGCGCGCCTGGTCGAGCCGGTTGTCGAACACCTGGTCGGCCTTCTGGCCGGCGGTGAACGCCGCCTCGTTGAGCAAGTCGACCCGCGCCCGCGCCGCCTCGGCGTGCACGTCGGCGGCCTCGCGCGCCTCGACCGCGGCGGCCGACAGCGCGTCGATGGTCGAGCGCATCGCCGATTCCAGGTGCTCGCGCTCGCGCGCCCCCGCCTCGGAGAGGTCCTTCAGCGTGCCCTCGGCCGACTTGGCGAAGGCGTCGCGCTCGGCGCCGGCGGCTTGCGCCAGTTCCCGGAACTTGCCGCCCGCCGCGTTGATCAGTTCGCTCAGCGCGCCGGCGCCGATCGTGGTCGCCTCGTTGAGGTCGGTGACGTCCTTGCGGGCCGAGGCGACGAACTCGGCGAGCTGCGCGGTGCGGCTCTCGGCCAGCGTCGCGAAGTCCTCCTGCTCGGCGCGCAGCGCGTGGGCGACGGTGACCAGCGCGGCGCGCTGCTGCGTCAGCCCGTCCTCCAGCGCGCGCATCTGGTCGCCGACGCCGCCGCTGGCGGTTTCCAGGCGGCCAACCTGGCGGCCGAGGTCCTCGGTGGCGACCCGCGAGGCGTCGACGGCCTCGCCGGCCGCCGCGGCGAGATCGGCCGCGCGGGCGGCCAGCGCGGCCTCCGCCTCGCGCAGCTGCGTCTCGGCGAGGTCGGAGGCCTCGGCCACCATGTGGGCCTGTCGGTTGATCGCGTCGGTGACGGCGGCCGAGCGCGCATCCAATGTCAGCGCCAGCGTGTTGAGCTCGCCGCGCTCGCGGCTCAGCGTCTCGACGAGGCCGACCGCGGTGCGCGAGGCGTGCGAGGTGGCCTCGGCCAGCCGCTCGGTCTCCATGGCCAGCGCCTGGCGCAGCGCGGTCAGGTGCTCGCGCGCCTGGTTGGCGACCTCGGTGGCGGTGGCGATCTGGCCGCGCATCGCCTCGACCACCGCGCCGGTCTGCGCGGCCGCCAGCGCGGTCGGGCCGATCAGCTCGTCGGTGAGCCGCTTGGCGCGGCGCGCCTCGGCGGTGAGCGTGCGGGCCTGGGCGACCACGTAGGCGCCGGCCAGGATCAGGCCCATCGGCGCGATCGCCAGCAGGGTCAGGAAGACGACGGTGAGCGGGGCCAGCGCCAGGCCGCTCTTGGAGATGTAGCCGAAGGCGAACGCGCCGACCGCGCCGGCCCAGAGCACGCAGGCGATGGCCGCGGTGATGTAGATCCCGGTCTTGCTGGGTTCGGGTTCCGCCAGCCGGCTGACGATTGCGCCCGGCGCCAGCGCCGGCGCGAGCGGCGCGCTCGTCGCGGCGGCGACGGCGGTTTTCGGCGCCGGCGTCTGCTCAGGCTCGTGCAGCGGCATCGCCAATCCGGCGCTTTGGGGCGGCGCCTGCGCAGCCGGCCCCGGCTCGGCGCCGGCGGCTTCCGCGGCCGCGGCGCGCGCCGGCTCTGCGGCTTCAGTCTCGGCCAGGTCGGCCTCAGGCCGCGCGTTGTCCGGCGGCGCCGGGGAGGTCGGCGTCGGCGAGACCGGTCCGCCGGCCGTGAAGATCAAGGGCGTCTGTCGCCGGGGAGCCATTCGTTAAAGGTTCCAACCTCCAGGCGCGAGCCAAGTCGGGGAAGCATAGAGCGCAAAAGTTTGCGCCGTCTTTTCATTAACGCGGAGCGTGATTTGGGGCAAAGACGCCTGCCGCCGCAGGCAGCGGCTGTCGTAGCGGCGCCCGGAATCGACCGTCCGCCTGCGCCGCACCGTCTCTTGCGCAAGCCGGATGCGTCGCTTAACTCATCGCCTCATAGGGCTGGCCGGCCGACCTGCGACCTCGAAGGGTCCGGGCGGCGGTGCAATTTAAAGCAAGGCCGGAACAAGCGTTCGATGTCTCTTCAGCCCCTGCGCGCCGCGTCCGAACCGATCGGCGCGCCGACCCCCGAAACGTCCCTCGAAACGTCTCCCGAAACCTCTCTGGCCACGCTGACCCACCTGCAGCGACTGGAGGCCGAGAGCATCCACATCATGCGGGAGGTCGTCGCCGAGTGCGAACGGCCGGTGATGCTGTACTCGATCGGCAAGGACTCGTCGGTGATGCTGCACCTGGCGGCCAAGGCCTTCTACCCGGCCAAACCGCCGTTCCCGCTGCTGCACGTCGACACCACCTGGAAGTTCCAGGAAATGTACAAGATGCGCGAGCGGGCGCCGCGCGAGTACGGCTTCGACCTCATCGTCCACCAGAACCCCGAGGCCAAGGCCAAGGGCATCAACCCGTTCGACCACGGCCCGCTCCACACCGACATGTGGAAGACGCAGGGGCTGAAGCAGGCGCTCGACAAGTACGGCTTCGACGCGGCGTTCGGCGGCGGCCGGCGCGACGAGGAGAAGAGCCGCGCCAAGGAGCGGATCATCTCGCACCGCACGGCCCAGCACGTCTGGGACCCGAAGAACCAGCGGCCCGAGCTCTGGAAGCTTTACAACCTGAAGAAACGGCCGGGCGAGAGCTTCCGCGCCTTCCCGATCTCCAACTGGACCGAGCTGGACATCTGGCAATACATCCACCTGGAGAACATCCCGATCGTGCCGCTCTACTTCGCGGCCGAGCGGCCGGTGGTGGAGCGCGACGGCCTCCTGATCATGGTCGACGACGAGCGGATGCGCCTGAAACCGGGCGAGGTCCCCGAGCTGAAGAAGATCCGCTTCCGCACCCAGGGTTGCTATCCGCTGACCGGCGCGGTGGAGAGCAACGCCGAGACGCTGCCGCAGATCATCCAGGAGATGCTGCTGGCCACCACTTCCGAGCGCCAGGGCCGCGCCATCGACCGCGACCAGTCGGCCAGCATGGAGAAGAAGAAGCGCGAGGGGTATTTCTAGGATGGCCCACGCGTCCGACCTCATCGCCACCGACATCGATGCGTACCTCATCGCGCATCAGAACAAGTCGCTGCTGCGCTTCATCACCTGCGGCTCGGTGGACGACGGCAAGTCGACCCTGATCGGGCGGCTGCTTTATGACTCGAAGCTGATCTTCGAGGACCAGCTCGCCGCGCTGGAGGCCGACTCGAAGAAGATCGGCACGCAGGGCGGCGAGATCGACTTCGCCCTGCTGGTCGATGGCCTCGCCGCCGAGCGCGAGCAGGGCATCACCATCGACGTCGCCTACCGCTTCTTCTCCACCGACAAGCGCAAGTTCATCGTCGCCGACACTCCCGGCCACGAGCAGTACACGCGCAACATGGTGACCGGCGCCTCGACCGCCGACCTCGCGGTGATACTGATCGATGCGCGCAAGGGCGTGCTCACCCAGACGCGCCGCCACTCGTTCCTGGTCAGCCTGATCGGCATCCGCCACGTCGTGCTGGCGGTGAACAAGATGGACCTGGTGGGCTACGACGCCGGGGTCTTCGAGCGCATCGTCGCCGACTACCGCCAGTTCGCCTTCGAGATCGGCCTCACCAACATCGTGGCGATCCCGATCTCCGGGCTGAAGGGCGACAACATCACCTCGGCCAGCGAGGCTACGCCCTGGTACGGCGGGCCGACGCTGATGCAGCACCTGGAGACCGTCGAGATCGACGAGACCCGCCTGCAGGGCCAGCCGCTGCGCATGCCCGTGCAGTGGGTGAACCGGCCCAACCTCGATTTCCGCGGCTTCGCCGGCGAGATCGCCTCCGGCGTCGCGCGGCCCGGCGACAAGGTGCGCATCCTCCCCTCCGGCCGCGCGAGCCGGATCGCGCGGATCGTCACCAAGGACGGCGACCTGGACGCCGCCGTCGCCGGCCAGTCGGTCACCTTCACGCTCGCCGACGAGGTCGATTGCTCGCGCGGCGACGTGATCGCGGCGGGCGACGCGCCGCCCGAGGTCGCCGACCAGTTCGAGACCACGATCGTCTGGATGGCCGAGGACCATCTGCTCTCAGGCCGCCCCTACTGGCTGAAGATCGGGACAAAGACAGTCTCGGCGACAGTCACCGAGCTGAAGTACAAGATCAACGTCAACACGCTCGAGCACCTCGCCGCCAAGCAGCTGGAGCTCAACGAGATCGCGGTCTGCAACATCAGCCTCGACCAGCCGGTCGCCTTCGATCCGTATACGGATAACCACGACACCGGCGGCTTCATCCTGATCAACCGGATCACCAACGGCACCGTCGGCGCCGGGATGATCCGCTTCG
>DATNEH010000202.1:0-6761 GCA_035553015.1 Caulobacteraceae bacterium | reverse complement strand
CGCGCCGGCAGTTGACCTCGACGGTCGCCCAGACGCGGTCGATCCAGGCCTGCGCCTCGCCCGGGTCCATGCCCTCGACGTGGTGGTAGACGCCGCGCTCGTCGCCTGACGCGAAGTCGATGCGTCGCCGCTCGAGCACCTGCGGCGCATGCGGATCGCCCGCCAGCGCGACCGCCGCGGTCCAGTAGGTGTGCGGACGAAAGCCGAGAACCGCGGTCGTTGGGACGGCGGTGCGCGCGTCGCTCAACGCACCGCCCCCCGGCGCACTACGAGGCGTAGTGCTTCGACGAGCCCTTCATGTAGCGCAGGTACATCAGCATCGAGCAGACGTCCTCGCCGGTGGCGGGGTCGGCGGCCCAGGCGCGGTACCAGACGTTCTCGGTCTTCGGGCTTTCGCTGAGCGCCAGCACCTTGGCGCGCACCAGGTAGGGCGTGTCGCAGCGGGTCGGGCCGCGGATCGATTGCAGCTCGATGGCGCCGAAGAGGCCGACCGCCGACCCGTCGGTCTTGTAGAGCTTCTCCTGCGCGCTGCCGCGGAACAGGTGCACCATCATCGAGGGCGGCAGGATGGCCTTCTCGCCGTCGTACTCGGGCAGGTGCTCGGTGATGGTCTCCATCCGCCGCTCGACCGCTTCGCGCGGGACCGTGACCTCGAGCCCGGTGACCTCGTCGCCAACTTTCACGTTCGAGAGGATCTTCAGGCCGCCGGGCTGGGCGATGGTCTGGCTCTTCATCAGGTTCTCGACCGCGGTCGCTTCGTCGCTGCCCTTGCAGCTGGCGGTGCCCTCGGCGATCAGCGCGCCGGCCTCGTTCTCCATCCAGAGCCGCGCGTGCGGCTCACCGGGATGGGCGAAGGCGCGCACCGGCTCCTGGTCGACCGTCGCCTGACGGAAGTAGAAGGACATGTTGCCCAGCTTCCACCAGTCGTCGCCGTAGAGCTGCACGACGAGCGGCGCGAACTGGTCCATGTGCAACGAGCCGGCGACCGTGCCGCCCTTGAAACCCAGCTTGGACGCCGTTGCGTCGTCGTGAATGGAGCCATGGCCGGCCTGGCGGGCGGTGTTGCGGGGTATGCGGACAGGGCCGACGAGGTCGGCGGCTTCGTTGACTAGGCTCATCTCAGGTCATCCTCCACGCCCCCCGGCCTCACTTCCGGACGCCTTTTTGCGGACGCGACGGCAACCATAGACCCGCCTCGCGGGGGGTCAATCGCGGGGCTCCCCCTTGCGCGGGCGAGCGCCGCCGTGGTCCGGTCGGGGCGCCAACAAGGACCCGCGCATGACCGCACGCTTCGTCGCCGCCATCGACCAGGGCACCACGTCCTCGCGCTGCATGCTGTTCGACGAGACGGGCGCGGTGGTCGCGGCAGCCCAGAAGGAGCACCGGCAGATCTACCCGCGGCCGGGCTGGGTGGAGCACGACGCCGAGGAGATCTGGGCCAACGTCGCCGAGGTGACGGCCGGCGCCTTCGCCAAGGCCGGCGCGCGCCCCGCCGACGTTGCGGCGATCGGCGTCACCAACCAGCGTGAGACCACGGTGGTCTGGGAGAAGGCGAGCGGGCGGCCGATCGCCGGCGCCATCGTCTGGCAGGACACCCGCACCGACAAGCTGGTCGCCGAGCTGGGCGGCGAGGCGGGGCAGGACCGTTTCCGCGCCGCCGCCGGCCTGCCGCTGGCGACCTACTTCTCCGGCCCGAAGATCCGCTGGCTGCTCGACCAGACGCCGGGCGCTCGTGCCAGGGCCGAGCGCGGCGAGCTGCTGTTCGGCACGATGGACGCCTGGGTGATCTGGAAGCTCACCGGCCGGCACGTCACCGATGTGACCAATGCCTCGCGCACGATGCTGATGAACCTGGCGACGCTGGACTGGGACGACGACCTGCTGGCCGCGATCGGGGTTCCTCGCGCGATGCTGCCGCAGATCCGGCCGTCGTCGGAGGTGTACGGCGAGGCGGGCGGGGCGCTGGCCGGCGTGCCGGTGGCCGCGGCGCTCGGCGACCAGCAGGCGGCCCTCTTCGGGCAGACCTGCTTCTCGCCCGGCGAAGGCAAGTGCACCTACGGCACCGGCAGCTTCCTGCTGGTCAACACCGGCGAGCGGCCGGTCGCCTCGAAGAACGGCCTGCTGACGACGCTCGGCTTCCAGCTGGCCGGCCAGCCGGCTGTCTATGCGCTGGAAGGCTCGATTGCGGTGACCGGCTCGCTGGTGCAGTGGGTGCGCGACAACCTGGGGCTCATCCAGCATGCCTCGGAGATCGAGGCGCTGGCGGCCAGCGTCGCGGACAACGGCGGCTGCTACTTCGTGCCGGCCTTCGCCGGCCTCTTCGCGCCGCACTGGCGCTCCGACGCGCGCGGGGTGATCGCCGGGCTGACCGGCTACGTGAACCGCGGCCACATCGCACGCGCGGTGCTGGAAGCGGTGGCCTGGCAGACCCGAGAGGTGGTCGACGCGATGGCCGCCGACGCCGGCGCGCCGCTGGCGGTCCTGAAGGCCGACGGCGGCATGACCGCCAACAACCTGCTCATGCAGTTCCAGGCCGACGTGCTGGACGTCCCGGTGGTGCGTCCGGCGATCACCGAGACCACCGCGCTCGGCGCGGCCTACGCCGCGGGCCTCGCGACCGGCTTCTGGCCCGACCTGGCGACGCTGCGCACCCACTGGCGCAAGGACGCCGAATGGACGCCCGCCATGCCGGCCGAGCGGCGCGACGCCGAGTACCGCCAGTGGAAGAAGGCGGTCGAGCGGACGCTGGGCTGGGTGGAGTAACCGTCCCTCCGGAGACTGTGGAGGCGGCCTTGCGCCCCCTCCGTCAGCCCGCTGCGCGGTCTGACACCTCCCCCGCCGTCTGCGCGACGGTGGAGGAGCGGGATCGCCCGGCGTCGCTCCTGCCCCGCACCGCAGAGTGCGGGGGACGGGGACCGCCCGGCGCAGCCGGGTGGTGGAGAGGGCGCAAGGCGGTCTCCGCTAAGTCCCAGTTTGATCAGGTCGCCGGGTTGCTCACCAGCGTGTTGGCTGGAGGCGGTGCGCAGCCGGCGGCTCTGGCCTGGATCACGTAGAACAGCGAGCGCGCCTCGGCGATCTGCATGTGCTGGGCAAGCGCCTGCTGCTGCGGGTTCTGCTGCTGTTGCTGGTCCAGCATGGGCTGGCGGCCGCGGCGGCTGATCGGCGGCTGGGTCTGGTACTGCGGGTTCTGTTCCTGGGCCTGGGCCAGCACCTGCTGGTTCCAGGCGTTCATCTGCGCGCCGCAGGCGTCGACCGCCGCGTGGGCGACGATGTCGGCCGGGTCGCGCGCCGGCGCCATCGCGTAGCCCCAGCGGTGGATGCAGTCGTCGAACGCTGCGCCTGGGTCGGACGCGGTGCTGGCCGGCGTCGTAGCGAGCCCCGACTGGTTGTTCGCGGTCGGCGTTGCGCCCGCCTTCTGGAACGGCGTGCAGAAGGCCGAGCCGGTCAGCGCCAGGCGCCCGTCGCTCGCGCCCGCATTGTTGCACGCGGCGAGGCCGGTCATGAGGGCGATGGCTGCGCCGGCGCCGAATTTGGCCCCAAAGTTGGGCTTCGAGAACTTCATGTACGGTGGCTCCTTCCCTTCGCGCAGCGCCCTCGCAGCCGCCCGCGCACGCCCCTGCGCCGGCGTACGCCGGTGCGGGGACCGGGCTCGTAACGCGCGAGACGCCACAAGGATGCGCCGGAATCGTTTGTCGCAGGCGAAAAGCGGGAGCCCATCGTGGCGGCGCGCGTTGAACGAGCGGGACGCAGAAAGGGCGGTTTTCCACGATGCATAGGATTCTGAGGGTCGGCGTGGCGGCTCTGATGGCCTCCACCTCGATCACGGCGAGCCTGCCGGCCTACGCCCAGCATGGCGGCGGTGGCGGCCACGGCGGGGGCGGGGGCGGCGGCTTCCATGGCGGAGGCGGCGGTGGTGGCGGAGGCTTCCACGGCGGAGGCGGCGGTGGCGGCTTCCACGGCGGCGGCGGGGGCGGCGGCTTCCACGGCGGTGGTGGTGGTGGCTTCCGTCCGTCGTTCGCCGGTGGTGGTGGCGGTGGACCCCGCGGCGGCGGAGGCGGCGGCTTCCATGGCGGCGGCTTCGGCGGCGGCGGTCATGCCACGTTCGCGGGCGGCCGCAGCGGCGGTGGTGGCTTCCGTGGTGGCGGTGGGCGCGCGGCGCCCGCGTTCGGCGGTGGCCGAGGCTTTGCCGCGGCTGGCGGCGGCGCGCATGGCGGGTTCGCTCGCGGGCGGGGCGGCGGACGTTTCGCTGCAGCGGCGCCAGGCAGCACGCGCGGCTTCAACCGGGGCTCGTTCGCCGGTGGCTCGTTCGGGCGTGGCGGCCGGGTGACGCGGGCTGGCGTGATGGCGGGTGCGGCGGGCGTCGCCGGCGGCGCGGCGCTGGCGGCCCCTGGCGGCGGCAGGTTTGGCGCGGCGAACAACGCCTTCGCCGGTGGCCGGGGCGGCGGCGCCTTCGCCCGCGGCGGTGCAGGGGTGGCGGCTGACCCGCAGGCGACCTTGGCGCGGAACGCGGGCTGGGGCGGTTGGCGACCCACCGGCACATGGGGTGGCGGCGGCTGGAACGGCGGTTGGAACGGCGGTTGGAACGGCGGCTGGGGCGGCGGCAACGGCTGGGGCTACTTCGGCGCGGGCCTGGCCGGCTTCGCTCTCGGCGCGGCGCTCACCGACGGCTACTGGGGCGGCTGGGGCCCGTACTGGGGCGTGGGTTGGGCCCCGTCCTGGGGTTGGGGCTGGCCGGGCTACGCGGCCTATTACGATCCCTGGTACTCGAGCTGGTGGGATCCCTGGTACGCCGACGACTGGTGGCCAAGCGCCTACTACGGGTGGGGCTGGCCGTGGTGGAGGTATGGCCATCACCACCGCTACTGGGGCGCCAGCTACGCCAGTTATTACGACTACGGCTGGCCGGACTACTACAACGGCTACTATGGCGGCTATTACCCGAGCTACGACGACACCAACTACTACGGCTACAGCTCGCCGGCTTACCTGAGCTACGCCAGCTACACGCCGCAGATGTGCACCCAGCGCAACTATGTCTGGGACGACTACTACGGCGGCTACGTAGTCCGGCAGAACTACGTGCCGTGCTGAAGTCAGGCGCCGCGCCTCGGCCACGCCGAGGCGCGGCCGGCTTGTCCAAGAGCTGAGCCGGCGCTAAGGCGCGCGCCTCGCTAAATCAGGGGGCGTGCGCCATGGCCAAGCCGGAGAACATCATCGACACGCTGGCGCTGGAGCGGATCGAGGTGAACCTCTTCCGCGGCCATGCGCCGAAGGACGAGGGTCCGCGCATCTTCGGCGGCCTCGTCATCGCCCAGGCGCTCAGGGCGGCCTACGCCACGGTCGAGCAGAGCCTCTGTCACTCGCTGCATTGCTACTTCCTGCGGCCCGGCGATCCGCAGATCCCGATCCTCTACGACGTCGACCGGGCCCGGAACGGGCGCAGCTTCTCGACGCGCCGGGTGACCGCGATCCAGCACGGCGAGCAGATCTTCAACCTCGCCGCCTCGTTCCAGCACCCGGAAGAGGGCGTCGAGCACCAGGAGCCAATGCCGGACGTGCCGTCGCCAGAGGATCTCGCCGACGAGAGCGAGCTGCGCCGCGCGATGACCGAGAACCTGCCGCCGCTGATGCGCCAGATGGCCTCGCGGCCGCGCCCGATCGACATGCGGCCGGTCGATCCGCAGTACTTCATGGCCGGCAAGCCGGCGCCGCCAGTGCAGTACGTGTGGATGCGCTCCAGCCAGCCGATCGGCGCCGACCCGGTCTTCAACCAGGCGGTGCTGGCCTATGCCTCCGACATGAGCTTCCTCTCCACCGCGATGCGCCCGCACGGGATGAACTGGCAGACTTCGGGCCTGCAGTCGGCGAGCATCGACCACGCGATCTGGTTCCACCGGCCGAGCAACTTCAGCGACTGGCACCTCTATGTGCAGAAGAGCCCGTCGGCCTCGGGCTCGCGCGGCTTCAATCTCGGCGAGATCTACACGCAGGACGGGGTGCTGGTGGCCTCGACTGCGCAGGAAGGCCTGATGCGCTACCGGCCGCCGCTCACTGATTAAGTGTTGACTTAATTAAGTGGTCGGGACAAGGTGGCGGCATGGAGCCGTTCGCCGCCCCGTCCTTCAGCGCATTGGCTGACTCTACGCGCCGCCGCATCGTCGAGGCGCTGGCCGCCGGGCCGCTGTCGTCGGGCGAGATCGCAGCGCGGTTCCCGATCTCGGCGCCGGCCATCTCGCAGCACCTGAAGGCGCTGAAGAGCGCGGGGCTGGTGCGAGTGCGCTCGGAGGCGCAGCGGCGCATCTACGAGATCGATCCGGACGGGATCGAGGCGGTGGCGCTCTGGGCCGACGGCATCCGGCGCTACTGGGCCGCGCGGCTGGACGGCCTCGAAGGGGAGCTTACCAGGAAGGACGAAAGTCGATGAGCGAGCACGTCAAAACCGATCTGGGCCAGATGTTCCGCGCGCCGGGCGTGCGGTTCGAGCGGCGCCTGCCGGGCCCGATCGAGAAGGTCTGGGCGCACCTGACGCAGCCGGGCGAGCTGCCGGGCTGGTATGGCGCGGGCAGTGTGATCGAGCCGCGCGTGGGAGGCAGGGTAGAATTGAACGACGGCCACATCCGCGGCGTCGTCAGCCTCGACCAGACCCCCGACGCCTTCGTCCGCCTGCAGACCGACAAGAGCCAGATCAAGATCCTGGTCGCGCCAGGCAAGTAGTCAGCTCTCTCCCACACTTCTCTATCCGTCACGGTCGGCGATGACGG
>DATNEH010000201.1:0-2287 GCA_035553015.1 Caulobacteraceae bacterium | reverse complement strand
CGCGCAGCAACCGGATCATCAACATTGCCTTTGCCGTCCTGCTGCTGGCGTCGGTGGCGATCGCGGTCAGGGCCGCCTGACGATCCTTACCGTCACCGCGCTGGCGCGACCGGCATCGTCAACCACCGCGAGCCGCATCAGGCCTGCGCCGTCGGGCGTCCAGATGTTGCTCTTGAGCGGGCGGCCATTGGCCAGCCAGTGCAGCGTGCCGCTGCCGCTGGCTGCGAGAGCGACGGAGTCGTGCGGCTCGAGCTCGAGCCGGGCATCGGGCGGCGGATAGGCGATGCGCGGCGCGCCTTCGACCGCAGTGGGCCCCAGCCGCTGCATGCGCAGCGGCAGCTCCTTCCAAGAGCCAACCTTGATCACGTCGGCCGGCGGCCGTGGCGCGCGATTGTCCTCGCCCGGCAGGCGGCCGAACGCCTTGAACAGGATCGGCAGGGCGGCGGCGCGGCCGAGCTGGCCGGGGCGCGGCGTGCCGTCGGCATGGCCGACCCAGACCACGACCGTCCAGTTGGCGCTGTAGCCCGCCGCCCAGGCGTCGCGGAAGCCGGCCGAGGTGCCGGTCTTGTAGGCAATGCGCCGGTCGCGCAGCGCCACCGGCAGCGAGGCGAAGCCGTCGGGCAAGGGCGCCTCGGCCAGGATGTCGCCGACATACCAGGCGGCCGCATCGCCCACGAGCTGGACCGGGTCGCGTTTCGGCTGGTCGCGCCGCACCTGCGGCGGCGCGAAACGGCCGCCGTTGGCAAGACCGCTATAGAGGCCGGCCATCTCGAGCGGCGAGACGGTGGCGCTGCCGAGCGCCATGCCGAGCGAATTGCCGGGATCGCCCGGCGGCAGGATCGGGTTGGCGCCGGCCGCGTGCAGGGTCGACAGGAAGCGCGCCGGTCCGACGCGCTCGAGCGCCAGCACGGCCGGGATGTTGAGCGACTGTTGCAGCGCGCGCCGCACCGTGACGACCCCCTGGTGACCGCGGTCGAAGTTGTGTGGCAGCCAGTCCTTGAAGCGCACTGGCACGTCCTCGACGATCGATTCGGGGTGCAGCGTGCGATCGTCGAAGGCCAGGGCATAGATCAAGGGCTTCAATGCCGAGCCGGGTGAGCGATGGGCGCGCACGAGGTCGACCTGCCCGGCGCGACCGAAGAAGTCGCCGCCGGCCAGCCAGGCCACGACGCCGCGGGTTCGATTGTCCACCACCACCATGGCGACCTGCGCATGGTCGGGCATCTGGCCACGCTCGTCGGCGACCAGCTGGGCGAGGCTCGACTGGAGCTGGAGACGGATGGTGGTCGGGATGATGGTGCCGGGCGACTGCGCCGACAGCCAGGCGGCGAGGTGCGGCGCGTTCATCGGCAGGGCGAGGCGGTGCGTCGGCACCGGGCGGCTCATCGCCATGTCGTAGAGCTTCTGGTCGAGCACGTGGTCTTCGAGCCCGCGGGCCAGCACCCCGTCGCGCCCGTCCTTCGCTGCGGCCGGCGAGCGGTCGGGCCGGCGGCGGCTCGGCGATTGCGGGATGGCGACCAGCAGCGCCGCTTCGGCGGCGCTGAGCTGCTTGGGCTCCTTGCCGAAATAGGCGAGGGAGGCGGCGCGCACGCCCTCCAGGTTGCCGCCCATCGGCGCGAGTGTGAGGTAGATCCCCATCACCTCGCGCTTGGAGAAGTGCCATTCGAGCTGGACCGCGCGGGCAGCCTCGATGATTTTGCTGACGAAGGTGCGCGGCCTGGGCTCGAGCAGGCGGGCCGCCTGCATGGTAAGCGTCGAGGCGCCGGAGACGATGCGGCCGCGGGTGATATCCAGCGCCGCGGAGCGCACGACCGCCAGCGGATCGACGCCGAAATGATAGTCGAAGCGGCTGTCTTCGTAGGCTTTGAGCAGGGCGAGGTAGGTCGGATCGACCTCGTCGACCGTGGTCTTCAGCCGCCACAAACCGTCCCTGGTCGTGAAGGCGCGAAGCAACCGGCCGTTGGCGTCGACCACCTCGGTCGAACGATCGAGGTAGCGCGTCAGGTTGGGTGGGAAGATCCGGTCGAGCCCCAGGGCCGCCATCACCGTGAGGGTGGCGGCAAGCGCGAGATAGACCAGCACCGCCCGCGGGCTTGCCCGACGAAAAGCGAGGCGGTGCATGATCTTCATCGCGGTGCGCCCATCATCGTGGGGCAATCGTCACGTGGTCCATCGCCGTGCGGCCGAAGACGCGCGGCGCGTACATGTCGGAGATGTGCACGGCGGGCAGGGCAAAGCTGCCCGGCGTCACCGCGCGCACGATGTAGGCGACATGGAAGCGGTAGCC
>DATNEH010000200.1:0-12224 GCA_035553015.1 Caulobacteraceae bacterium | reverse complement strand
GCCGGCGTCGAGGGCGCCTGGCGCCTGGTGAACCGGGTCTGGACCGAGTTCGACGCCGATCCGGCGGCCGAGGCCGATCCGGCCCTTGAGCTCGAGCTGCGCCGCGCCACGCACAAGACGATCAAGTGGGTCACCGAGGCGATCGAGGGCTGGCGCTTCAACAGCGCCATCGCCCGGCTGCACGCGTTCGTCGGCGTGCTGCGCCAGCATCCGGGCGGCGGCGCGGCGCGGCGCGAGGCGCTCTCGGCGCTGGCCCGGCTGATCGCGCCCTACGCTCCGCACCTGGCCGAGGAGTGCTGGCAACGGTTAGGCGAGACGGGCGTGGGCGAGAGCGGCCTGATCGCCGCCGCGCCCTGGCCCGACTACGATCCGGCGCTGGTCGAGGACGAGGAGCGGGTGCTGCCGGTGCAGATCAACGGCAAGCGCCGCGGTGAGATCCGCGCCACAGCCGGCGCGTCGGAAGCCGACGTCGAGAAGATCGTGCTTGACGATCCGGAGATTGCGCGGCGCCTTGAGGGCCTCAGCATTCGGCGGGTGATCGTGGTCAGGGACCGCATCGTCAACATCGTGGCGGCATGAGCCGGGCGGGCAATATCGCGGCGCTGGCGGGCGCGCTGGTCCTGGCGGCGGCGCTGTCCGGCTGCGGCTTCACGCCGATGTACGCCGAGCCGGGCGTTTCCGCCGGCGTGCGGCACATCCAGGTGGTCGCGCCCAAGGGCCGCATCGGCTACCTGTTGGGCGAGAGCCTCGACGACGACTTCGGCAACGCCAAGGGCGAGAAGCCGCAGTACAAGCTCGAGATGGTGCTGACCGAGCTGCGCCAGGCGCACGGCCTCAACGCCAACGACGTCGCCCAGCGCTACGAGTTCGACCTCAAGGTCGAGTACACGCTGACCGACCTCTCCAGCGGCGCCGTCGTCCACAAGGGCGCCGTGTTCAGCAACATCAGCTACGACTCGGCGACGCAGCCCTACGCCGGCATCGCGGCGGCCGAGGACGTGCAGAACCGGCTGGCCTCCGACGCCGCCCAGAAGGTCTCGGTGCAGGTCGGCGCCTGGTTGGCGAACCAGCACGCCGGCTGAGGATGTCTGCGGTGTGCGACAAGCGCCCCCTCCACCACCGCGCTGGCGCGCGGCGGTCCCCCTCCCCCGCTTCGCTTCGCTCCACGGGGCAGGAAAGAACGAGGCGGCGCCGCAACGTTCCTGCCCCGCGAAGCGGGGGAGGGGGACCGCCCGGCGCAGCCGGGTGGTGGAGGGGGCGAGCGCGATGCTCCTGAACCGCCGCCCCGACGCCGAACGGTTCCTCGCCAACCCGGACAAGGCGGTGCGCGTCGCGCTGATCTTCGGGCGCGACCTCGGGGTGATCCGCGAGCGCGCGCAGGAGCTCGCTGCCAAGGTCACCGACCGGCCCGACGATCCGTTCGACGTGGCGCTGGTCAGCGACGGCGACCTCGACGACGATCCGGCCCGGCTGGTCGACGAGCTGGCGGCCTATTCGATGATGGGCGGGCGCCGGCTGGTGCGCCTGCGGCTCTCCACAGAGCGCGCCGGCCCCGACCGGCAGGCCGCCGAGGCGCTGGAGCGGCACGCCAAGGGCGAGTTCAACCCCGAGGCGTTCTTCCTGATCGAGGCCGGCAACCTCGACCGCAACTCGGCCCTGCGCCGCGCCGCGGAGAAGCAGGCCGCCGCGGTCGCCATCCCCTGCTACGAGGACGAGGTCGGCGACCTGGCGCGGCTGACCCGCGAGGCGCTGGCCAAGGACAAGGTCTCGCTCTCCGCCGACGCGCTCGACCTCTTCGTACGCCGCCTGCCGCACGAGCGCGGCGTGGCGCGGCGCGAGATCGAGCGGCTGGCGCTCTATCTGGGCCCCGGCAGCGGCGCGGTCGGGACCGCCAACGACCTCACCGACTTCCTCGGCGTCGAGCCGGAGGCCTCGCTCGCCGACGCCGCGCAGGACGCCTTCGGCGGCCGGCTGGCGGCCGCCCAGGCGGGCTTGCGGCGCGCCGCGCAGGAAGGCGAGGGCGGCCCGGCCGCGGTGCGGGCGATGAGCGTCCACCTCGGGCGCCTGCGCCGCACCGCCACGCTGCGCGCGGCCGGCGCCGAGCTCGCCGAGGCCGCCAAGGCGTCCGGCGTGTTCTGGAAGAACGAGCGCGAGTTCCTGCGTCAGGCGCGTGCGTGGGACCTCACCCAACTCGCCGAAGTGCAGCCCGAACTGCTGGCCGCCGACCGCGCCTGCAAGCAGACCGGCTCCCCTGACCAGCTTATCGCCGAGCGCCTGGCGCTGGCCATCGCCGCCAAGGCGCGACGCCTGGGGCTTTAGGGCGCGCGCCCTCCAGGGGGAAGCGGCTCGTTACTTCAGCGCCAGCGGGTTGACCGGGGAGCCGAAGCCGCCGGTGACTTCCAGCGGCGGGGCGGTCAGCATGAAGGTGTAGCGGCCGTCGGCGGCGCAGTCGGCGGCGAGCGCCTCCATGTTGAACATCTCGCCCAGCGGCATGCCCATGTCGCGCAACGCCAGCATGTGGAACGGCAGCGGCGCCTCGGAGGCGAGCACTTCCGGGTGCAAGAGCTCGACGGCCATGTTGTCGGCGGCCACCGCGGCCAGCGACTTGTCGTGCGCCCACTCGGCGCAGGCGAAGCTGAGGCCGGGCTGCATGCCCATGAAGGCGGCGCGGTCCTGGTCGGCGGTGAAGTGCAGCATGTGGCCGGTGCGGACCAGCAGGATGTCGCCGACGCCGATGCTGACGCCCTGCTTTTCGCAGGCGGCGTTCAGGTCATCGACGGTGATCCCGTAATCGGTCGGCAGCCGCTCCACGCCTTTCAGCCGCGCGATGTCCAAGAGCACCCCGCGCGAGACGATGCCGGGCGAAGCCATGTGGTTGACGCCCAGCTTCGCGGCGCCCTTCTCGGTCAGGCATTCGCGCGCGTTGCAGCCGTTGTAGAGCAGGCCATCGTAGTGGACGTGGGCGAGCGCATCCCACTGCGTCGCGCACTGCAGCGGCATGTGGATGACGTCGTCGGAGTAGCAGACGCTCGGCACCGCCGGGTTCAGCGGCGTGAACAGGTCGGTGACATAGACCAGCGGATTGAAGCGCCCGCGCCCCGGCTGCGGGCCATCGCGGTCGAACTTGAGGCCTAGGTTGAACAGCTTGCCCGACTGCACCTGCGCGGCGGCGTTCTTCAGCGCCTCCGGCCCGATGTGGTTCAGCGCGCCGCGCTGGTCGGCCTCGCCCCAGCGGCCCCAGTTGCGCAGCTGCTCGGCGAGTCGGTCGAAGTCGGCGGGCCGCATGGCGTTCCCCTCTCTCGTTTGTTGGGCGTTTCCGAACGACGTTCTGTCAGAGACGGGCGCGTCCGGCCAGCCGCCCCGCGGCGCCAGTCGCCTCTCAGGTGAGACCGTTCGAACGACGGATTGCCGAGGCATATGAGTCGGGTCCGGGTTGGGGGCGCGGCCTTGCGGACATTCCGGATCTTCCTGCATCAGCGAGGCTTGCCGCCGGTGCTGCATCTGGTCACCGCCTTCGACGACGCGATGGCCAAGGCGATCGCCGCCGACCTGATGGAGGGCTCGCTCGCCCACGTCGGCGTCGAGGTGTGGTTCGGCGAGCGGCGGCTGTTCGTGCGCGGATCGGTGCCCGACCGGCGGTTCGAGGGCCAGCATCGCTGCACCGGCGCGCGCCACGGCGCGCCCAAGCTGCTGAACTAGGATTTCACGCGCCGGGCTGTCGTCCGGCGCAGGTGTCGTTCGTCCTGTGCGGCGGTGCTGACGGAATTCTGGCGCCGATGCGCGCTAGGATACCTGTCGGAGCGCCGAAGGAGACCCGCCATGGACGCGCGCAGCGACACCCTCACCCCCGCCGACCAGCTGGCCCGCGACACGCCGATCCGCTTTCCGAATGAGAGCGCCGACTACCGCGCCGCGCGCACCGCGCTGCTGGCGCAGGAGATCGAGCTGCGCCGCCTCACCGCCCGCGTCGCCGCCCAGCGCGCCGCGCTGCCGCCGGGCGGGCCGGTGACCGGCGACTACCGCTTCGAGGGCGAGGACGGGCGCGAAACCGACTTCGCCGGACTGTTCGGCGACAAGGAGACGCTGGCCGCCTACAGCTTCATGTTTGGCCCGCACCGGGCGCGGCCCTGCCCGATGTGCACGGCGCTGCTGGGTCCGGTCGACGGCAACGGGGCCGACATCGGCCAGAAGGTTTCGCTGGTGGTGATCGCCCGCTCGCCGATGGAGAAACTGAAGGCGTTCAAGGCCGAGCGCGGCTGGCGGAACCTGCGCCTCTACCGCGATCTCAACGACAACTATTCGCGCGACTACTTCGGCATCCTGCCGAACGGCGACGAGATCCCCGGCTTCAACATCTTCACCCGCCGCGACGGGACCATCCGCCACTTCTGGTCGGGCGAGATGACCGGCGACAGCGCCGATCCCGGCCAGGACCCGCGCGGCGCTCCCGAGCTCAGCCCGCTGTGGACGGTGCTGGACATGACGCCGGAAGGCCGCGAGCCGGACTGGTATCCGAGCCTGGACTACAGATGAGCCGTTAGTACTCCACCGCAGCCAGATAGAGCCCCTCGGCCGGGGCCACCGGGCCGCAGGCCTTGCGATCCCTGGCTTCCAGCGCGGCGGCGAGATCCTCCACCGTCCAGCGTCCCGCGCCCACCTCGGCCAGGCTCCCCGTCATCGAGCGGACCTGGCGGTGCAGGAACGAGCGGGCGGCGAAGGCCAGGCGCACTTCCTCGCCCTCGCGCCACACCTCGGCGACGTCGAGCGTCTTCATCGGGGTCTTGGCCTGGCAATCCATGTCGCGGAACGTGGTGAAGTCGTGGTGGCCGATCAGCGCCTTGGCGGCCAAGGCCATGGCCGCTTCGTCGAGCGGCTTCTTCAGGCGCCAGACGCGGCCCTTGTCGAGGCTCGGCGGCGCCATGCGGTTGAGGATCCGGTAGAGGTAGCGGCGGCTTTTCGCGGAGAAGCGCGCGTGGAAGCCCTCCGGCGCCAGCGACGCGGCCGTCACCGCGATCGGCTCTGGGACCAGGTGCGCGTTCAGCGCGTCACGCACCACCTCTGGCTTCCAGTCGCGGGCCAGATCGATGTGCACCACCTGGTGCAGCGCGTGCACGCCGGTGTCGGTGCGCCCGGCCGCCTGCAGGCGCAGCGTCTCGCCCGAGAACCCCTTCACCGCGCGCTCGATCGAGCCCTGCACGGTCGGCAGCGCGTCCTGCGCCTGGAAGCCCTTGTACGGCCCGCCGTCGTACTCGATGTCGAGCCGGTAGCGCGGCATCAGGGGAGGATCCTCGCCAGCCGGAAGCCGCGCACGAAGTCGTCCAGCGCCTGCGCGCCGCGCCCCTCGCGCTGGGCGGCCAGCAATCGCACGGCCCCCTCGCCGCAGGCGATCAGCAGCCGGTCGTCGAGCAACTCGCCGGGGGCGCCGTCGCCGTCCTCGACGCGGCTGAGCAGCGCCTTGATCCGCACCGGCCCGCGCTCGCCCTCGGCCATGAACCAGGCGCCGGGGAACGGCGCGAGGCCGCGGATCTGGCGATCCACCTCCGCCGCCGGCCGCCGCCAGTCGATCTGCGTTTCGCGCGGCCGGATCTTCTTGGCGTAGGTGACGCCCTCGGTCGGCTGCGGCGTCTCCACCGCGGTCCCGGCGGCGATGTCGGGCAGCGTCTTCACCAGCAGCTGGGCGCCGGCGACGGCCATCCGGTCGTGCAGCGTGCCGGCGGTCTCCAGCGCATCGATCCGCAGGCGCGTGACCGCCAGCGTCGGCCCCTCGTCGAGGCCTTCCGTCATCCGCATCACGCAGACGCCGGTCAGCTTGTCGCCGGCCATGATCGCGCGCTGGATCGGCGCGGCGCCGCGCCAGCGGGGCAGCAGCGAGCCGTGCAGGTTGAAGGCGCCCAGCCGCGGCGCCTCCAGCACCCCGCGCGGCAGGATCTGGCCGAACGCCACCACCACCGCCGCATCGAGACGCAGCGCATCGAACGCGGCGATCTGCTCGGGCGTGCGCATCGAGGCGGGCGTGCGCACGGCGATCCCGTGCTCTTCCGCGTAGGCCTGCACCGGCGACGGCGTCAGCTTCTTGCCGCGACCGCGCGGCGCGGGCGGCTGCGAGTAGACGCAGGCGACATCGAACTTCGCCTGCACGATGGCCGCGAGGCTGGCGACGGCGAAATCGGGCGTGCCGAGGAAGGCGAGGCGCATGCGCCCACGCGTTTAGCGGTGCGTCGCGCGCTGGCAAGGGCTCTGGGGCAAGGGGCGGAACCCGAGCGGCCGGCGCCCGTTCCGGTTCCGCTCGAGCAGAGAGGTTCCTGATGCGCTCTGGTCCGACTGCCTTCGCCCTGCTCATCGCCTTGAGCTTCGCGGCCGGCTGCTCGAAGCACGACAACGCCGGCGTCGGCCAGGATCTGAAGAACACCGGCCACGATGTCGGCCAGGAGGCGGGGAAGATCGGCCACGACCCCGACGTGAAGGCGGCCGGGTCCGACCTGAAGGCGGCTGGGCACGACATCGCCCAGGACCTGCGCAGCGCCGGCGACCAGGCCAGGTCCGCCGCGCACGACGTCGGCGACGACGCCCGCAAGGCTGGTCACGACGTGACCAACGACGCCCACGCCGTCCGCCACGCCAGGCGGGACGACAACAACGGTTAGTCGGACCTGCGGCGCTCCAGCGCCTCTGGGTTGCTCACCCGGATGGGAGCGCCGTCGGCGAACGCCTCGATCGCCTCGAGGCTGTCCGAATAGAACGCCGCCAGCGTCTCGCGGGTCGCGTAGCCGAGGTGCGGGGTCAGGGTGACGTTGTCCATCGCGCGGAACGGATGGTCGGCGGGCGGCGGCTCTGCATCGAACACGTCGAGGCCGGCCCCGGCGATGGTCCCGGCCTGCAGCGCAGCGATCAGGTCGCGCTCGACCACGATCGGCCCGCGCGAGGTGTTGATCAGGAAGGCGGTGGGCTTCATCAGACCAAGCTCGCGGCCGGTGACGAGGCCGCGCGTGCGATCGCTCAGCACCACGTGGATCGAGACCACGTCGGCCTGGCGGAAGAGGTCGGCCTTCTCCACCCGCCGCACGCCCTCGGCCCTGGCGGCCTCTTCGGTCAGGTTCTGGCTCCAGGCGATCACCTCCATGTCGAACGCCCTGGCGTAGTGGGCCATGCGCTTGCCGATGCGGCCGAGGCCGATGAGACCCAGGGTCTTGCCCGAGAGGATCGTCCCCACCTGGCTCTGCCAGAGCCCGGCGCGCATCCGCCGGTCCTGCGCGGCGAGATGCCGGACGGTGGCGATCATGAGGCCCCAGCTCAGCTCGGGCGTCGCGGCGGCGGTGTTGGCGAAAGCTGGGTTGCGCCCCGAGTGGGCGACGACGATCCCGCGCTCGGTGGCGGCGTCGAGGTCGAGGTTGGTCAGCCGCGCGCCGACGATGGTGATCAGCCTCAGGTTCGGCAGCCGCTCGATCAGCGAGCGCGGGAACGCCATCCGCTCGCGGATCGTGCAGATCATCTCGAACGGCGCCAGCGCGCGCGCCGCCTCGTCCTCGGTGAGATGCTCATCGAAGACGGTGATCTCCGCCTTGCCGGCCAGCCGTTTCCAGTCGGCGCTTTCAAGCGCGACATGGGCGTAGTCATCGATCAGCGCGAGCTTCAGCATGGTGGTCTCCGCAGGCCGCAGTCTTTCCGTTTCCCAAGAACGCGTTTCCCTGGCGGCGCCCGCCGTTCTCTGGCAAGAGGCTGTAGTCTGCCCTGACCATAATCCAGGGCGCGCCCAAAGCCGCGAACGATCATTCATTAGGGAAATTGAACATGCCGGATGATCAGGCCGTCGTCGCCACCCGTGCAAATCTCCAGGGCTTCACCGAAGCGGGCCTCGCCGCCTTCAACGCCGCGTTCCACGGCCTCGTCGACGAGAAGAAGCTCGCCAACGTGGTCACGCTGGTCGCCCGCCATGGCGAGATCGTGAACCTCGACGCCTATGGCGTGATCGACGCGTCCGATCCGGCGCGCGGGCCGGTCAGGGCCGACAGCATCTTCCGCATCGCCTCGATGACCAAGCCAATCACCGGCGCGGCGATGATGATGCTGTTCGAAGAGGGCAAGTGGGCGCTGGAGGACCCGGTCGCCAAGCACATCCCGGCGTTCGCGGACCTGAAGGTGCGGCGCAAGGACGGCGATCCCGTCCCGCAGGCGCGGCCGATGACCATGGCCCAGCTGATGAGCCACACCGCCGGCTTCGGCCGCGCCGGCGAGTACGCCGACAAGGGCGTCAACCTGCGCGCCGGCGACCTGCAGGACATGATCGACCAGCTGGCAGGGCTGCCGCTGTCGTTCCAGCCGGGAACCGACTGGCGCTATGGCCCCAGCGTCGACATCCAGGGCTACCTGGTCGAGCAGATGAGCGGCATGGGACTCGACGAATTCTTCGAGCAGCGCCTGTTCGCGCCGCTCGGCATGAAGGACTCCGGCTTCTGGGTCGATCCGGCCAAGGGCGACCGCGTGGTGCCCATCCACAAGTACGACGAGGCTGGCGTGATCCGCGCCGCCGGCGAGGCGAACATCTTCAACCAGGCCAGGCCGAAGTTCCTGGCGGGCGGCGGCGGCCTGGTTTCGACCGCGCAGGACTATTGGCGCTTCGCCCAGATGATCCTGAACGGCGGCGAGGCCGGCGGCCGGCGCTACCTGAAGGCCGAGACCGTGCAGCTGATGCACACCAGCGTGCTGGAGCCCGGCGTCAACGTCACCCTCTACTCGCCCGACACCAAGGGCCTCGGCTTCGGCATGGACTTCGCCATCGTCGAGGATCCGGCGGCGGCGAAGACCTCGCAAGGCGTCCAGAGCTTCTACTGGGGCGGCGCGTTCGGCACCTGGTTCTGGATCGATCCGGTGAGCGACATGATCGTCATCGGCATGATCCAGAATGTCGCCGGCTCGCAGACGGCGGCCGGCAATCCGGCGGTGCGCGAGCTGTCGGCCGAGCGCATCTACGCCGCGATGAGCGACCCGCAGCCTTAGGAGGGCGCGATATGCAGAAGGTGCGGCTTGGCCGCACCGGGCTCGAGGTGTCCGTCGCCGGCCTCGGCTGCGGCGGGCACAGCCGGCTCGGCATGGCGAAGGGCAAGGACGTCCACCACGCCGCCGACATGGTGCGCCGCGCCCTCGACCTCGGCGTCACCTTCATCGACACCGCCCGCGCCTACGGCACCGAGGAGGCGGTCGGCATGGGCGTGAAGGGCCGGCGGGGCGAGGCGGTGATCTCGTCGAAGGCCGGCATCGGGCGCGGCGCCGAGCTGATGAGCGCCGGCGACATGGCGCGCTACGTCGACGATTGCCTGCGCAAGCTCGACACCGACTACGTCGACGTCTTCCACCTGCACGGCGTGACGCCCGCTCAGTATCCGCATGCGCGCGACGTGATGGTCCCCGAGCTCAAGCGCCAGCAGGCGGCCGGCAAGCTGCGCTTCCTGGCGATCAGCGAGCAGTTCGGCGGCGACACCGGCCACGCGATGTTCCGCGAGTGCCTCGCCGACGACCTGTTCGACGTGGTGATGGTGGGCTTCAGCATCCTCAACCCGTCGGCGCGCCAGCGCGTTTTCCCGCAGACCCGGGCGAAGAATGTCGGCACGCTGATCATGTTCGCGGTGCGCGAGGCGCTGAGCCGCCCGGACGAGCTGGGGAAGGTGGTCGGCGAGCTCATCGCGCGCGGCGAGATCGACGCCGATGCGGTGGATGCGGACGATCCGCTGGGGTTCCTCGGCGACGGCCACGCGGTGGTCGAGGCGGCCTACCGCTTCTGTCGCCACGAGCCGGGCGCGCACGTCGTGCTGACCGGCACCGGCGATCCGGAGCACCTGAAGGCCAACATCGCCGCCATCCAGGCCCCGCCGCTCGCGCCCGAAGTGCTGGCGCGGCTGGACGGGATTTTCGGACGCGTGGACAGCGTCTCCGGGAACTGACCCCTGATCCCGCGAACGTGGGCCTAAGGCTTTCAACCACGGACCCCGGCGCAGCGCTCTCGAAAAGCCTGGGTCGCGGCTTGCGCGGGGAAGAGCGGAGGTTAGGGGGCAATTCCAGACGGGGTGGAAAGCGCTGCGGTGGTCCCTACATAACTGGGATAACGGGACTACGGGAACGCCGTTCGCTACTGACATGATGCTGTCAGTCGCGCGCGTAGAAAGGGCCTCGATCAAGGAGGCGCCAGCCATGCTCACGCTCTACGGATTTGGTCCGCTGTTCGGGTTGCCGGACCCGAGCCCCTTCGTGCTGAAGACCATGACCCAGCTGAAGATGTCGGGGCTGCCGTTCCGCTTCGAGCACGCGACGCCGCAGGAAGCGCCGAAGGGCAAGATCCCCTTCATCCGCGACGGCGACATCGTGCTGGGCGACAGCGTCTTCATCCTCGACCACCTGAAGCGCGCCCACGGCGTCGACCTCGATGCGCACCTGACGCCGCACCAGCGCAGCCTCGGCTGGGCGATGGAGCGGATGCTGGAGGATCACCTCTACTGGGCGATCATCCACGCGCGCTGGGCGGTCGAGGAGAACTTCGAGAAGGGCCCGGCGCAGGTGCTTGCCGGCATGCCCGATACGGTGAAGCGCGAACGCCAGGAGAGCGTCAAGCAGACGCTCTACGGCCAGGGCTTCGGCCGTCATGAGCCCGGCGAGATCGCCGATCTGGCGTCGCGCGACTTCGCCGCCGCCTCGGACCTCCTGGGCGACAGGCCGTTCCTGTTCGGCGAGCGGCCGGCCAGCATGGACGCGACCCTCTTCGCCTTCACTGCCAGCGCGGCGACGCCGTTCTTCGACACCTCGATCCGCCAGGCGGCCGAGCGCTACCCCAACCTCGTCGACTTCCAGTGGCGGATGATGGACCGCTTCTACGAACCGGCGATGTCGGAGTAGCGTGGCGGCGCCACGTCGAAGTCGGATCAGGCTGGGCGAGCCCGGGAGGCGCTCATGAGATTCGACCCCCTCTTGTTGGCGCTGTTGGCATTGGTCGCCGTTGCCGTTCTGCCAATCGCGGCGACCGCGCAGCCTGCTGTGCCGCCGCCCGCCAAACCGGGCCTGGCGCTGACGGTCTTCCCGGCGAAGAGTGGCAAGACGCTCGCCGTCACCTCGCCCGCGTTCCAGCAGGACGGCGACATCCCGTTCGAGAACACCCAGTACCGCGGCAACGTCTTCCCGGGCCTCGCCTGGGGCAAGGGGCCGTACGGCACGCGCACCTTCGTGGTGATCATGCAGGACGCCGACGCGAACTACCGTGGCGGGCCGCTGCTGCACTGGTCGATGTACGACATCCCGGGTGGCGTCATGAAGCTGCCGGCCGGCATGACCGCGCCGCCGGCCGGCGCCAGCTTCGGGCCCAACGTGCGCGGCCCGAACCACGCCTACATGGGCCCGCACACCCCGCCAGGCCCGAAGCACCACTACCACTTCCAGGTCTTCGCGCTGGACGAAGACATCGCCGCCGACCCGGCGCTCAGCTACGACGCCCTGGCCGCCGCGATGACCGGCCACGTGCTGGCAAGCGGCGAGCTGGTTGGCCTGGGCCAGGCGGATCCCAATGCGCCGCCCCGCGCGCCAGCGGCGCCTGCTCCGGCCGCTGCGTCACCCGCGAAGCCGTAGGGCTGCAGGCGGGTTAGGGGGTGGGGGGTCGGCGTGCGGTCGGCGGGTTGGGCCGCCGGCGACGCGGGTGATGCGCTGTTGACCGTGGTCATTTCGTCTGCGCTGGCTGCCTGCGTCGGGCGCGACCCGGCGGGTCTTTGACATGGTCAATTGATACAACAGGCGGCCGCCGCCAGCCGATGTGCGCGGCTGCGCCGGGGGCCGTTACCAACGGCGATTTACGGTCTACGGTCGCCGCGCCGATCGGCGGGAGACGACGGCTGCTCCCTGGTGATCTGAGTTGAAGCGCCGCCGCTCGGCTACGCCGCCACCGGCCGCGAGCCGATGATCGACACGCGCTCGCCGTAACGGGTGAAGGGGTAGTAGTCCCAGACGGCGTGGTGCTGGGTGGCGCGGTTGTCCCAGAAGACCAGCGTGCCCGGTTCCCAGCGCACGCGGCACTGGAATTCCACGTGCTGCTCGACGTGGCTCCAGAGGAACTCCAGGAGGGCGTCGCTCTCCTTGCGGTCGAGCTCGTTGATGCGGGTGGTGAAGCCGCGGTTGACGAAGAGCGACGGCTTGCCGTTGCCGGGGTGGCGGACCACGACCGGGTGCGTGGTCTTCGGCCAGCCGCTGGGCGG
>DATNEH010000199.1:0-3652 GCA_035553015.1 Caulobacteraceae bacterium | reverse complement strand
TGATGACCAGAAGCGGAAATTCCTGCGCCGGATCATCACCGCCGAGGATACCTGGTGCCAATTATTCAGTGAGCCCGGCAGCGGCTCCGACCTCGCCGGCGCCACCACCCGCGCCGAGCTCAAGGACGGCCGCTGGGTGATCAACGGCCAGAAGGTGTGGACCACCAGCGCCCATCACGCCGACTGGGGCCTGCTGCTCGCCCGCACCGACTGGGACAAGCCCAAGCACCAGGGCCTGACCTTCTTCGTGATCGACATGCGCCAGAGCGGCGTCGAGGTGCACCAGCTGCGCCAGATGAACGGCCACGCCTCGTTCAACCAGGTGTTCTTCACCGACGCCGAAGTCCCGGCCGAGCACCTGGTCGGCGAGATCGGCGGCGGCTGGGCGGTCGCCACGACGACGCTGATGCACGAGCGGCGCGGCGCCGACGGCGTCGGGGCAGTGGGCGCGGGCGCGGCCTCCACCGAGCGGGTGGGGCGCATCTACGACGAGGAGCGCGCCGAAGTCGCCACCGTGATGGAGCCCTACAAGTGGTATCCGCAGCGCGCCGGCCGCGTGGACCTGGTGCTGCAGCGCGCCAAGGAGACCGGCAAGATCAACGATCCGGTCGTGCGCCAGGAGATCGCCAAGCTGCTCACGCTGGCGCGCAGCGCCGAGTGGACCGCCCGCCGGGCCCGCGCCGCCCAGGCGCAGGGCCGCCCGCAGGGTCCTGAGGGCTCGCTCGGCAAGCTGGCGGCCAGCAACGTCGCCCGCGCCGCCGCCCGCGTCCACACGCTGATCTCCGGCGCGGACGCCATGCTCGCGGGCGATGACGGGCCGGAGGCGGGGATCATCGCCGAGATCCTGATCAGCGTGCCGGCCGTCTCGATCGCCGGCGGCACCGACGAGATCCAGCGCAACATCATCGCCGAGCGCGTGCTGCGCATGCCCAAGGAGCCCGGCGACGACGCCAGCCGTCCGTTCCGGGAAGTGCCGCGGAACCTGGCCGGGTAGGGTGATTCCGGGCCGCGCCTGGTTGACCTGGGTCATGGTCCGCGCGGCCCTTTCGCGGCAAGAACGGTCGTCGGCGAGGTCGCGAGGGCAAGCGTGGCGCTGGAGATCGAACGCAAGTTCCTGGTGATCGACGAGCGCTGGCGCGCCGGCTGCGTGCGCCGCGAGCGGCTGGTCGACGGCCTGCTGGCCACCTCCAAGGGCCGAAAAGTCCGGGTACGGATGAATGGCGACGGCGCCACCATCTGCATCAAAAGCAGGAAGAGCGCGCGGGTCAGGCACGAGTTCGAATACGCCGTGCCGCTCGCCGACGCGCGGCAGCTGATCGAGAACGACTGCGGCGGCGACGTGGTCGCCAAGACCCGCCACCACGTGCCCTATGCCGGCTTCACCTGGGAGGTGGACGTCTACGAGGGGGCGCTGGCCGGCGTGGTGATCGCCGAGATCGAGCTCGCCTCGGAGGACGCGGAGCCGCCATTGCCTCCCTGGGTCGGGCGTGAGGTCACCGACGATCCGCAGTTCCGCAAGCGGGCGCTGCGGGCCCGGCGGCTCAGGCTCGGGCAAGGCAACCTCGCGCCGGCGCCGCCCCGCCCGGGCGGGCGGCGGAGCGCCGCCGCCACCGGCGCCGCTTAGGGCGCGCCCGCCCGGTCCTGGCCGCCCTGCGGTTTGCGCAAGCTCAAGTCGCCGCCGCCCCGACCGTGCTGGAGTGCGTCTCGCGATGCAGATCGAAAGGCGACGGCATGGAGCGTCCGCTCATCCTCCACCCCACGGATCTCGGTCCGGCGAGCGACGGCGCCTTCCGTCACGCGCTGCGGATCGCGGTGGCGGAGCGGGGCAGCCTCCGGCTGGTCCACGTGCACCAGGCTGACGGCGAGTCGGCGGCGAAGCTCGACGCCTTCCCGCACGTGCGCGATACCCTGGTGCGCTGGGGCATGCTGCAGGCCGGCGCGCCGGCGAGCGCCATCGCCGAGCGGCTCGGGGTCCACGTCAGCAAGGCCGAGGTGGTCGCCGCCCGCGCCGAGCCCGGCCTGGAGACGTTGGTCGACCACGAGGCGCCCGACCTCATCGTGCTGGGCACGCGCGGGCCGGGCGGCAAGGATGAGCCGGGCCGCATTTCGTTCGCCGAGACGCTGGCCCGTCACGCGCGCACGCCGGCGCTGATCGTGCCGATCGACGTCGCTGGTTTCGTCGGCGCCGTGGACGGCGTGATCCGCCTGAACAACATCCTGATGCCGGTCACCCGGCCGCCCGACCCAGGCCTGGCGCTGGCCATCGTGTCCCGCCTGGTCAACGCGCTGCGGGTGGACCCTCGCCTCACGCTGCTGCACGTCGGCCCCCAGGCGAAGTCGCCGCGGCTCGATCTGCCCGAGAGCGACCGCTACCACCTGATGACGGGCGAGGGGCCGGTCGTCGACGCGATCGTCAAGGCCGCCGAGGAGACCTCGGCCGACCTGATCGTGATGGCGACCGAAGGCCACAACAGCCTGCCCGACGACCTGGGCGGCGACACCACCGAGCATGTCCTGCGCCGCGCCCGCCGCCCGGTGCTGGCGGCGCCGGTGGGGTAGGGCGGCGCAAGACGCTCGAGGCGGCTGTCGCTACCGCCCCTCGATCAGCTTCCAGCCGTTGCCGGAGGGGTCGCGGAAGCTGGCGTCGACCGCGCCGTAGCGCTCGACCGGCTCCTGGGTGAACTCCACCCCGGCCGCAGCCAGCTTCGCGTGGGCGGCGCGGCAGTCGTCGACCTGCAGCACCAGCGGCGGCATCGCGCCCTTGGCGACGATCTCGTTCACCGCCTGCACCGTGCCCTCGTCGAGCACCGGCGCCTGGGGCCGGAAGAGGCCCAGCTGGAACGACGGCTGGTCGGGATGCTGCACCGTCAGCCACCGGTAGTCGCCATTCTTCGCGTCGGTGTGGACGCGGAAACCGAGCTTCTCGTAGAAGGCCAGCGCCTCGTCCTGATCGCGGACATAGACGCCCACCACGCCAACTCCCTGGCTCATCTCTCAGACCTCCGTTGCGGTTGCGGGGTCGCTTCTATCGGCGCCCTCGAGGCGCCGCTTCTCCGAAACTGCGATTGTGAGATGGGGCCGGTGCGCGGCCGCGAGGTAGCAGGGCGGCGTGGGCTCAGGCCGCGGGAAGCCGGCCGCCAGGCAGCGCGCGCGGAACTCGCCCGGGCTCTCGCCGACGATGTCGCGGAACGTGCGCCCGAACGTGCCGAGGCTCTCCCAGCCGACCTGGAAGGCGATCTCGGTGACCGGCAGCGTGGTGTCGCGCAACAGCGCTGTCGCCCGCTCCACCCGCCGCGTCAGCAGATAACGATGCGGCGGCGCCCCGAACGCCCGCGCAAACGACCGGGCGAAGTGCGCCGCGGAAACCCCGCTGACCTCCGCGAGCCGGCTGACCGGCCATGCCTCGTGCGAGGCCGCATCCATCCGGTCCTTGGCGCGCAGCAGGCGGCGGAGCAGACGGGGGTCCTGAGGAGCGGCGGGGGAGGAACTCATGAGGCGAAGCTACACTGGCTCAGTGGCAGCCTCGGCAGGCCGAAGCCAGTTACGCATCGCCTTCACCAACTCCCTGATCGGCTGCTCCTCGATGTCCTCATCGGAGTAATGCTTCTGCTTCAGGTCGAGGTAGTTCTCGGCCATGAATTCTGTGAATCGA
>DATNEH010000198.1:0-2729 GCA_035553015.1 Caulobacteraceae bacterium | reverse complement strand
CTCGGGCGGGTCGAAGCGATAGGGATCGGTCTTGTCCGGATCGGTCCCCCGGGCGCGGACGATCCACGCGGTCCCGCTGTGCGACGCCCCGAAGCCGGACTGGTGCAGCGCCTGCTCCAGCGCCGGCAGGGTCAGGCCGCTGCCGAGCTCGTGCAGCAGGCCAAGCTGCAACGCGTCGATCAGGAACTCGAGGTTGTCGGCGATGACCGGCGGGATCGGGGGCGGGGCGGTGAGGCCGCCGCGCGCCGCGGCCGCCTTGGCCCACTCGCTCCACTCGTGCTTGATCAGCGCCGCCATCGCGCCCGGCGCGGAGTTGCCGACGGCCACCCGCACAGTAGGATCGTTGGGCAGCGGCTGCAGGAAGCACTTGGGAAACGTCGGATCGCCGCCGCTCGGCTTGTTTCCGGTGGTGTCCCACGCCAGCCCGGCGACCTGGCCGCCGTAGAGGCAGCGCGTCGGCGTGCCGACGGTGGGATCGTAGACCCAGCGGTAAAGGCCCGCGACGGCGCTGGCCGCCACCTGGGGCGCATCGACCTGCTTGGCCTTCGGCGCGTTGGCGTTCGCCGTGGTCGCCTTGGCGAGCGCATCCCTGAAGGCGTTGGTCTGCAGCGGATCGTCGCTCGCATGGCTGTGCCAGCCGCTGACGATGTACGAGGCGGTGAACGCGATGTTGGCGAGGTCGGCGCCGGCGAGGTCGCTGAACGTGTCGTGGAAGCCGAACACGCTGCGCGAGTCGGGATAGTAGGCGGCGAAGGACGGGCCCCCGGGCCCGACCGCCCGCAGCGGCACTGGCGCGCCGGCGGCGCCGAACGGGCTCAGCTGCGCCGGCAGCTCGTCGAGGTGCAGCACCTTGTCGGGGGTCGCGCCGTTCGGCGTGGCCGCGGGCTGCCAGCCGGCCAGCTCGAACACCTGGCCGAGCCGCCGCCACGGCTGGCCATAGACCGCGCCGCCGTCTTCCGGCTTGGCGCCGGGCGCCAGCGTCCACCCGACCGGCGTCGCGGCGACCTTGCGCTTCGTCGTCGGATAGTAGGTGTTGAGGTAGGCGTCCTCGGTGATCAGCCGGTCGCTCTCGACCACCCACTGCCTGGCGCTGGTCGCACCGCCCTGAGTAATGATCCGGGTGACCAGCCAGCGGTTGGGGACCGCGGCGAAGGCCAGCGTCCCGTCAGCCTGCTGCACGCCCTGCGAGAGGCCGTCGGGCAGCGCCCAGTGCAGATGCACGCCGGCGTCCAGTTGCTCGGTGACGCCGCCCCAGAGCGGATTGCTGACGGCCGCGGCGACGTTGGCCTTGTACGGCTTGGTCCAGTGCTCCTGGTAGTCGGCGCCGCGCCAGGGCAGGCCCTCGAACGAGGTGGTCGGCCCGGCGAACAGGTCGCTCTGCTTGGTGATCAGGCTGGCGTCGTTCGGCGAGACGCGCAGCGCCTGGAGGTTGACGGGAACGATCAGGTTCACGGCGCTGCGTTCCCGTCCAGCTTGAAGGTGACGAGGCCCACGCCGCGCAGCATCTGCATCGCGAACTGCGACGACGGCAGGTGGTCGAACCCCGGATAGATGCCCTGGATGTACTTGCCCCACTTCGGATCCAGCAGGTCGCGCGACAGGCGGAAGAGGCGGATCACGCGCTGCTCGCCGGCAGGCCCGCGCCACGGCGCCGGCTGCAGCACGCCGGGAACCTGGGTCCCGGGAAGCAGGGTGTCGCTGGCTTTGTAGTTGTAGCGCAGGTTCACCGCCTGGCCGGCGCCCGAGAGCCCGAAGTGCAGCCCCTCGGCCGGTTCGTGCACGTCGAGCTGCGACAGCGTCTTGCCGTCCTTCTCGAACAGGCAGAGCAGCACCGTCGGCGCCAGCCGCTCGAAGCGCACGATGTCGAGCAGCGTGCCGTCGGCGGCGTAGCCGTTGACCTCGAGCCCCGGCCAGCCCTTCACCACTTCCGAGCGGATCAGGAAGCCGGAGACCTCCTCCAGCGTCTTCGGCCCCTGCAGCGTGGCCTGCGCGACCAGCGCCGCCGCGCGTGCGGGCTGCTGGAGGCGCAGCGCCAGGGGACGGATCTGCCGGGCCTGGATGGCGGCCTTGCCCTGCAGCAGCGTGCGCACCGCCGTGTCGTGCGTGGCCTCGGGCGAGGTCGGCGGCCCGGTGCGGCCGATGCTCGCCGCGCCGTCGACCACGGCGTCGACCCAGTTCATGTCGACGTGGAAGAAGCGGATCGACTCGGGCGGCAGCATCGCCTCGTCGGGCACGAGGTAGCGGAACGGTACGCCCTGCAGCAGCTTCAGGCCGGCGAGCCACTTGTAGATCTCGAGCGGGACCTGCAGGCCGCTGCTGATCATCGGCGCGAGCGCCGCGGCGTTGGTGAGCACCGAGCGGTGCGTCTGGCTGCGCAGCGCGCGCATGCTCCCCAGCCGCAGCTGGGCGCCCGCCGGCCCCTGGATCGCGGCGAAGGCGGCGGCGCGCACCGCCGGCGCGGGCGGCGGGGCGAAGGCCTCGAGCAGCGGATAGATCAGCGAGTCGTCGCGCAGCTGCGCCTGGATGCCGTCCAGGCTCTGCTGGACGATCAGCGCCTCCATCTGGTTGACGGCGTCGTTGAGGTTCTGCCGCCGCCAGTTCACCAGCAGGGTTGAGAAGCGCTTGTCCTGGACGGCGAGCAGCCGCCCCATCTGCCACGCGCCGGCGTAGCTCAGGTCGAACATGCCGCTGGCTGGGTCGTAGCGGGTGGCGGCGTCGGCCGAGGACAG
>DATNEH010000197.1:0-14630 GCA_035553015.1 Caulobacteraceae bacterium | reverse complement strand
CTTCGTCGGCGAGCCGACCCACGTCGATCCGAAGCTGATCCGCGCGCTGATCAACAACGACGACGACTACATCCCGGTGATCGCGCCGATCGGCGTCTCGGCGGACGGCGACACCTACAACATCAACGCCGACACGGTGGCCGGCGCGCTGGCCGGCGCGCTGAAGGCCAAGCGCCTCTTGCTGCTCACCGACGTGCAGGGCGTGATCGGGTCGGACGGCGAGCTGGTCCGCCAGATGACCCGCCAGGAGGCCGGCAAGGCGGTGGCCACCGGCGTCATCACCGGCGGCATGATCCCGAAGATCGAGACAGCCGTGGCGGCGGTGGAGGCCGGCGTCGAGTCGGCCGTCATCCTCGACGGCCGGCGCCCGCACGCCATGCTGGTCGAGCTCTTCACCGAGCACGGCGCGGGCACCCTGGTGCGGGCCTGACAGAGGGCGTGATGGGCCCCGATTTCAGTCACGTCGACACCTGGCTGTTCGACCTCGACAGCACGCTCTATCCGCACGAATGCGGGCTGCCGCGGCAGGTCGACGCGAAGATGACCGAGGTGGTCCGCACGCTCACCGGCCTGCCCGACGACGAGGCCGACGCGTTGCGCGAGCGCTATCTCGCCGAGCACGGCCTGACCCTGCGCGGCCTGATGCTGCATCACGGTGTCGACCCCATCGCGTTCAACGCCCTCTTCCACGACATCACGCTTGAGAGCCTCGCGCCCGATCCCGCGCTGGCCGCGGCGGTGTCGCGGCTGCCGGGGCGGCGGCTGATCTTCACCAACGCCGACGACGTCCACGCCGCCCGGGTGATCGACCGCCTGGGCCTCACGGGCCTGTTCGACGGCGTCTTCCACATCGTCAGCGCCGACTTCGTGCCGAAGCCGCAGCCTGCCTGTTTCGCGCGGCTGATCGAGGCCTTCGCAATCCGCACAGAGGCTGCCGCCTTCTTCGACGACCGCGCGATGAACCTGGCGCCCGCCGCCGCGCTCGGCATGACCACCGTGCTGGTGGGCGCAGGCGCGGACGCCAACACCGATCCGTTCGTGCGCCACCGCGCGCCGCAACTCGCGGAATTCCTCGCCGCCGCGCGAGTCAAGGCGTTCCTTGACATTGAGAATCATTCGCAAATAGGTTCGCCTGTATGACCGAGATCACCCACGCCGACCTGCAAGCCGAGATCGAAGCGGCGTGGGCGAAGCGCGAAACGCTGGGCGCGACCACGCAAGGGCCGGTGCGCACCGCGGTCGAGGAGACGCTGTCGCTGCTCGACGCCGGCAGGCTGCGCTCGTCCACGCGCGGCGCCGACGGGCGGTGGGCGACCTGCCAGTGGGCGAAGCAGGCGATCCTGCTGTCGTTCCGCATCAGCCCGAACCGGGTGACCGGCGCCGGCGCGCTCGGCAACTTCGACGGTGGCGTCGGCCCCTGGTGGGACAAGGTCCCCTCCAAGTTCCAGGGCTGGGACGAGGCGCAGTTCCAGGCGGGGGGCTTCCGCGCCGTGCCGGGCGCGATCGTGCGGCGCGGCGCCTTCATCGCGCCGAACGTCGTCCTGATGCCCTCGTTCGTGAACGTCGGCGCCTACGTCGACGAGGGCACGATGGTCGACACCTGGACCACGGTCGGCTCCTGCGCGCAGATCGGCAAGCGCTGCCACCTCTCCGGCGGCGTCGGCATCGGCGGCGTGCTCGAGCCGCTGCAGGCCAACCCCACCATCATCGAGGACGACTGCTTCATCGGCGCCCGCTCGGAGATCGCCGAGGGCGTGATCGTGCGCGAGGGCGCGGTGATCTCGATGGGCGTCTTCATCACCGCCTCGACCCCGATCGTCGATCGCAAGACCGGCGAGGTCGTCGCGCGCGGCGAGGTGCCGCCCTACGCCGTGGTCATGGCCGGCAGCAAGGCGGCCGCGCATGACACCGGCGTCTCGATCAATTGCGCGGTGATCATGAAGACGGTCGACGCGCAGACCCGCTCGAAGACCTCGATCAACGAACTGCTGCGGGACTGAGCGCGGGGCGATCCACCGGCCACGACGCCTCGTTCGCCTCCGGCAGCGGGAACAGCAGCCTGGCGGTCAGGCCCCCGTCCGGATTGGGCTTGAAGGTCGCCTCGCCGCGCAGCTGGCGCGCGAACGCCGTCATCAGCGTGAGTCCCACCCCAGTGCCGAGCCGCGCCGTCTTACCTTCGTAGCCGGTGTCGCTGATGGTCAGCTCGCCCTGGCCGTCGCGCACGCGGAACGACACCCGCAGGTAACCGCCCTCGGTCAGCCCGTGCTTGCAGGCGTTGCTGATCGCCTCGACCGCGAAGAGCGCGATCGGCGCCAGCCGGTCCGGGTCGATCACCGCCGGCTCGCACGCCAGCTCGGTGCGCGCGGCGATGCGCTGACCGGCGTCGCCGGTCACCAGCTGGCCGACCAGCTCCTCCAGGAACTCGCGCAGGTCGACGCGGCGCAGGTCCGGGCTCTGGTAGAGCGCGCGGTAGATAAGCGCGAGGGCGCTGATCCGCTGATGGGTGTCCGAGATCGCCGCGCGCGCCGCCGGGTCGGTCAGCGCCCGCTGCTGCATGTTGAGCAGCGAGGAGATGATCTGCAGGTTGTTCTTCACCCGGTGGTGGATCTCCAGCAGCATGGCGTCCTTCTGCGCCAGGTGATCCTTCAGCGAGGCGTCGCGCGCCACGATGGTGGCCGCCATGGCGTCCAGGGTCTCGGCGAGATCGCGGATCTCGGGCGGCGCCAGCTCGGCCTGCACCGGGCGCACGCTGAAGCGGCCGCGCGCGTAGATGGCGGCGATCCGCTGCAGGTAGGTGATCCAGCGCACGACGCCGCGCTCGGCGACGATCAGCACTGCGGTCAGCGACAGCACGAAGGCCAGCACCGGCAGCGCGACGGCGCTCACCGGGTTCACCCACGCCCAGGAGATCAGCCCCTGGTCGGGCTCGGAGATCGCCACGAACACGTTCTGGCCCACCAGCGGCGCGGCGGCGAAGAGGCGTCGGCGGCCTCTGCGGTCGGCCTGCTGCCACAGCAGCGAGCCTGTGCCGAACCTCACCGACGGGGTGGCGGGAAAGCGCGCGGCGTTCGTCGTCGACAGCCAGTTGCCGTGCGCGTCGGCGAGCGCCACCTCGGAGCCGGCCGGCAGCGACGGGTCGCCGACGTCGGGCCGCAGGCTGGCGAGGCTCATCACGGCCGCCAGCGCGCCGTCGAACTGGCCTTGGGCGTCCTCGGCCCGCACCGCCGCCAGCAGCGACGGCCCGCTTGCGTAGTCGCCGCCCGGGTTGGCTTCGATCGCCAGCGGCGCGCCGGCGGCCAGCGCCTTGAACCAGGGCCGCGAGGCGCGGTCCGGGTCGCCGGGCACGCTGGCCGCCGCGCAGGCGAGCCGGCCGGACGGCTGGAAGCGGATCAGGTTCTCGTAGCCCTTCAGGTGGGCGGCCACCTCGGCCAGTCGCTGGGCGCACTGCAGGCCGACCGCGCCGGGCGCCAGCGTCTGCAGGAGAACCTCGGCCGACTCGATCCTGGCCCGCGCGATCGCCGCGCTGCGCTCGGCCGCGGCGGTCAGCTCCAGCCGCTGCTCGTGCACCTGCTGCTGGAAGGCGAGGCCTGCCTGCACGGCGCTGAGCAGCAGCACCGGCAGCAGCGCCAGCGCCAAGGCAAGCCCCAGCCTCACCCGGATGGTGGCTGTCCACACCGGTCGGAGCCGCCGGACGAGGCCGGCAGGCCTCACTTGACCTGGCTCAGGCGCTCCGCGTCGGCGAGGATGGTGGCCATGGCCTCGCTGGCCGACGATCCGTCGCGCTGGTACGCCCCGCTTTCGAGGATGCCCTGCAGGGCGCGCCTCGCCCGACTGACACGGCTCTTCACCGTGCCCACCGCGCAATCGCAGATGGCGGCCGCCTCCTCATAGGCGAAGCCGCCGGCGCCGACCAGGATCAGCGCCTCGCGCTGTTCGGCCGGCAGCATGGCCAGGCCCTGGCGCAGCTCGTCGAGCGCCACCGGGGCCTCCGGATCGTCGACCGCCACCAGGGTGCGCTCGGCCGCTTCCTGGTCCAGCTGGCTCTGGCGCCACGAGCGGCGCTTCTCGGAGTAGAACTGGTTGCGCAGGATCATGAAGGTCCACGCCTTCATGTTGGTGCCCATCTCGAAGCTCGCGCGGGCGTCCCAGGCCTTCAACATGGCGTCCTGCGCCAGGTCGTCGGCCGCGGTCGGATCGCCGCAAAGCGTGCGGGCGAAGGCGCGCAAATGCGGGATCAGTTTCTCGAGCTCGACCCGGAAGGCCTCGTCTCGTTTCTGATCCGGCGCCTCGGCTTGCCGACCCCGCCCCATCAGCTTTCTCCCGAGCGGTTTTCGTCCGCTCGGCGAAGGATGTTCAGGAATTCGTCCGGCACGGGCTCGTTGACCACCTCGTCGAACATCTGACGAAGCTTTACTCCGATAGCCTGCTGGCGCAGACGCGCCTCGTCCAGGCTGGGCGATTTCGAGCGCGAGCGCCTCATAGGTTGTTGTTCGATCATGCTCCGGCGCAAACTCACGCGCTCGCGCCCCCAAGTTGGCCAAATCGGAACCCGAAACGCCGCGGATGGCAAGTGGTTCCGGAGGGAACCCTCGGAAGCAAAAAGATTCTTCTTTCATGCGCGCGGGCCATCAAAATGCCGACGCTAGTTCCTAAATAGTGCGTGAGGCGTGGGAACCGGACTTCCTGGCGGACGTTTGCCGACGTCGAAGGGGGACGCCGCCGAGGTAAGACTGGCCTGGCGCCCTGGACGTGCGCCGTTGTCGGCGCGGCTTGCAACGGAGGGGTTCCCACCTTGAGTCTACTCGCCCGCCTCGCCCCACATCTTCCCTACGTGCGCCGTTACGCCCGCGCGCTGACCGGCGATCAGACCACCGGCGACAACTACGTGCGCGCCACGCTCGAAGCCCTGGCCGCCGGCGAGCGCGAGCTGGACGCCAGCGCCTCGCCGCGCGTGGCGCTCTATCAGGTCTTCCACGCTATCTGGCAAAGCGCCGGCGCCAAGCTGGAGCCGCGCGACGCCGAAGCGGACGCCGGCGGCCCGGACGACGCCGTGCATCGGCTCATGCGCATCGCCCCGCGCTCGCGGCAGGCGTTCCTGCTCACCGCGCTGGAGGGCTTCACGCCGGCCGAGGCGGCGCAGATCCTCGGCCTCGATTTCAGCGACGTCGAGAAGCTGATCGCCCAGGCGCAGTCCGAGATCGACGCCGAGCTGGCCACCGACGTGCTGATCATCGAGGACGAGCCGGTGATCGCCGCCGACATCGAGGCGCTGGTCCGCGAACTCGGCCACAACGTCAGCGACATCGTCGCCACCCGCCAGGAAGCGGTCGACGCGGCCCGCCGTTCGGCGCCAGGCTTGGTGCTCGCCGATATCCAGCTGGCCGACGGCTCTTCCGGCGTCGATGCGGTGAAGGACATCCTCTCCGAGCAGGACGCGCCGGTGATCTTCATCACTGCGTTCCCGGAGCGGCTGCTGACCGGCGAGCGGCCGGAGCCGACCTTCCTGATCACCAAGCCGTTCCAACCGGAAACGGTGAAGGCCGCCATCGGCCAGGCGCTGTTCTTCCATCCGCGCCGCCTGACCGCCGCCGCCTGACCGCCGCCGCCTGACCAGGCGGCCTGATCGGGGCGCAACAGCGCCGCAGTTTCAGTGCGAGTGGTCACATGAGACAGATCGCCGTCAGTCGGGCCCAGCGCATCGACAGCCCCGCCGACGTGGCCCGTCCGTTCGTCTGGATCGCCGCGGTGTGCTTCGCCGCCGGCTTCTGGGGCTACCTGGCGCTGGCCCCGCTAGTGGGCCGCTAAGGCGCGGCGGCCCTGGAGCCCCCGTGCGACGAACCAGCCGTTCTTGAAGCCCTCGCTGGCCTTGCCATAAACGAAAGGCTTGCCGTCCGGCGTCGTCACCTGGCCGCCGGCGCAGATCAGCACCGCGTGGCCGGCGGCGGTGTCCCATTCCATGGTGGGGCCGTGGCGCGGGTAGATGTCGGCCGCGCCCTCGGCGATCCGGCAGAACTTGATCGACGAATCCATCGGCTCGCGGCGATGGAAGCCGTACTGCGCGGCCAGCTCGTCGGCGGTCTCGGTCTTCATCGTGTGGCTGATCAGCGCCAGCGCCGCGCCCTCCGGCCACGCCCGCGGGCGGATCAGCGCCGCCGGCCCGTCGCTATGCCGCTTCAGCACGCCCTCGGCCGTCGTGTGCCAGATCTCGCCGCTGGCCGGCGCGACCACGGCGCCGGCGGTCGGCTGGCCGTGCTCGATCAGCCCGATGTTGACGGTGAAATGCGGGTCGCCACGCACGAACGCCTTGGTGCCGTCCAGCGGGTCGACCAGGAAGAAGCGCGGCCCGATCACGTCCGGGGTGCCGAACTCGCTGGCGTGTTCCTCCGAGATCACCGGCACATCGGCGAAGCGCCGCGCCAGTCCGGCCAGGATCAGCGCCTCGCCGCGCCGGTCGGCCTCGGTCACCGGGCTCTGGTCGGCCTTCGCGCTGACCTCCAGCTCGGTGCGCCACAGCGGCAGGATCACGGCGGCGGCTGCGGCGGCGATCTCGGCCAGCGCCTCACCGATGTCGGTAGCGGTATCCAAACCCATGGCGCGCCTCTATGGCGCACGCCAGCCGTTTCCCAAAGCGGCAAATCAGTCGATTTTGAGCAGATGAGTCAGCCGCATCCCGCCTTCCCGGATCCCCGTTCCGACTCTGGCGCCGTCTCCCCGGAGGAGCTCGCCGCCCGGCTCGCGTCCAAGCTCTGCCACGACTTCATCAGTCCGGCCGGGGCGATCGTCTCCGGCCTCGACCTGCTGGACGACCCGGCCGCCAAGGACATGCGCGACGACGCGATGGAGCTGATCAGCGCCAGCGCCCGCAAGCTCGTCGACCATCTGGCGTTCGCGCGCGTGGCGTTCGGCGCAGCGGCGGGCGTCACCCTGTTCGACTGCGCCGAGCTGCAGCGGCTGACTCAGGGCGTCTACGCCCACGTGCGCGCCGACCTCGACTGGGCGGTCAGCGCGCCGCAGCTGCCGAAGGCGCCTGCGCAGAGCCTGGTCAACCTCGCGCAACTCGCCGCCGGCGCGCTGCCGCTTGGCGGGACCGCCCGCGTCGAGGTCACCCAGGACGGCGAGGGGTACCTGATCACCGCCCACGCCAAGGGTCCGAAAGCGCGGCTGCACGCCGAGATCGCCGGCGGCCTGGCGGGCGAGCCGCTCGGCGACGGCCTCGCCGGCCGCTGGGTGCAGGCCTACTACGTCCACGCCCTGGCCGCCGCGGTGGGCGGGCGCGTCGAGGGGAGCGTCGACGGCGAAGCGGTGACGTTGAAAGCCCGCCTCCCGGCCTGATCAATCCCCAGCTGTCGGAACTGCGCCAAACCGGTCCTTAACTAAGGCCGGGCGAGAACGGACGCTTGTGAGGAGCTCCGGGTAGCCCCGAAGCGAGTCTGGGGAGCGGCTCTATTTCGATGAGGACCTGCCTGGTCGTCGATGACAGTCGGGTGATCCGCAAGGTTGCGCGGCGGATCCTCGAGGACATCGGCTACGAGATCGCCGAGGCCGCCGATGGCATGGAGGCGCTGGCCTGGTGCCGCGCGGCGATGCCCGATGCGATCCTGCTCGACTGGAACATGCCGGTGATGACCGGCATCGAGTTCCTGAAGAAGCTGCGCGCCGAGCCGGGCGGCGAAGCGCCGGTGGTGGTGTTCTGCACGGTCGAGAACGATCTCGCCCACATCCACGAGGCGCTGGAAGCCGGCGCCAACGAATACATCATGAAGCCGTTCGACGGCGACATCATCGCCGACAAGTTCGTCGAGGCGGGCCTATGAGCCCGACCGAGATTGCCCAGGTGGTGTCGCTGTGCCGGGCCATGGCCGGCCTGAAGGTGGCGCCGGACAAGACCTACCTGATGGAAAGCCGGCTGGCGCCCGTGGCGCGTCGCGAAGGCTACGAATCGATCGCCGATCTCCTCGCCGCGGTCCGCGCCCGGCGCGACGATCCGCTGGTCTGGGCCGTCGTCGAGGCGATGGCGGCCGGCGAGAGCGCCTTCTTTCGCGACCGCGCGCCGTTCAAGGAATTCTGCGACGAGATCGTGCCGCAGCTGGTGCGCGCCCGCGGCGGCGGCCCCATCCGGGTCTGGAGCGCCGCCTGCGGCGCCGGCCAGGAAATCTACTCGCTGGCGATGCTGCTCGGCGAGCTGACCGAGGCCGACCCTGACCTGCGCATCGAGCTGGCCGCCTCCGACCTCTCGCGCCTGGCGCTCGAGCGCGCCCAGTCCGGCCTCTACAACCAGTTCGACGTGCAGCGCGGCCTGCCGATCCGCCGCCTGGCGCAGCATTTCGAGAAGGAAGGCGACCAGTGGCGGCTCGCCGCCGAGGTGCGCAAGCGGGTCAAGTGGCGGCGCATCAACCTGATCGCCGGCCTGCGCCAGATCGGCCGCTTCGATGTGGTGTTCTGCCGCTACGTGCTCTGCGGCATGACCGAGGATGCGCAGCGCAAGGTGATCGACGACCTCGCCTGCATCGTGCCCGACGACGGCTACCTGGTGCTGGGCCTGAAGGAGGCCGCCGCGCCGATGGGCCAGGCGTTCCAGCCGGTGGTTGGCCGCCCCGGCCTCTACCGCCGCAACCCGACCCTGACCGCCGCCGCGGCCTGAGGCGCTAAGGTAAAGACCGGGCCCGTTCTCGGGGCCGATACGGCTGCACACGCCTGCACCAACCGCTAGGATGGTCGCCGGGGCGGCGTGCATGTCGAGGCTTGCCTGCACATGACGGCGATCGGGACCCAGAGTGTGGAGCTCGTTCCCCCCGACCTGTCGATCGACGCCTGGGAGCGGCCGCCAGTCGGCCCGCTCAGGCTGGGCAGCGAGGCGCACAAGCGTCTGTTCTGCCGCACGCTGCTCGAGACGTACGATCCCTACAAGCCGGCGGTGATCGACTGGCCCCGGCTGGAGCCCGAGGCCAAGGCGCGGCTCACCAATCTGCCGATCTGGGACATCGCGGTGCAGACCGAGAACCTGGCGATGCGGCGGGTGAAGGCCTACGCCGACACCGTCGCCGACCCGCTGCTGCGAAAGGCGTTGCAGCTCAACGCGTTCGAGGAGGGCCGCCACCGACTGGTGCTGGGGAACCTCGTCGAGGCCTACGGCGTCGCGTTGCAGCCGGAGGCGCCCTACCACCCGCCGCCGGACGCCGAGTGGTGCTTCATGGTCACCGGCTTCAGCGAATGCATCGACAGCTTCTTCGCGTTCGGCCTGTTCGAGGCGGCCCGGCGCTCCGGTTTCTTCCCGGTCGAGCTGGTCGACACCTTCGAGCCCGTGGTGGCCGAGGAGGGCCGCCACATCCTGTTCTTCGTCAACTGGGTGGCGTGGCGGCGGCGCACGCTGGCCTGGTGGCGGCGACCCTGGTTCGAGCTGAAGGTGTGGGCGGTGTGGATCTTCCTGGCGCTGGAGAAGATGTCGCTCGCGGGCGGCTTCGATGCCGGCGACGCCCCGGCGCCGGACAGCAACTTCACGCTCACCGCCGCCGACCAGATCGGCAGGGACATCGACATCGCCGGTCTGCTGGATATCTGTCTCGCCGAGAACGACCGCCGGCTCGGCCAGTACGATCCGCGGCTGATCCGCCCGAAGTTCGTGCCAAGGCTGGTGCGGCTGGCGCGGCGGTTCCTGGTCAAACCGACCGTGCCGGCGCGCGGCTAGCCGGGCAGCGCGGCCGCGGGCGGTTCAGTTGGCGTCCGCCCGTTCGCGCAGGAACGAGAAGAACTCGACGCCCTGGCGCAGGCGGCGGGCCATCATCGAGGGGCTGAGCACCATCTCCGAGACGATCTCGGCGATCTTCGGCGCGCGGAAATAGAAGCGCCGGTAGAAGGTCTCCACCGAATCGAACACCTCAGTGTGGGACAGGTCCGGGTAGCTGAGCGGCGCCAGTTGCACGCCGTTTGCGTCGACGAGCTCGGCGTTGTCCTCGTCGAACCAGCCCTTCTCTATGGCCTGCCGGTAGAGCTCGGTGCCGGGATACGGCGCCGCCAGCGACACCTGCAGCGTGTGCGGGTTGATCTCGCAGGCGAAGCGGATGGTCTCCTCGATGGTCTGCCGCGTCTCGCCGGGCAGCCCCACGATGAAGGTGCCGTGGATGGTTATGCCGAGATCGTGGCAGTCGCGCGTGAACCGGCGCGCCACGTCGACCAGCACGCCCTTCTTGATCCCGTGCAGGATGCTCTGCACGCCGGACTCGTAGCCGACCAGCAGCAGACGCAAACCATTGTCGCGCATCACCTTCAGGGTCTCGCGCTTGACGTTGGCCTTGGCGTTGCACGACCAGGTGACCCCCATCTTGCCAAGGCCGCGCGCGATCTCCTCGGCGCGCTCCGGCAGGTCGGTGAAGGTGTCGTCGTCGAAGAAGATCTCCTTCACCTCGGGAAACGCCTTGATCGCCCAGCGCACCTCGTCGAGCACGTGACCGACGCTGCGCACGCGGTAGACGTGGCCGCCGACCGTCTGCGGCCACAGGCAGAAGGTGCAGCGCGATTTGCAGCCGCGCCCCGTGTAGAACGACAGGTAGGGGTGCTTCAGGTAGCCGATGAAGTACTTCTTCACGTCGAGGTCGCGCCGGTAGACGGGCGTCACGAACGGCAGCTGATCCATGTCGTGCAGCAGCGCCCGCGGCGGGTTGCGGACGACGGTCCCGTCCGGTCCGCGCCAGGTCAGGCCGTCGATCGCCTTCCAGCCGCGGCCCTCGGCGACCTCCTTGATGGTAAAGTCGAACTCTTCGCCGGCGACGAAGTCGACGGGCGGTGCGGCGGCGAGGCTGCCCAGCGGATCGACCGCCACCTTGGCCCCCACCATGCCGATGGTCAGCGACGGGTGAGCGTTCTTCAGCGCTTCCGCCACACTGACGTCGTGCGTGAACGACGGCGTCGAGGTGTGCATGACGACGAGGTCGAAGCCCTTGGCCTGGGCGACGACGTGGTCGAGCCCCAAATCGTGCGGCGGCGCGTCGATCAGGCGGCTGTCCGGGACCAGCGCGGCCGTTTGGGCAAGCCATGTCGGATACCAGAACGAGCGGATCTCGCGGCGCGCCTGGTAGCGCGAGCCGGCGCCGCCATCGAAGCCGTCGTAAGAAGGCGCTTGCAGGAAGAGCGTCTGCATCCAGGTCTCCGGTCAGGAATCAGCCAAAAGGGTTCCGCGCCGAGAGGTGCGATAGCGGCTGCCCCGCCACACCACTTCGCGGCCGAAAAAGGCGGTGAGATAGACACCGAACGAGAGCACGTCGCGCGCCAGCAGGTCGAAGTACCTGTGGCGCGGCAGCTTGAACGCCCGCTCGATGCTGAGGCACTGGACCAGCCGCAGCGAGGCCGCCACCACCAGGATCGGCAGCCCCTGCAGGTCGCCCAGCACGATCGCCACCAGCGCTAGCGCCGAGGGGTAGGTGACGAACGAGCCCGCGTAGCCGATCGGATTGATCATGCGGATCGTGCGGGCGCGGCGCAGCTGCGTGTCGAGCAGCTCCCTCGACGAGCGCTCCAGGCAGACGTGCCCGACCACCAGCGACGAGATCGTCACGCGCAGGCCCTGCGCGCGCACCGCAGCGCCGATCGCGTGGTCGTCGTGCAGGCAGCCGCCGAACACGCGCATGCCGCCGACGCGGTCGAGGAGTTGGCGGGAGATGGCGATGGTGGCGCCGAAGCAGGGCTCGGCCATGCGCAGCCACAGCCCGAGGATCACGCTGGGCAGGAAGTTGACGTTGATGTTCATCGACGAGATCGCGGCCCATTGGCCCGCGCCGGCGACGCCATAGTACAGGCAGGTGACCGCGCCGGTTCCGGGCCGCCGCAGCTCCGAGACGACGCCGGTCAGGTGGTTGGGCCCCACCACGATGTCGCTGTCGACGAAGACCAGCGCGTCGTGCCGCGCGCGCTCCAGCATGTTCACCAGGTTGGAGACCTTGCGGTTCGACCCGTGGCTGCGGTCGTCGATCACCAGGTCGATGCAAGCGTCGGGAAAGTCGCTCGCGAGACGCGTGACCACGGCGACCGCCGGATCCGTCGGACTGCACGCGCCGAAGATCAGCTGGATAGGCCCTGCGTAGGTCTGAGCGCAGAGCGCGGCCAGCCTGTCGCGCAGCCCTTCCTCGTCGCCGCAGAGCGGCACCAGCACGGTGACCGGCTCGGTGGGGAGGGTCTTCGGCCAGCTGCGAGGTCGCCGGACGAGGGCGACGATGTTGAGCACCAGGAAGGCGACGCCGACCACGGCGGCGAGCGCAAAAGCTTCGGCGAAGACGGCCAGCAGGTCGTCACCGAGCCCGGGGATCATGAGGCCAGGTCCGCTCGTGGCGTGGTGGAGGGGCTGCTGCGGCGGCCGAGCCGCGTCAGCAGCCCCAGTTCAGCGACCGTCGCGCCGATCGACTCGGCGACGGCGGGCGTCAGGAACGTCCTGGCCGCGGCGAGCGGCGCAGCGCCAGCCAGCGCCTTCGCCGCATCCGCCGCCGCCACGCCGGCGTGCATCATGACGCTGGTGTCGCGATAGCAGGACATGATGCAGGCAGTGCAGGGCGTGCGATCGTCCGCGAGGTGGTCGAAGTCGAACACCGAGCCCAGGGGCTCGCGCCATGCCTCGCAGCGCCAGACGTCGAGCCGCCAGTCCATGTAGAAGTACTTGAAACCGCCGATGCAGGCGAAATGCTCGGCGGCGCCGCGAACGTGACGCTGGATGTCGCGGACCGAGGCGGCCGGATTGAGCACCGGAAAGCGTCGCTTGAGCCGCAGGATCGCCTCCAGCGCCGCGTCCAGCTCCTCGTTGGTGAAATCCACGAGGTCGGATGTCTCGCCGAATACCAGCGAGCTGGAGCCGAACGGCTCCTTGCGCGGGTAGGAGAAGGTCACCGCGTCGAAGCCGAGCCGTCGCAAGGTTGCGGGCAGCGCCTCGAAGTCGACCAGCTTGGAGACCGTCACCGAGGCGATCACCGGCACGCCCAGCGCCTTGATGCGCGCGACGCCGCGCTCGATGCGCTTGCTGCCGCCGCGCAATCCGCGGTTGCGGTCGTGGGCCGCCATGTCGGCGCTGTCGATCGACACCAGGAGGTTCTGCAGGCCGGCCTCGGCCAGCGCGTCGGCCCGCTCCGGCAGCTTCCAGCCGTTGGTGATCAGGCTGGGCTTGAGGCCGGCGGTCCGCGTCGCGGCCACCATGGCGATGATCTGCGGGTGCAGCAGCGGCTCGCCGCCCTGGAAGTTGAGGTAGCGGATCCCGCGCCGCTCGAGGATCGGCAGGGCGCGCGCGAACGCCTCGCCGTCGGCGAAGCGCCGCGGCTTGCCGCGCATCTTGCTGCGGGCGAAGCCGCAGAAGTCGCAATCGGCCTGGCAGAAATCGGTGACAGAGAAGTCCAGCACGGCGGGAACGAACGCCGCGTGGTGTTTCGCCCGAACGGTCGCACTCGCATCCATGCAGCGACGCCCGCACCACCCCCGCGCCTAACCGCTGGAAGTTGATGCCGGTTCCATGACCGCGCTGATTGCATAAATCGTGCTGAACGCGCGCGGGAGTCGGCGCGGCGCCCACCGCATCCCCCTCCGGAATCTGGTCTCGTGATAGCGCCGCCCGCGCCGCGCTTGGCTATTGGCGCGCCCGCCCGTAAATGCGGCCGCCATGCCATCGATCGACCCCATCGCGCTCACCCAGGCGCTGATCCGCCGCCCGTCCGTCACCCCCGCCGACGCCGGCGCGATGGACATCGTGCAGGAGACGCTGGCCGGCCTCGGCTTTGCCTGCCGGCGCATGAAGTTCGGCCAGATCGAAAACCTCTACGCGCGGTGCGGGCAGGCGCGCCCCAACCTCTGCTTCGCCGGCCATACCGACGTGGTGCCGGTGGGCGATGCGGGCGCGTGGCGGGTCGACCCGTTCGAAGCGCGTATCGAGGACGGCGTGCTGATCGGGCGCGGCGCGGCCGACATGAAGAGCGCCATCGCCGCCTTCGTCGCCGCGGCCGGCAGTGCGCTGGCGGCCGGCGAGGTCAAGGGTTCGCTCTCCCTGCTGATCACGGGCGACGAGGAAGGGGTCGCGCTCGACGGCACCAAGGCGGTGGTGGCGGCGCTGCAGGCCGAGGGCGAGGGGATCGACCACTGCATCGTCGGCGAGCCGACTTCGTCCGTCGAGTTCGGCGACATGGTCAAGATCGGCCGCCGCGGCAGCCTCAACGCCTTCATCACGGTCGAAGGCCTGCAGGGCCACGTCGCCTATCCCCACCGCGCCGCCAACCCGGTCCCGGTGCTGGTCCGGCTGCTGGCGGCGCTGCAAGCCCGCGTGCTCGATGCGGGCTACCCCGAGTTCCAGCCCTCCAACCTCGAGGTCACCACGATCGACGTCGGCAACCCGGCCACCAACGTGATCCCGCGCCTCGCCGAGGCCCGCCTCAACATCCGCTTCAACCCGGCCCACGCGGGCGTCGACCTGCAGCGCTGGATCGAGGCCGAGGCGGTCAAGGCCGGCGAGGGCTTCGGCGGCAAGGTCGGCGTGCGCGTCGAGATCAGCGGCGAGGCGTTCCTCACCGAGCCCGGCCCGTTCGTCGCCCTGGTGGCGAATGTGATCGAGGACGTCGCCGGCCGCCGGCCCGAACTCTCGACCACCGGCGGCACCTCCGACGCCCGCTTCA
>DATNEH010000196.1:0-8660 GCA_035553015.1 Caulobacteraceae bacterium | reverse complement strand
CTCGGGGATGTTGTCGCTGGCCGAGATGTGGTCGGTGACGAAGCCGGGCGGCGTGAATACCTTGGCCGGCGCCAGGTGCGCGGCGGCCTGCAGCGCCACCTGGTAGGCGAGCGGCTGCGACGACCATCCCCAGACCGCCGGCGCGGCCAGGATCAGCCGGTCGGCGGCCGGCGGCCGGTCCGACGCGAACGCCTCGATCGCCACCGCCCCGCCGAGGCTCTCGCCGACCACGGCGATGGTGGCGTGCGGGAAGCGCGCGCGAATGACCGCGACGAAGGCGCGCAGGTCCTCGGTCATCAGCGCATCGCCGCCCCAGACGCCGCGATCCGGCGAGCGGCCGAAGCCGCGCTGGTCGTAGGCGTAGGTGGCGATGCCGCGCTGCGCCCAGTAGGGGCCGGCGAGATGGAAGGCGTTCGCGTAGTCGTCCATCCCGTGCACGCCCACCACCACCGCCCACGGCTCGGCGCCGCCCGGCGGGTCCCAGTGCGAGAGGCCGAGCGGCGCGCCGTCGAAGCTGATGAAGCGGTCGCCTTCCAGACGCGGCCCCGCGAAGGTCGGCGGCGGGATCAGCGGGCGCTGCACCACCGGCGCGCAGGCGGCCAGCGCGAGGATCGCGAAGACAACAAAGGCGAGGGATTTCATTCGGCGGGAACTTCGGCGGCGGCGACTTGGACGCTGGAGGCAGGCGCTGGAGGGCGGGCGAGGACTTCGGCGACGCGCTCCTGCAGGTACGGCGTGACCTCCGCCTCGAACCAGGGATTGCGCTTCAGCCACGCGGTGTTCCGCCAGGAGGGATGCGGCAGCACGATGGCGTCCGGCAGGAAGTCGCGCCAGGCCCGCACTGTCTCGCCCATAGAGCCCCCTGCCCGCTTGCCCAGCGCCCAGACATGCGCCGGCCGACCGACCAGCAGCGTCAGCTCGACGTTGGGCAGCTCGGCCAGCAGCCGCCGGCGCCAGAGCGCCGCGCACCTGGCCGGCGGCGGAAGGTCGCCGCCGGCCGCGTCGTTGCCCGGAAAGCAGAACGCCTGCGCCGCCACGCCGATCGCCGGTTGGTCGTAGAAGGTCGCCCGGTCGACGCCCATCCAGGCGCGCAGGCGCTCGCCGGAGGGATCGTCGAACGGCAGCCCGCTCTCGTGCACTCGCCGCCCCGGCGCCTGGCCGCAGATCAAGAGCCGCGTGGCGGCCGAGACCCGCACCACCGGGCGCGGTTCGTGCGGCAGCTCGCCGGCGCAGGCTCGGCAAGCGCGGATCTCGGCGAGGACGGCCTCGAGCGACATGAGGCGGTCATATAGCGCACGCGAGACCTCGCCCTAGGTTCCGTCGACCTCAAGCGCCGACGAACGCCTTCTCCTCGGCGACATACTTCGCGAAGCTGGGACGCGCGATGATCCCCGCCACGTAGGCGACGATCTTCGGGTGCCGCGCCGGATCTGGCCGCACGCGATGTGGTCGAGGTTGATGAACGCGCTGGCGACCGAGAGGTCCGCCACGGTGAGGCCGCCGCCCACCAGATACTCGCCCTCCGGGATCGCGCCCTCCAGGTAGTCGAGGATCGGCGGCAGCTCCTTGCTCTCGGCCTCGGCGGCGATCGCCTCGTCACCGTCGCGGCCGAAGAAGCGCGGCGCAACGAAGCGGTTGAAGAACATCTTGCCCATGCAGGGGTTGAGGATGGTGTCGGCGAGCTCCTCGAACCAGATCGTGCGGGCGCGGGCCTCCGGGTCGGCCGGCAGCAGCGACGGCGCCGGGTGCTTGGCCTCGAGATAAGTGATGATCGCGGTGGAATCCGCGATGCCGAAGTCGCCGTCGCGGAAGCCCGGCATCTTGCCGAACGGGCTCACCTTCTTGAACTCCGGGTCGGGCTGGGCCGGGTTGGCCGGTATCAGCTCCGCCGAGAGGCCTTTCTCGGAGATGTAGGCGAGGGTCTTGCGGACGAAGGGTGAGAAACTGGACCCGTAGACGATCACGGCGACGCTCCGGCTGGGGTTTGGGGAGAAAGCGACTTCGTACCTGCGTTTCTTAACCGTACGGAGTCGGCGTTCCTGTCAGCAGCGCCGCGCCATAGCGTCATTCGAGCGTCACCGGCAGGCGCAGGAATACGTGGCCCGCAGCGGTTGGCGGCGGCAGCGCGCCGGCGCGGATGTTCACCTGCAGCGACGGCAGCAGCAGCGCCGGCGGTGCGAGCGAGGCGTCGCGGGCGCGCCTGCGGGCGACGAACTCGGCCTCGGTCACGCCCGCGTGGACCTGCACGTTCGACGCCGCCTCCTCGGCGACCGTCGTCTCCCAGCGATTCTCGGTGCGGCCGTGCTCGGGGAGATAGTCGTGGCCCACGAAGAGGCGCGTCTCGGGCGGCAGCGACAGGATCTTGCGGATCGACCGGTAGAGCGCTGTCGCGTCGCCGCCGGGGAAGTCGGCGCGCGCCGTTCCGTAGTCCGGCATGAACAGGGTGTCGCCGACGAACGCCGCGTCGCCGATCCGGTAGGTCACGCAGGCAGGCGTGTGGCCGGGCGTGTGCAGCACCTCGATCTGCATCTCGCCGAGCTCCAGCCGGTCGCCCTCGCTCACCAGCTGGTCGAACGCGGCGCCGTCCGGCGTGACGTCGTCGGCCTCGAAGCGGGGGATGAAGGTCTGCTGCACCTCGCTGATGCGGACGCCGATGACGACCTTCGCTCCGGTCTGGCGGCGGATGTAGTCGGCGGCGGACAGATGGTCCGCATGCGCGTGGGTCTCCAGCACGTAGCGGAGCTCGAGCCCGCCCGCCTCGACGGCGGCCAGCAGCCGGTCGGCCGACGTTGTCGAGATTCGCGCGCCCCTGGGCTCGTAGTCGAGCACCGGGTCGATAACGGCGGCCGCCTTCGACGCCGGATCGGACACCAGATAGGTCGCGGTCGCCGTGGCGGGATCGAAGAAGGCCTGGACAGTGGGATGCATGGGGAGCCTGCCTTTCGACGCTTCTATATATGAGCACTTGCTAAATTAGATAGTGCTCATATATGTGCGCCATGTTCGATCTCGCGACATTGGATCCCGGTCGGTTCGAGGCGAGCGCGGCCGAGGCGGCGAAGCTGCTGAGGGCGCTCTCCAACGAACGGCGGCTGATGATCCTCTGCCAACTCGGCGGTCGGGAGCTTGCTGTGGGTCAAGTCCAGGCCCTGGTCGGTCTCTCGCAGTCGGCGCTGTCGCAGCACCTGGCGGTGTTGCGCGAGCAAGGCGTCGTCGCCACGCGCCGTGAGGGCCAGACCATCCTCTACCGGATCGCCGATCCGGCGGCCGTGAGGGTGGTCGAGACGCTCGCGGAGATCTTCTGTCCTCCCGGAAAGGCCCGACATCCATGACCGCCCAGCTGATTCCCCTGCAACCTGCCGAGCTCGCCGAGCGCATGCGCAACGACAGCGCGGTGCTCATCGACATCCGCGAGCCGGACGAGTTCCGGCGTCGACACATCCCCGGCGCGGTGTCACATCCGCTCTCCGCCCTCGACGCCGCCCGCCTCGACCTGGATCCCAAGCGCGACGTGGTCTTCACCTGCGGAAGCGGCATGCGCACGTCTGCCGCGTGCGATCGCCTGGCGCGCGCGGTCCGCAGACCCGCGCTCGTGCTCGAGGGCGGCATGAACGCCTGGACCTCGGCGGGCCTGCCGGTCGCCGAAGGCAAGGCCCAGCGGCGGTAGATCATGCGCCCGATGCAGATCACCGCCGGCGGCCTGGCGACGGCCGGCGCCACTGGCTCTTGCGGCATGGCGAAGCTCTTCTCGCCGGCGCCCTGCAACCGGATCGCCACTCGGGCCTGACGCCATGCACCTCGAACTTTGGTCCTACGTCGCGGCCCTGGTGGGCGGCGCCGGGATCGGCTTCCTGCTCGCGGTCTTCGGCGGCGGCGGTTCGGTGCTGGCGACGCCGCTGCTGATCTATGTGGTCGGCGTGCGCGATCCGCACGTGGCGATCGGCACCTCGGCGGCGGCGGTCAGCCTGAACGCCCTGGTGGCGCTGGGCGGACAGGCGCGCGCCGGCCAGGTGAAGTGGCCCTGCGCGCTGGTGTTCGGCGGCGCGGGGCTGACCGGATCGCTGATCGGCGCCCAGGTCGCCAAGCAGGTCGACGGCCACCAGCTGCTGCTGTGGTTCGCGGTCGCCATGGCGCTGGTCGGCGTCTCCATGCTGCTGCCGAAGAAGGCCGAGGGCGACCCGGCCGTGCGTCTGAACGCGGCCCTGACGCGGCGGCTCGCGCCGGCCGGCCTCGTCACCGGTCTGGCCGCCGGCTTCTTCGGGATCGGCGGCGGCTTCCTGATCGTGCCCGGCCTGATGGCCGCCACCGGCATGACCCTGGCCCACGCGGCGGCGGCGTCGCTGGTCTCCGTGGTGCTGTTCGGCGCCGCCACCAGCGCCAGCTACGCCGCATCGGGCCTGGTCGACTGGCCGGTGTTCGCCGCACTGGTGATCGGCGGCGGCCTCGGCGCTGTCGCGGGCGCTCCGATGGCGAACGTGATCGGGCGCCACGGCAAGCACGCACGCCAGCTGTTCGCCCTGATGGTCGTCGCGGCGGCCGGCTACGTCGCCTGGCGCGCGATCACAGCCTGATCGCCGCTCGCGGCGTCGCGGCGGGCGCGCCTCAGAACGACTTGCTGACGCCGGCGAAGAAGCCGCGGCGGGGTCCCCACTGCGGGGCGCCGACGCCCACGCCGGTGCCGTCGCGGATCTCGTAGGCCTGGTCGGCGAGGTTGATCACGTCGAAGCGCAGGTCGAGCGGCCCGGTCTTCGGGAATGTGAGGCGGTAGTCGAACGCCAGGTTCACCTGCGTGTAGGCCGGCACGTGGCCGCCGTTCGGAACCTCGGTCCCGTCCGGCGCGAACACGGTCCGCCGCAGCCCGCTGCCGAACAGAAGGTCGGTCGACACCTTCAGCTGGCCGAACCTGTACGACGCCCCGGCCGAGGCCGTGTAGGTCTGGTCGTGGTCCAGGTGGATGAAGTGGGTCGCGATGTAGTCCAGCTCGACCTGGCTGAAGCTGAACTGGCTGGAGACGATCCCCTTGCCCAGCGCCTGCGAGATCGCCGCGTTGGCCCAGGCCGAGAACGGCCCGTGGTCGTAGGCGGCGCTGAATTCGACGCCGCGGATGCGCCCCACCGCATAGTTGAACGGCGTGAGAATGATCGGCGCGCCGAACTGACCCTCGTCGATCAGGTTCCTCGCATCGCGCCAGTAGCCGTCGACGCCGAGCGTGAAGCGCCCGAGCTTCTGCTGCGCGCCGACGTCGTAGTAGTTGTCGGTCTCGGCGCGCGGCAGGTCGTCGGTGGTCACCCCCGGCGCCGCCGTCGTGCCTGCGAACTTGGCGATAGTCTGGCTGGCCACCAGCTCGAACGGCGGCGGCGTGAAGTAGCGCGCATAGCCGGCGTGCAGCGTCAGCCCGGCGCCCGGCGTCCAGACCACGTTGACGCGCGGGCTCAGCTGGTTCTCGCTGCGGAACGCGCTCACCTGGTCGAACCGCAGGCCGTAGTTCACGGTGACGCCGTCGAGCGGCTTCCACTCGTCCTCCAGATAGACGCTGGCCTGGTAGGCGTTGCGGCCGCTGTCGTCCAGGATCGTGAGCGGCTGGTCGCTGGTCTGTATCCCGGCGGCGTCCACCGGCAGCACCTGCGAAGCGGTGCGGCTTGTCGTGTGGTCGGTCTGCAGGATGACGCCGGCGCGCAGCGTGTGCGCAGCCGACAGGTCGTAGACGCCCTCGGCCTGCACCCCGACCGCCAGGTCCGACTTCGCCGCGTTCTGCGAGACGCCGTCGAACAGGATGTCGCCGATCCCGGACGGCGTGAAGGTCAGCGTCGAGTAGCGCGAGTAGGCCGACAGCTGCAGCGTCGTCCTGTCGGTGGCGTGCAGGTAGCTCACCGCACCGAACTGGGTGTTTTCGCGCTGGCGCTGGTCGAGGGCCTCGCTGGGGAAACGCGAGATTCCCTGCACGGTGAGGCCGAGCCCGCCCGGGTCGGCCGCATTCAGCCCGCGCCGGTTCGGGATCTGGAAACTCTGATCCGACGTGCCCAGCATCAGCGAGATGCGGCTCTCGGGGTCCAGGATGTGGTCGACGAAGGCGAAGCCCTGGATCTGGCTCGTGGTGTCATGCAGCGGATCGCCGCTGCCGTCCGGCGACTCGATGCCGAGGTCGTTCCTCAGGTAGCTGCCCGAGACGAAGTAGTTCGTCCCCGCGCTTGACCCGCCATAGCTGAAGCTGGGCTCGATCTCGTCATGGCTGCCGCCGTAGATCCCGACCTCGCCGCCGGGCTGGTAGACGCCGCTCTTGGTGGTGATGTTGACGACGCCGGCGGTGTTCAGGCCGTACTGCGCAGGCACGGCGCCGGTGATCAACTCGGTCTTGTCGGCAAGGCGCGGGCTCAGCACCTGGCCGAACGACGAAAGGCCCTCGGGCAGGATGACGTTGTTGAGCCGGTACTGGATGTCGCCGTGGTCGCCGCGGATATGCAGCTGGCCGAACGAGTCCTGCACCACGCCGGGCGCCTGCAGCAGCACCTGGTTCAACTGTACGTTCTCGCCGCCCGGCAGCGCCTGCACCGCCTGGCTCGAGAGGCTGTAGGTCGAGGCGCCGAGGCTGGGCTCGATCGCGCCGCGCGCGACATCGAGCTTCTGCGCGGTGACCACCACTTCCGACGACGTCTGCGCCTGATCCTCAGTGACCGGATCGTCCGCCAGCGCTGCGGGCGCGACACCGAGCGCGAGGGCCAACGGCGCGGCCGCGACAAGGCCGGCCCGCAAAAAGCGACGCGCCATCAACGCCTCTGATGCTGCAACAGCGAAGGCAATGGCGGAGCCCGCCCGCAAAGCCCAGGCGACGGCTTCCCGTCCGCATCGGGAAACTTTCCCGATCTGCGTTTGTGCTTGGCGGCGGCGCCGCTTCAGTGAAGGATTTGGTCAAGATGTCGCTGAGGCTCAGGATTCTCCTCGCCTTCGTGCTGGTTCTGGCCTCCGGGTCGTGCGTCGGACTGGCGCTGGCCGGCCTGGAAGCGCGCCAGTGGCTGCGCGACGAGCTCTGGACCGCGCAGCTCAACGCCCACCTGCAGGTCGCCCGCGACTTCGCCGACTTGCCGAACGCCCAGCGGCCGGCGCGCAGCATGGCCGGGCTGGTCGCGACGTTCAGCGGCAATCGCCACCTGCAGGCGGTGGTGACCGATCCGGACGGCAAGGTCATCGCGGCTTCCGAGCCCGCGCCGGCCGGGCCAGCGGCGCCGGGTTGGTTCGCCAGCGTGATGCGTCCCGACATCCCGCCGACCCGCCTGGCGATCCCGGGCGCCGGCGGCGCGGCCGTGGAGCTGCGGCCGCTCTACGCCGACGACACCGCCGAGACCTGGGCGGTGTTCCTCGACATCGCGCTGGTGCTGACGCTGGCGATGGTGGGCGGCGGCGTCGCCGTCTTCGCCCTGGTGACCTGGGCGCTCAGGCCGCTGACCGCGGTCGGCAGCGTGCTGCCGCGGATCGGCGCCGGCGACTATGCCGCCCGTGCGCCGGAAGCCGGTCCGCCGGAGATCGTGGCGCTGGGCCGCGGCGTCAACGAGATGGCCGCGCGCCTGGCCACCATGCGCGAGCGCACCCGTGCACTCGAGGAACAGATCCTGACCCTGCAGGACGAGGAGCGCGCCGACATCGCCCGCGACCTGCACGACGAGATCGGCCCGCACCTGTTCGCCGCCAATGTCGACGCGACGATGGCCGCCGCGCTGATCAGCGGCGGCAAGGCGGACGAGGCGCTGGCCCCCGTTCGCCGCGCCGGCGTCGCCATCGGCCACATCCAGCGGCTGGTGCGCGACATCCTCGGGCGCCTCAGGCCCACCCACCTCGCCGAGCTCGGGCTCTCCACCGCCGTGCTCGACCTCGTTGCCTTCTGGAGCGCGCGGCGGCCCGACATCGACTTCGAGACCGAACTGCCCGGCGAGGAAGACCATCTGCCCGAGGCCGTGCAGGAGCCGCTCTACCGCCTTGTCCAGGAGAGCCTCAGCAACGCGGTCCGCCACGGCGCGCCGACGCGCGTGCGGATCGGCATCCGCCGCGCGGGCGATATGGCCGAGGCGGAGGTGGTCAACGACGGCGCGCCCGAAGCCGCCGCCGGCGCGCCGGGCTACGGCCTCACCGGCATGGCCGAGCGCGTCGCCGCCGCCGGCGGCACGCTGGCCGCCGGGCCTGCCGGCGACGGACATTGGCGCGTGGCGGCGCGCCTGCCCCTGAAACCCGTCGGCAAAGCCACCGCCCGCGACGAGGCCGCATGAAGATCCTGATCGTCGACGACCACGCCATCGTCCGCGACGGCCTCGCCCGCCTGCTGGCCGTCGACGGCGAGCACGAGATCCGCATGGCCGCCAGCGGCCGCGAGGCGCAGGCGCAGGCCAGGTCGTTCCGCCCCGAGCTGACCATCCTCGACCTCAACCTGCCGGGACTCGGCGGCCTGGAGCTGCTGCGGCGGCTGGTGCGCGTCGGCGCCGGCCGCATCCTGGTGCTCTCGATGCACGCCGAGCCGCTGTACGCGCGCCGCTCGCTGGAGGCCGGCGCGCACGGCTACGTCAGCAAGAACGCCGCGCCGGAGGAGCTGCTGACCGCGATCCGCCGGGTCGCCGGCGGCGGCCGCTACGTCGAGGCCGAGATCGCCCAGGAGCTGGCGCTGGGCGGCGGCTCGG
>DATNEH010000195.1:0-10334 GCA_035553015.1 Caulobacteraceae bacterium | reverse complement strand
GATGACCACCGAGCGGCTGTCGAGGCGGGTGAGCAGCTTCGCGGTCGGCTCGCAGGCGACCACGGCGCCATGATTGACGATGGCGATGTGGTCGCACAGCTCCTCGGCCTCCTCGAGGTAGTGGGTGGTGAGGAGGATGGTGACACCCTGTCGGTTGAGGTTCACCACATAGTCCCAGAGCTGGCGGCGCAACTCGACGTCGACCCCGGCGGTAGGCTCGTCGAGGATCAGCACCGGCGGGTTGTGCACCATCGCCTTGGCGACCATCAGCCGCCGCTTCATGCCGCCCGACAGCTGGCGCACGTAGGCGTTGGCCTTGTCGGCAAGGCCGAGCGCCGAGAGCAGCGCGTCGGTGATCCGCTCGCTCTTCGGCACGCCGTACATGCCGGCCTGCACGTCGAGCGACTCGCGCGGCGTGAAGAAGACGTCGGCGGCGATCTCCTGCGGCACCACGCCGATCGCGGCGCGCGCATCGCGCGGGCGCTGGTCGATGTCGCGGCCCCAGATGGTCACTGTCCCCGAGGTCTTCTTGGTGAGACCCGAGAGGATGTTGATGAAGGTCGACTTGCCGGCGCCGTTCGGGCCCAGCAGGCCGAAGATCGAGCCGCGCGGAATCTGCAGGTCGATGCCCTTCAGCGCATGCATCGCCGGCGCGCCGCGCAGGGCGGGATAGGTCTTCACGAGGCCCTTGGCCTCGATCGCAAACTCGGGAAGGTCCATTGCGCCCCGGAAAGGTCATGCGACCGCGGCCTCGATTGACGCGGGCCGCGCGCGACGCATACCTAGGCCGCCAACCCCGCTCCGCCAAGGCGGCGGAATGACGTCGGCGTTTCCTGGGGAGTTTCCATGGCCCGCAAGCCGAAAGCCGCAGCCGCGCCCGTGGCGCCGCCGCCGCAGACCGTGTTCCCGCCGCCGGAGGTGGTGACGGTCCGCTCGCGCCGCGTCGCCTGCGACGGCGTCGGCGGCGCGCTCGGTCACCCGCGCGTCTGGCTGGAGATGGGCGAGGCCGACTTCGTCGAGTGCGGCTACTGCGACCGTAGATTCGTGCTGGCCGCGGGCGTCGAAGGCGTCGAGAGCGAGCGCCTGGCGCCCGGCGTCTACGAAGGCTCGCACGGCCACTAGGTCGGCGGGTCCCTCCCCATCATGGGGAGGGTGTCGCCCCGAACGGGGCGACGGGTGGGGAAGTCGGACGCCGCTAACCCCGCCCAGCGCTATCGCTTCACACATCCCACCCGCTGACGCGTTCGCGTCAGCAGCCCTCCCCAGGAGGGGAGGGATGAGGGTGACCCAACGCCCCCGCGCGCCTATCTTCAGGGCCCATGACCGACACGCTCGACGCTCCAGAAACCTTGGGTGACATCCCGCGCCATCCGACTCAGGACGGACCCGCGGTGCGGCTCTATCTGGTCGACGGCTCCGGCTTCATCTTCCGCGCCTTCCACGCGTTGCCGCCGCTGACCCGCAAGACCGACGGGCTGCCGGTCGGCGCGATCAGCGGCTTCTGCAACATGCTCTGGAAGCTGATGGTCGACATGAAGGCCGCGCCCGATGCGCCGACCCACCTGGCGGTGGTGTTCGACCTGTCGGAGATCACCTTCCGCAACCAGCTCTACGCCGACTACAAGGCCCACCGCCCGCCGCCGCCGGAGGACCTCGTCCCGCAGTTTCCGCTGGTGCGGGCGGCGACGCGGGCGTTCGGCGTGCCCTGCCTGGAGCTGGCGGGCTACGAGGCCGACGATATCATCGCCGCCTACGCCTGCCACGTCCGCGACGAGGGTGGCGAGGTGGTGATCGTCTCCTCCGACAAGGACCTGATGCAGCTGGTCGGGCCGCAGGTCTCGATGCTCGACACCATGAAGAACGTCCGCATCGGCATCCCGGAGGTGATGGAGAAGTTCGGCGTGCCGCCCGAGAAGGTGGTCGACGTGCAGGCCCTTTGCGGGGACTCGGTCGACAACGTGCCGGGCGCGCCGGGCATCGGGATCAAGACCGCCTCGGCGCTGATCAACGAGTACGGCGACCTCGACTCGCTGCTGGCCCGGGCGAGCGAGGTCAAGCAGGAGAAGCGCCGCCAGACGCTGATCGACTACGCCGAGCAGATCCGCCTCTCGCGCCAGCTGGTGCAGCTCGACTGCGGGACGCCGCTGCCGGCCGCGCTGGAGGATCTGGCGCTCGCCGACCCCGACCCGAAGGTGCTGGGCGACTTCCTCGAGGAGATGGAGTTCCGCAGCCTGGCGCGGCGGGTCACCGAGGCGCGCTCGGGGGGCGCGGCCATCGCGCCCCCGCCGTCGAAGGCCGCCGTGGCCGAGGCGCCGAAGCCGATCGACCACGCGCTCTACGCCTGCCTGAAGGACCTCGCCGACCTCGAGGCCTGGATCGCCAGGGCGCGCGCGGCGGGCGTCGTAGCGATCGACGCCGAGACCGACGCGGCCTCGCCCGCCGCCGCCGATCTCTGCGGCGTCTCGCTGGCCCTCGCGCCAGGCGAGGCCTGTTACGTGCCGCTCGGCCACGCGGCGGCCGAGGGCGGCCTGGCGCTGGAGATCGAGAGCGACCTCGGCCAGATCCCGATGGCGCCGGCGCTGGAGCGGCTGAAGGGCCTGCTCGAGGACGAGACCGTCCTGAAGGTGGCGCACAATGCCAAGTACGAGATCGCGGTGTTCTCGCGGCTCGGGATCGAGGTCGCCCCGGTCGAGGACACCATGCTGATCTCATACGTGCTGGGCGGCGGCCTGCACGGGCACTCGATGGAGGAGCTGGCGCAGCGCTGGCTGGAGCACCAGCCGATCAGCTACAAGTCGGTGGTCGGCTCGGGCAAGGCGCAGAAGAGCTTCCGCCACGTCGAGCTCTCCGCCGCCACCAGCTATGCGGCCGAGGACGCCGACATCACCATCCGCCTCTACCGGCTGCTCCGCCACGAGCTCGCCAAGCAGGGCCTGCTCACCGTCTACGAGACGCTGGAGCGGCCGCTGCCGGCAGTGCTGGCGCAGATGGAGCTGGCCGGCATCCGCATCGACCCCGACCAGCTGCGCCAGCTCTCCAACGATTTCTCGGTGCGCATGGCCGACTACGAGGCCGAGGCTACGAAGCTGGTCGGCCGCCCGTTCAACCTCGGCAGCCCCAAGCAGATCGGCGACGTGCTGTTCGGCGAGATGGGCCTGCCGGGCGGCAAGAAGACCGCCACCGGCGTCTGGTCGACCGACGCCTCGGTGCTGGAGCAGCTGGCCGCCGAGGGCCACGCGCTGCCGCGGCTGCTGCTCGACTGGCGCCAGCTCTCCAAGCTGAAGGGCACCTACACCGACGCGCTGGGCGCGGCGGTGGCCCACCGCACCGGCCGTATCCACACCTCCTATGCGCTGGCCTCGACCACCACCGGGCGGCTCTCGTCGAACGATCCCAACCTGCAGAACATCCCGGTGCGCACCGAGGAGGGCCGCAAGATCCGCCGCGCCTTCATCGCCGAGCCCGGCAAGGTGCTGATCAGCGCCGACTACAGCCAGATCGAGCTGCGGCTCGTCGCCCATATCGGCGACATCCCGCAGCTGAAGCACGCCTTCCTGCAGGGGCTCGACATCCACGCCTCCACTGCCTCGGAGATGTTCGGCGTGCCGGTGGAGGGCATGCCGGCCGAGACGCGGCGGCGCGCCAAGGCGATCAACTTCGGCATCATCTACGGCATCTCGGCGTTCGGGCTCGCCAACCAGCTCGGCATCCCGCAGGACGAGGCAGGGGCCTACATCAAGACCTACTTCGAGCGCTTCCCGGGCATCCGCGCCTACATGGACCGCATGCGCCACACGGTGCGCGCGCAGGGCTACGTGACGAGCCTGTTCGGCCGCAAGATCCACATCCCGGCGGCCGGCTCGCGCTCGGTGCACGACCGCCAGTTCGCCGAACGCGCGGCGATCAACGCCCCGATCCAGGGCGCGGCGGCCGACGTGATCCGCCGCGCGATGATCCGCATGCCGGCGGCGCTGGAGGCCGAGGGCCTGAAGGCGCAGATGCTGCTGCAGGTGCACGACGAGCTGGTGTTCGAGGCCCCCGCCGAGGAGGCCGAAGCGCTCTGCGCCGTCGCCAGGCGCGTCATGGAGCACGCCGCCGAGCCGGTGGTCTCGCTCTCCGTCCCGCTGGTGGTGGACGCCCGCTACGCGACGAACTGGGACGAGGCGCACTGACCTCAATCCCGGGATGAGCGGATGAAGGTCGGAGCGACCCGCTCAAGGTTGACAAGGCGCCGCAGGCTCTGCTTCTTCAGCAAAATCAATGCACTAACACCCCCTCACGGAACCTTGACGCCCCATGCTCGCGTCTATAGGTTCCGCGCCGACCTGGCCGGGCCGCTGGCGTGGATGCTGGGGCTCGCCCTTAAATAAGGCGAAGGCCGCAGCCGTTCATGTCGCAGCCGGACGATGAGAGCCAGGAGGCCCTAGACAGCCTCCAGACCCGGCTCGATGCGTTGACGGCCGAGCGCAAGCCGAAGAGCGCCGCCGCCGACGGATCGGCCGAGCGCGGGATTGGCGAGGGCTACCGCCTTCTGGGCGAGGTGATCGGCGGCGTGCTTGGCGGTCTGGGCCTCGGTTGGGTCGTGGACCACTTCGCGCACACAACGCCGCTCGGCATGGTGATCGGCCTGCTGCTGGGCACGGCGGCGTCGGCATGGACAGCGATGCGGTCGGCTGACAAGTCCGCCCGCGCCGCGAGGAAAGGGGACTGAAAGCGCGTGGCTGAGATCCGGCCCATGGAACAGTTTCTGATCAAGAAGCTGATTCCGCTTCCGGCCTTCCATGTCGGCGGCGCCACGGTCGACATGTCGATCACCAACGCGGTCGCCACGATGTTGTTCGGCGCGATCGTGATCTCGCTGGTGTTCTGGGCGGGCGCGCGCCGTCAGGTGGTGCCGGGCAGGCTGCAGGCATTCGGCGAGATCGTCTACGACCTCATCGACAAGGGCCTGACGGGACCCATGATCGGCGACCGCGGTCGTCCCTTCCTGCCCTACGTCTTCGCGCTCTTCTGCCTGATCGCGGTGTGGAACATCTGGGGCATCGTACCCGGGCAGTTCACCGTCACCTCGCAACTGGCGGTCACCGTCACGCTCGCCGTCATCACCTTCGTGATGGTCATCGTGGTGGGTCTGGTCCGCAACGGCCTGGGGTTCTTCAAGCTGTTCGTCCCGAGCGGCGTCCACTGGGTGATGCTGATCCTGGTCGTGCCGATCGAGATCTTCTCGTTTTTCGTGCGGCCGGTGACGCTCTCGATGCGACTGTTCGGCAACATGATCGGCGGCCACGTGGTGCTCTACATGTTCGGCAGCTTCGTGGTCGGCATGGCTGTGTGGGCCTGGCACCTCGGAGGCGTCGGCTACCTCGGCTTGCTCGGTTCCGGCCTGTCGCTCGTCATGGTGATCGCGCTTTCGGCGCTCGAGCTGATCGTCGCGTTCGTACAGGCCTTCGTGTTCGCCGCGCTGACCTGCACCTACCTTTCCGACGTGGTGAACCTCGACCACGGCCACTGACACCAACTCTCATCAAGACTAGGGGACTCGAACCTCCATGGACGCAGCTTCTACCGTTCACGCCGCCCGACTGATCGGCGCGGGCTTGGCCATGACCGGCCTCATCGGCGCCGGCGCCGGCCTCGGCATCCTGTTCGGCAATTACCTGCAAGCCGCCATGCGCAACCCGTCGGCCGCGGCCGGCGAGCGCGGCATGCTGTTCTTCGGCTTCGCGGTGACCGAGGCGATGGGCATCTTCGCCCTCGTCGTGGCGCTGATCATCCTCTACGCGGGCTGAGATGGCCGACGCCACCGCCAAGGCCGCCGAGCAAGTCACGAGCGGCCTGCCGCAGTTCGACCTCGGTCAGTGGCCGGGCGAGATGGTCTGGCTGACGATCATCTTCGCCCTGCTGCTGCTGCTGTTCTACTTCGTGTTCACGCCGCGCGTCGGCGGCACGATCGCAGCGCGCGAGGACAAGATCAGCGGCGACATCGGCCAGGCGCGGCGGCTGCGCGACGAGGCCGAGGCGCAATCGAGGGCGGCCGCCCAGGAGCTCGTCGAGGCGCGCGCCCGAGCCCAGAAGCTGGCGGCCGACGCCAAGGCCGCGGCCTCCGCCGAGGCGGCCAGGCGCGCTGGCGAGGAAGAAGCGCGACTCGGCCAAGTGATGGCCGAGGCCGAAGCCAGGATTGCGGCGGCCCGTAACGAGGCGATGGGCCATGTGCAGGGCATTGCGCGAGACACCGCACAGGCGATCGTCGAGAAGCTGACCGGATCGGCGCCGAGCGCCGACGAGGTCGAGCGGGCCCTGGCGTAACAGGAAGGCGCCCATGGAAGACCTCATCAATCCGTCGACGGCGCACTTCTGGGAAGCGCTCGGGCTCATCGCGCTGATTATCGGGCTGATCGTCCTGAAGGTCCCGGGCATGGCGCTGAAGGCGCTCGACGACCGCGCCCACCGAATCCGGGCCCAGCTCGACGAGGCGACCAAGCTGCGCCAGGAGGCCGAGCGCCTCTTGGCCGATATCAAGACCCAGCGCGAGGCGGCCGAGCAGCACGCTACGGAGATCGTGAAGCTCGCGCAGGACGAGGCGGCGCGGCTCGCCGAGGACTCCAAGGTCCGGCTCGAGGAGCAGATCAAGCGCCGCGGCGAGATGGCCGAGCGCCGCATTGCGCTCGCCGAGAGCCAGGCGGCCGCCGAGGTGAGGGGGGCCGCCGCGGACCTCGCCGCGCAAGCCGCCGAGGCGGTGCTGGCCGCCCGCCTCGCCGCCGCCAAGGCCGACCCGCTGATCGACGCGGCCGTGGCCCAGGTGGCGACGAAGCTGCAGTAGACGGCCAGACCGCCCGAGCGGGTTCAGACGCGCGCCATCGCCCGCTCGAAACCGTAGGCGTCGACCACCTTCGTGCTGATGCGCATCGCGTCCGGCGCCGCGACCTGGCGTTCGGCCGAATTGGCGGTGAACGCCTTGAAGCTCGGCAGCTCGACCACCGCGTCGGCCGAGTCCGACTCGAAGTTGATGAAGACGTGCAGGAAGTCGTCGCCGGCGCGGCAGAGCGCGTAGGCGACGCTCTTCGGCTGCTTGAGCCGCAGCTCGTCGAAGACGGCGCGCGACAGCGCCTCGTTCTCGTCGGCGCGGCCGGCCTTGGTGGCGTAGCGAACGATGGTGACCCGGTTCATCTGAAGGCTCCTTGTGGGGGCGACCCGACACCGGGCCGCTGGCCTTCCTGACGACGGCGGCCGGCGGAAGGATTCGCCGGCCGGAAAAGATTTCGCCCCTGCCGACTCCTTTGCGCCCTCGCCGACGTCATCATGGGCAGAGAGAGAGGCGAGAGGCCCCGCGTGACCGACGAGACGCCAGACGCCCTGATGGCCCGCATGCGGCCCCGGCTGCACCGCTACTGCGCGCGGATGGTGGGCTCGGCGTTCGACGGCGAGGACGTGGTGCAGGAAGCGCTGGCCCGCGCGGCGGCGGCCTATGGACCCGACGTCACCCAGCCGGAGCGGTGGCTGATGCGCATCGCCCACAACGCCGCGCTCGACGCCCTGCGCCGACGTCGCCGGCAAGCCGAGCGCCACGCGGAGGCCGAGATGGAGACGATCCCCGATCCGGCGTCGAGCGCCGACGCCCGCATCGCCGCCGAAGCGAGCCTCGCGGCCTTCCTGGCGCTGCCGCCGCTGCCGCGCTCGATGGTGATCTTCGCCGACGTGCTGGGCGACGCGCTGGCCGAGTCGACCGAGCTGCTGGGCGTCACCGAGGCGGCCGGCAAGGCCGCGCTGCACCGGGGCCGCGCGGCGCTGAGACAGCACGCGCACGACGCAGCGCCGGCGCAGCCGTTCTCGCAGGCCGAGCGGGCTCGCCTGCGCGACTACGCCGACCGCTTCAATGCGCGCGACTTCGACGCCTTGCGCGCGCTGCTGGCCGAGGACGTGCGCCTCAACCTCGCCAACCGCACCCGGCTGGAGGGCCGCGCCAGCGTCAGCGTCTACTTCGGCCGCTACGGCACGCGCACCGACTATCGGCTCAGCCTCTGCCGCGCCGAGGGCCAGCTCTGCCTGCTGATCGAGGACGACGAAGCGGGCGACTATGTCGTGCGGCTGGGGTGGCGGGACGGCGAGATCGTCGCCATCGACGACTACCGTTACGCGCCCTACGTGGCCGAGGCGCTGGAGGTCGAGCGCCTCGACTGACCGCGCAGCCGCCGCCGCGCCTTCACCGCGAAGCGCAGGCGCCGCGGCACGAACTGGCGCTCCAGCCGCAGCACCGCCTGCCAGGCCACCGGCGCCACTTCCGGCTCGCGCCGCAGCAGCCGCCGCACCGGGAACAGGATCTTCGGGTGCCGGCGCTGCGCCTCGACGAACTGCCGGCGCGCGCGGAACGAGGAGCGCAGGGCCACCACCAGTCCGGCCGCCAGCACCGGCGCGCCGAGGTGACCCGGCAGCACCGCGCCCACCGCGCCCACGGCGATCATCGCGTAGGCGAGCCCGATCAGCAGCCAGCGGCCGACCCGCCGCCACGGCTCGGGCCGCAAGGTGCGGTTCAGCGCGCGCAAGGGGTTCAGGTTGCGAAGGGTCGCGACCGACATCGTTTCCAACTGAGAAGAGGCGGCGGATCGGGAGGACGGCCGCTGGACTGTAGCTATATGGCCGCGGATCGGGCGGCGGGTAGTTACGGTTTCGCAAGCCGCGTCGCCGCCCTCCGAATCGGTCCCGTTGTGGCGCCGGAGACGCAGGGAGTGTGGCCCGAAACCCGCGCTTCCCCGCGGAGGCGCGGACCCAGGCTCTTTTGACCACGAACCTCACGAACCACACAAACGAAGCAAGACGAGCTTCGGTCTTCAGCCTCGCGTTCGCCGGGAAGAGCGGAGGAAACGGAGATCGCCTAACCCGCCGGCGTCCAGCGCAGCCGTGGCTTCCTTGCCGCGGCGGTCTCGTCGAGGCGGCGCAGCGGGGCGCGGAACGGGGCGCCCTTGAAGCGCGCCACGTCGCCGGCCTTGGCCGCGGCCGCCAGCCGCAGCATCGCGTCGCAGAAGCGGTCGACCTCGCGGCGGCTCTCCGTCTCGGTGGGCTCGATCAGCATCGCGCCGTGCACCACCAGCGGGAAGTACATGGTCATCGGATGGAAGCCTTCGTCGATCATGGCCTTGGCGAAGTCGAGCGTGGTGACGCCGGTGCCCTCCAGCCACGCGTCGTCGAACAGGGCCTCGTGCATGCAGGGGCCTTTGGGGAACGCTGCGGTCATCTCCTCCGAGAGGCGCGCCTTGATGTAGTTGGCGTTGAGCACGGCGTCCTCGGCGACCTGCCGCAGGCCGTCCGAGCCGTGGCTGCGCATGTAGGCGTAGGCGCGGACGAACATGCCCATCTGCCCCTGGAAGGCGCACATGCGGCCGAACGCCTGGGCGGCCTCGCCCGTCGTCTCCTCCAACAGCTGCAGGCCGTCGGGACCATGGACGAGCCACGGCGCCGGGGCAAACGGCGCCAGGGCCTCGGAGAGGACGACAGGTCCGGCCCCGGGGCCGCCGCCGCCGTGCGGCGTGGAGAAGGTCTTGTGCAGGTTGATGTGCATGGCGTCGACGCCGAGGTCGCCGGGGCGGACCTTGCCGACGATCGCGTTGAAGTTGGCTCCGTCGCAGTAGAAGTAGGCGCCCGCCTCGTGCGTGAGGCGGGAGATCTCAAGTATATCACACTCGAAAAGTCCGCAGGTGTTGGGGTTGGTGACCATTATCGCGGCGACGTCGGGACCGAGCTTGGCGGCGAGGTCGGCGAGGTCGACGCGACCGTCGGCGGTCTGGGCGATCTCCTGGACCGAATAGCCGACGAAGGCGGCGGTGGCGGGGTTGGTGCCGTGGGCGGAGGTGGGGACCAGGACCCGGCGGCGCTCACCGTGGCCGGCGGCCTCGTGGGCGGCGCGGATGGTGAGCAGGCCGCAGAGCTCGCCGTGGGCGCCGGCCTTGGGCGTGAGCGCCACGGCGGGCATGCCGGTGAGCGTCTTCAGCCAGTGGGCGAGGCGGTCCATGAGCGCGAGCGCGCCTTGGGTGGTGGCGACGGGCTGCAGGGGGTGCAGGTCGGCGAAGCCGGCGAGGCGCGCCATCTTCTCGTTGAGCCGCGGGTTGTGCTTCATGGTGCACGAGCCGAGCGGATAGAGCGCCAGGTCGATGGCGTGGTTCTTCTGGGAGAGGCGCACGTAGTGGCGGAGCGCCTCGGGCTCGGAGAGGCCGGGCAGGCCGATGCGCCCCTCGCGCGTCAGTCCGGCGAGGTCGGCGGCGTCGAGGGCGGGCTGCGGCAGGTCGACGCCGGTCTTGTTCCAGCCGCCCAGCTCGAACAGCAACGGCTCGTCCTGCAGGAGG
>DATNEH010000194.1:0-12278 GCA_035553015.1 Caulobacteraceae bacterium | reverse complement strand
ATGGTTTCAGGCAAAATCGCCTGAAAGCTGCATCCTGCTCGATTCAAAGTATAGATCGCGATTCAGCGTGCATGAACCCATCGCGATCTGGGCGGCCTTACGCCGCCTTCTGCAGGTTCTTGTGCAAGATGCCGATCGCCGCGTCGCGGTCGATCTGCTCGATCGCGGCGACTTCGCGGGCCATGCGGTCGAGCGCCGATTCGTAGAGCTGCCGCTCGGAGTAGGACTGCTCGGGCTGGCTCTCGGAGCGGTGCAGGTCGCGCACCACCTCGGCGATCGAGATCAGGTCGCCGGAGTTGATCTTGGCTTCGTATTCCTGCGCGCGGCGACTCCACATGGTGCGCTTGATGCGCGCGCGACCCTTCAGGGTGGTCAGCGCCTGGGAGACGACGTTGCCGGCCGCCAGCGAGCGCAGGCCCGCGGTCTTGGCCTTCTTGGTGGGGACGCGCAGCGTCATCTTCTCATGGTCGAAAGTGATCACGTAGACCTCGAGCGAGAGGCCGGCGACTTCCTGGGTCTCGACGCCCACCACGTTGCCCACGCCGTGGGCCGGGTAGACGACGGAATCGCCAACCTTGAAATCGAGTTCGCTCTTGGTGCTCATGGTCGTAGGGTCCTTTCAAGTTCGGCCGCGCCCACCCGCGACGGCCCAAGTCCTTCTTTCCTTCGGCGGCAACAGCCCGGTTTCCGCAAGAAGGCGGCTTTGCCGTCGCGCCGATTCGGAGTCGTCCCTCCGCGAAGGACGCCTTCGGCTTCGACGCATCGCTCGAAGAGGAAGGATTGGCTCTGTGTCATTCAACGCACGGAGGAGTGGAACCTTCCCCGACGTCGGCAGGCGTATTAACACAAAACGCAGATGATTGAAAGGTTTGTGACGCGCGCGTCACCGAACAACGGTTTCACGCGCGGCGCGAAACTCAGGAACCCTGGCCCGGCTTCTCGCTGAAATAGCGCTCGAACTTGTCAGTCTCACGCTCGTATTCATCAGCGTCGGCGGGCGGCACACCCTTCAACGTGATGTTTGGCCACACCTTGGCGAAGTCGGTGTTGACCTTCAGCCACTTGCCGTCGGGATCGTCCTCGGTGTCGGGCTTGATCGCGTCGACCGGGCACTCCGGCTCGCAGACGCCGCAGTCGATGCACTCGTCCGGGTTGATGACGAGGAAATTCTCGCCTTCATAGAAGCAGTCCACGGGACACACTTCCACGCAGTCCATGTACTTACATTTGATGCAGGGATCGGTGACGATGTAGGTCATTGACGCTTCTGGCTGCCCCCGGGGCCGGCGTCTTTGTCAGCAGCCCCCGGGCATTGTCAATGGCGACAGACTCAAAGCGCTTTCAGCTTTCCTTCAGGGGCGAATAGAGCCCGCGCGCTTCGGCGGCCGGCCCGCGCCTGACGCCGAGCGCCTCGATCCTGACCGCGTGCAGCCGACCGGCGATGGCGAACACCATCACATCACCCGTCCGCACCGAGCGCGCCGGCTTGTCGAGCCGCGTCTGCTGGCCTGCGCGGGTAAGACGCACCCGCCCCTCCCCGATCAGCCGCGCGGCCAGCGAGCGGGTCTTGCAGAAGCGCGCGCGCCACAGCCAGACATCGGCCCGCACCGCGTCGTCAGCCATGACGGGCGGCTTGCGGGCGGCGACGTTGCGGACGGCGCCGGCGGCGCGCCTCGGCCGGCTTCAGCGCGGCGAGCGCGGCGAAGGGCGAGCCGGGCGAGGCCGTCGGCGCGGCGCGGTGCGGCTTCGGCTCGGTCTTACGGCGCCAGACCTGCGTCGGGCTGCGGCCGACCGGCGCGAACCCCAGCGCCCGCAGCACCGCACGGGCTTCGGGCTCGCTCCAGCCCAGCTCCTCGCGGGCCTGGTCGGAGAACAGCACGCCGCCGCCCTGCCTGGCGGCGCCGCGCAGCAGCTCGTCGAGCCGCTCCAGCTGGCCGATCGGCGCGGCCACGCCGCCCACCGTGACAAGTCCGCGCAGCGCGACGGCGCGGGCGCTCGGCGCCGGCGTCGGCAGCGCGGCCAGCCGCCCCTCGGCCGGACGCCACTCCGGGGCGGCGGCGAGCGCGAAGGCATTGGCGAACGGGTGCGCGGGGCCGGCGAGCTCGGGCAGGTGCAGCGCGAAGGCGCCGATCCGCACGCCGAGCTGCCTGAGCGCGCGCCGCTCGCTCTGGCTGAGGCTCTTCAGCTCGCCCTCGAGCCCGGCCCGCGCCAGCACGCCGCCGGCCTCGATCAGCCGGTAGGCCAGCCCGCGCGGCAGGCCCTTCAGCGCGCCCGAGGCGACCGCCTCTTCCAGCCTGCGCAGGGACGGCAGCCGCCGACCCGCCTCCGCTGCGAGGAAAGCCTCGATGCGGCGCGCCGCCCGCTCCCGCGCGGCCTGTGCGCCGAGCTCGCCGAACAGGCGCACCCGGGGCGCGAACGGCCGGTCGCCGGCCAGCGCGCCCGCCGCCTCGCCGCGCCAGAGCACCAGGCCGTCGGGCGTCAGCGCGAACGCCTCGTCCGGCTCGGCGGCGATGCGCCCCAGCCGCCGGGCGATCTCCGGCGCGACCGCGCGCTGGGCGGCGGCCCTCAGCGCCTTCGCTTCCAGCGCGGTGGCGCCGCGCTCGGCCTCGAACGCGAGCCCGTTCAGCCGGCCGACGAAGTGGCCCTCCACCGTCACCGCGCCGTCGGCGCCGAGACCGGCCAGCAGTTCCTCGCCCTGCCCCAGCCCGCGCATCAGCGCGCTGGTGCGCCGGTCGATGAACCGCGCCATCAGCTTCTCGTGCAGGGTGTCGGAGAGCCGGTCCTCCAGCGCCCGGGTCACGCCCTGCCAGTGGGCCGGATCGCCGAGCCAGTCGGGGCGGTTGGCGACGTAGGCGAGCGTGCGCACGTTGGCGAGGCGCATCGAGAGCGCGTCGATCTCGCCGTCGGTGCGGTCGACCTGCTTGAATTGGCCGGCCATCCAGGCGTCCGGCACGCGGCCGTCGCCCTCGGTGAGGTGTTCGAACAGGGTCCTGGCGAGCCGCACGTGATCTTCCAGCGTGGTCTTGCGGAAGTCGGGCGTCTGGCACGCGTCCCAGAGGCGGAACATCGCCGCGCGGTTGCGCGCGCGCTGGGCGACATGCGGATCGGCGGCCAGCGCGCGCAGCGTGGTCTCGTCGAGCGCCTCCTCCGAGGCCTTCAGCCCCGCGCGCGGCGCCGGCGCCGAGAGCGAGCGCAGCAAGTCGGCCAGCGAGTCGAAGTCAAGCCGGTCGTTGCGCCACAGCGCCTGCGCGACCGGCTCGAAATGGTGCTCCTCGACCTGCCGCACCACCTCCGCTTCCATCGGCTCGCAGGCGCCGGTGACGCCGAACGTGCCGTCCCTGCGGAAGCGCCCGGCGCGGCCGGCGATCTGGCCGATCTCCTGCGGATAGAGCGGCCGCAGGCGCTTGCCGTCGAACTTGGAGAGCGCGGCGAACGCCACATGCCCCAAGTCCATGTTGAGGCCCATGCCGATCGCGTCGGTGGCGACCAGGAAGTCGACCTCGCCGGACTGGTAGAGCTCGACCTGGGCGTTGCGGGTGCGGGGCGAGAGGTTGCCCATCACCACCGCCGCGCCGCCGCGCTGGCGGCGGATCAACTCGGCGATCGCGTAGACCTCGGCCGCCGAGAACGCGACCACCGCCGTGCGCCGCGGCAACCGGGTGATCTTCTTCGGCCCCTCGTAGGTCAGCTTCGAGAACCGCTCGCGGGTGGCGATCTCGACGCCCGGCAGGAGACGGCGCACCAGCGGGGCCATCGTCGAGGCGCCCAGCAGCATCGTCTCGTAGCGGCCACGCGCCGAGAGCAGCCGCTGGGTGAAGACGTGGCCGCGCTCCGGATCGGCGCAGAGCTGGATCTCGTCGACCGCCAGGAACTCCACTTCGCGGCCCAGCGGCATCGCCTCGACCGTGCAGACGAAATACTGCGCGCGCGGCGGCACGATCTTCTCCTCGCCGGTGATCAGCGCCACCGCGCGAGCCCCGCGCGCCGCCGCGACGCGGTCGTAGATCTCCCGCGCCAGCAGCCGCAGCGGCAGGCCGATCATGCCCGAGGCGTGGCCGAGCATGCGCTCGACCGCCAGGTGCGTCTTGCCGGTGTTGGTGGGCCCCAGGACCGCGACGACGCGGGCCGGCGAAAGGGCGGCGTGCGAAGGGCCGCTGTGGCGATCGCTCATCGCCCCCTGATGTGGGCCAAGACTCGGGCGCTGGCAACGGGGCGGTCAATCCAGCGTGCGTTGGTAGCGGGCGATGGCGAGGGCGCTGACCGCGAACATGAAGACGGCGAGCGCCGCGAGGCTCGGCCAGGCGTCGCCGAGGCTCTGGCCCTTCAGCAGCGCCCCGCGGACGATGCGCAGGAAGTGCGTCACCGGGATGCAGGTCCCCAGCACCTGCGCCCAGAGCGGCATGCCACGGAACGGGAACATGAAGCCCGACAGGAGGATCGACGGCAGGATGTAGAACACCGCCATCTGCATCGCCTGCAGCTGGCTCTTCGCCACCGTCGAGATCAGGAAGCCCAGCGCCAGGCTGCCGACGATGAACAGGAAGGTGCCGGCGCCCAGGCCTACCCAGCCGCCGTTCATCGGCACCTGGAACAGCGTCGCCGCCAGCGCCAGCACGATCGCGGTCTGGATCAGCCCGACGATCACGTAGGGCGATAGCTTGCCGACCATCACCTCCAGCGGCTCGACCGGCGTGGAGAGCAGGAACTCCATCGTGCCGCGCTCGCGCTCGCGGGTGACCGCCAGCGCCGTCATCATCACCAGCGTCATCGAGAGGATGATGCCGAGCAGGCCCGGCACGATGTTGAAGGCCGCGACGCTGTCCGGGTTGTAGAGGTTGTGGGTCACGATGCTGAACGGCGCGGTGACCTGGCCGAGCGGCGCCGGCAGGCCGGTGAGGTCGTGCGAGAGCGCCTGCGCCGGCAGGCCGGCCAGCGCCGAGACCGCCGCGCCGGTCGCGGTGGGATCGCTGGCGTCGGCGTCGACCAGGATCTGCGCGCCGTCGCCGCGGATCACCCGCCGCGTGAAGTCGCCCGGGACGGTGATCGCGAACTGCACCTGGCCGCGGCGCAGCAGCGCGTCCAGCTCCTGCGTCGAATGCGCCTGGACCTCGATGTCGAAGAAGCTGGAGTTCTTCAGCGCCGCCAGCACCGAGCGGGCGAACACGGAATCCTCCTGCACCAGCACCGCCGCCGGCAGGTGTCGCGGCGTGTCGTTGATCGCGTAGCCGAACAGCAGCAGCTGCACGACCGGCAGCACCAGGATCATCGCGTAGGTCAGCCGGTCGCGCCGCAGCTGGGTGAACTCCTTGACCAGCACCGCCAGCACCCGCGAAGGTGAGAAGAAGCTCACGCCGCCTCTGGCTCTTGCGCGTTCATCAGGTGGATGAAGACGTCCTCCAGCGTGGGCGCCGCCTCGCGCCAGACGAACGGCGCGCGATGGTAGGGCGCCAGCGCCGCCTCCAGCGCGGCGCGATCGGGACCAGCGACGTGCAGCGACGCGCCGAACGCGGCGGCGGTCTCGACGCCGGGCAGCTTGGCGATCTCGCCGGCCAGGTCGGCGATCCCTGCCCCCTCGCCGACGAAGGTCACCACCTTCGCCTGCGCAAGCACCTGCGCCACCGTCCCACGCACCAGCAGGCGCCCGTTCAGGATGTAGGCGATCTCGTGGCAGCGCTCGGCCTCGTCCATGTAGTGGGTGGAGACCAGCACGGTGAGCCCACGCCCGGCCAAGGCGTGGATCTGATCCCAGAACGTGCGCCGGGCGCGCGGGTCGACGCCGGCGGTCGGCTCGTCGAGCAGCAGCAGCTTGGGCTCGTGCAGCGTCGCGCCGGCCAGCGCCAGCCGCTGCTTCCAGCCGCCGGAGAGCGAGCCGGCCAGCTGCGCACGGCGATCCTTCAGTCCCAGCGCCTCGATCGCGCCGTCCACCCGCTCGCGCCGCCGGTCGAGCGAATGGACGCGGGCGATGAAGGTGAGGTTCTCCTCGATCGTGAGGTCCTCGTAGAGCGAGAAACGCTGCGTCATGTAGCCGGTGCGCCGCTTGATCTCGTCGGACTGGCGGCGGACGTCGAAGCCGAGGCAAGTCCCCTCGCCGGCGTCAGGCGTCAGCAGGCCGCAGAGCATGCGCAGGGTCGTGGTCTTGCCCGAGCCGTTGGGGCCGAGGAAGCCGCAGATGCGCCCGGTCTCCAGCTGCAGCGCGACGTTGTTCACCACCGTGACGCCCGAGAAGCTCTTGCTGAGGCCGCGGACGTCGATGGCGAGGCTCACGGCGCGCCTCTAGTCGTCGCGGCCAGCGGGACCACGTCGATCGGCAGGCCCGGCGTCAGGCCTGCCGGGTTGGCGGGCAGCGCCTCGACCAGGAACACCAGCCGGTCGCGCGATTGCAGACTGTAGATCACCGGCGGGGTGAACTCGGCGCGGGGGCTTACGTAGTTGATCCTGGCGACCAGCCCCTTGGCGCAGCCGTCGCAGCCGAAGCTTACCTGGCGGCCGATCCGGTAGAGCGCCACCGAGCGCTCCGGCACGAAGAAGCGCAGGCGCACGCGGTCGTCCGGCAGCAGCGAGACCACCGGCTGGTTGGCCGCCGCCCACTCGCCCTGCTGGAAGAATACGTCCTCGACCCGCGCCGCCACCGGGGCGATCGGGGAAGCCTGGCCGAGCCGCGCCAGCGCATCGGCGCGTGCGCCTTCCGCCTCGCCGAGCTGGCCGCCGGCGCTGGCGATCTGCGCGGCCGCCGCGTCGGCCTGGCGGCGCGCGGCCGCGAGCTGGGCGCGGGCGGTCGCGTCGGCCGCCCGGTACTTGTCGACGTCTTGCCTGGAGATCGCGCCGCCCCCGAGGGCGAGCAGGTGCTGGACGCGGGCGAGGTCCTGGTCGGCCTGCGTGGCGCTCGCCTGCGCCGCCGCCACATTGGCGGCAAGCTGGGCGCGGGTCGCCCGGGCGCCCTCGATCGCGGACTGCGCCTGCGTCACCCGGCCGGCCGCCTGGTCGCGCGCCGCCGCCAGCGTGCGGGTGTCGACCACGAACAGCGGCGCGCCCGCCGCCACCCGCTCGCCGCGCGCCACCATCACCTGCGTCAGTTCGCCGGCGATCGGCGAAGCGAGGTAGAGCGGCTCGCCCTCGATGTAGCCGGAAAGCCGCGGCGCCGCGCGGAACTGCGGCACGACGAAGAGGATGACCGCCAGCACCGCCGCCGCCAGCGCGAGTCCGCCGATCACCAGTCGCTGCGGGTTCATGCGGCGGCTGCTTCCGGCATTTCGGCCAGCATGCCGTTGAGCGCCGTCTCCGCGTGCTGGCGGGCCAGCGCCTCGAGGTCGAACGGCGGCGCGCCGACCGGCGTGAAGGTTTCGCGCCAGAGCACCGCCAGCATCAGCGGCGCGATCAGCCCAAGCGCATAGGCGCGCGGATCGCCGGCCTTCACCTCGCCCTTCGCCTGCGCCCGCGCGATCGCGCCCGACACCGCCGCCAGCGCCTTGCCGACCAGGTCGTCGTGCCAGACCTTGGCCAGCTCCGGGAAATTGCGGGACTCGCCCACCACCATCTTCACCAAGCCCCCCATCGACCCGCGCGAGGCCACCGCCGCCAGCGCTGGCAGCAGCGTGCGGACCAGATCCTCGAACCGCCCCTCGTAGGCGTCGGCCGCCCCCGCCACGCCGGCGAGGTTTGGCGCAAACGCATCGGCGACCACCGCGCGGAACAGGTCCTGCTTGGTCGGAAAGTAGAGGTAGAGCGCCGCTTTCGAGACGCCGGCGCGGGCGGCGATGTCCTCGAGCCGCGCGGCCGCGAAGCCGCGCTCGGCGAACACCTCCAGCGCCGCCGCGACGATCTCCGACGGGCGGGCTTCCTTGCGGCGGCGCCAACGCGGCGAGTCGATCGCGGGCATGCCGGAATTACTAACTCACGGGTCAGTTATCCGCAACGACCGTCGCCATCGCCTTGCCGGCCGCCCGCGCGAACAAACAGTTCACGAGCTGTAAATCGCTATGGTTAACGCGCGGAACGGGGGTGAAACGAACCATGTCCGAATCACTTACCGCGCGCGATTCGAGCTTTGTTCACCACAAGCCCTTGTATCCGAATCGATTTCAGCCACTAGGCGGGGTCGGACTGGCAAAATCGGCGGCGCGGCGCTGCGCCCCCTCCGCCAGCCCGCTTCGCGGTCTGCCACCTCCCCCGCACTCTGCGGCGCGGTGGAGGAGCGAAGGTGCGCGGTCCCGCTCCTCCGCCGTCGCGCAGACGACGGGGAAGTGTCGCGGCGCGCGCCAGCGCGACGTGACGGAGGGGCGCAAGGCTGCGTCAACGCGGCGCGGACACGGCGTCCGACACCAAGGCCGAGCCAAGCTGCGCCGAGCCGTCGCAGCTTGGCGTGAAGGCGCTTCGCCTTGACGCGCCGTCCCTGCGTACCCTATATCGCCGCCTCCCGCGCGGGGGCCGCTCGTTCCCGCGCGTTCGTCGTTTGCCTGAAGGTGCTAGTCAGATGTCGCGCCGCTGCGAGCTCACGGGCGTTGGCCCGATGATCGGCCACAACGTGAGCCACTCCAACGTGAAGACCAAGCGCCGCTTCCTGCCGGCGCTGTCGCCGGTCTCGCTGCAGTCCGACGCGCTGGGCCAGACCTTCTCGCTGCGCATCAGCAATGCGGCGCTGCGCACCGTGGACTTCAAGGGCGGCCTCGACGCCTTCCTGCTGAACGCCCGCGACGAAAAGCTCTCGCTCCGCGCCCGCAAGATCAAGCGCCAGCTGAAGGCCAAGCAAGCCGCCCAAGGCGCCGCCGCGCAACCGGCCGCTTGAGCAACTGGGTCGCCTGATCCGCCGCACTTTGCAGCGCAGCTGAATTGGGGTCTGATCCCGGGGCGGGGCGAACCACGGACCCTCTCTTGATGCGATCCCCCACCCTGGCCGTCACCCTGGCCCTGGCGCTCTGCCTGACCCTCCCGGCGGCGGCCGTTGCGGCCACTGCGCCGGCGCCCGTGCTGCCCGCAGACCCCGAGACCCACTATCAGGCCCTGCTCGCCGCGGCGAAGGCCGCCGCGCCGAACGTCGACTGGCGCGAGCTGCGCCTCGCCTATTCGCGGCGGCCCAACTTCAACGGCATGGGCCCGGGCGACGCGAAGAAGCGGATGTTCGAGGCCGGCGAAACCGGCGATTGCGTGACCGCGCTGTCGGCCGCCAAGGCGCTGCTGGACCAGACTTACGTCGACATCGACGCCCACCTGGTCGCCGCCTTCTGCGAGGACAAGGCCGGCGACAAGGTCGCCGCGCAGCTCGACCGCGACATCGGCGCCGGCCTGGTCGCCTCGGTCAGGACCGGCGACGGCCTCTCGCCCGCCTCCGCCTTCACGCCGATTGACGTCGACGAGGAATACGCCGTGATGCGCGCACTGGGCGCGCGTGTGACCGGCCAGTCGCTGATCCAGTCGGGCGGCCACGCCTACGACGCGCTGAGCAGCATCGACCAGGCCGGCCATCAGGCCACCTACTACTTCCTGATCGACCGCGTCCTCGCCGCCGAATCCGCCGCCCTGAAGCCGGGGTCGGTCAGCGAGGGCGGTCCGCCGGGCCACAGCCCTTGAGCCTCGGCGAGGCGCTCGCCCCGCTGGACGACGCCGCGGCCGCGCAGCTCGCGCACGACGGCTACCTGCTGCTGCGCGGCGCTGTGCCCGCGCCGCTGACCGATGAGCTGCGCGCCGCCTTCGGCGCCGGCGAGCTGGCCTCCGACCAATGGCCGGTCCCGCGCGGCGGCGACTGGCGCCACGCGCTGGTCGACCTCGATCCGGCCGTGCAGCGGGCCTGCCGGCTGCCGGCGCTGCTGGCCGCCGCCGGCGCGATCCTCGGCCAGCCGTTCTTCCTCGCCCAGGTCGAGGGCCGCGAGCCGCTGGCCGGCGGCGGCGCGCAGCTGCTGCACCGCGACGGCGGCGCGCTCGGCGTCGTCGACACCGCGCTGGCGCTGGTGTTCCTCGACGCGTTCGGGCCCGACAACGGGGCGACGCGGGTGCTGGCCGGCTCGCATGCCGGCGCGGGTCTGCAGCTGGAAGCGGGCATCGAGCATCCGGACGCGAGGGTGCTGGCGGGCGAGGCCGGCGACATCCTGGTGTTCGGCCCGGGCCTGCTGCACGGCGCGACGCGCAACACCGGCGGCGGCCGCCGCCGCTCCCTGCTGGTCACCTACACGCTCGCCAGCCTGCGCGAGACCTGGGATCAGACCCGCGCCATCCGCAACGTCCGGATGCCCACCGACGAGGTGTTCGGGAGCTAAGCGCTCTTCCGGCGTAGCGCTGCGCCCCCTCCACCCCCCGCGCTGCGCGCGGCGGTCCCCCTCCCCCGCTTCGCGGGGCAGGAAAGTCAACGGCGACGCCGCCTCTATTCTTTCCTGCCCCGTGTAGCGGAGCGCAACGGGGGAGGGGGACCGCCCGGCGCAGCCGGGTGGTGGAGGGGGCGCGAGACCGACTGAGGCGGATACGCCTAAGCAGCTCTACCCCGGATAGCGGGTCCGCAGCGGCTTGCCGAACGAGAGCACCGAGACGTCGACCGTGTCCTGGGCGACGCTATCGCCCTCCGTCGCCTCGATGACGAAGCTGTCCTCCCCCGAGAACCCCGGCGCGGGCGTGTAGATCGCGTCCCGGGTCGGCGCCAGCTCGTTGGCGCAGCGGGCGCGTGGATCGCCGTCGGCGAACAGCGGGCGCCCGCCCTCGAACGGCCGGTTCTGGCTCGCCGCGAAGGTCACCACGCCGTGCGCCGGCGGCGTCGCGAGCCGGAACGCCACCTCGGTGGCGCGGCAATCGGGGCCGACATCGAAGTAGTGGAACAGCAGCACCGGCGTCCCGGCCGGCGTCGCCGAGCGCTGGCTGAAGGTCCCGGCCCCGCGCATCACCGCCGGCGCCTCGAGCCGCGCCACCGTATCGTCCGCCTGCGCCCAAGCGGCGCCGGCGACGGCCCCGATCAGCGCCGCTCCAACCCAGACCCAAGATCGCCCAGTCGCACCCATCTCACCCATCCCCGAGGGGATCGGAGGCGGAGTGTCACGCCGTGAGCGAGCTTTGGCAAACGAAAGCGGCGGCGAGCGGCCTGGCCGCCGACGCCATCAGGCGCCGCGCCATGGGGCGCCGACGCCGCGCGCCGACGCCCACAGGTCGTCCGTCAGTGCACGGCGGCGCGGCCGAACTCCAGCTTGTCGCCGCCGTTGGTGACCTCGATCACCGCGCCGTCCTCCAGCTCGCCGGCCAGGAGCTTGCGGGCGATCGGGTCGACCAGCTCCTTCTGGATCACGCGCTTCAAGGGGCGCGCGCCGTAGACCGGGTCGTAGCCGCGCTCGCCGAGCCAGTGCATGGCGCCCGGATCGAGGTGGATCGCCATGCGGCGGTCGGCCAGCAACTTCTCGACGCGGCCGAGCTGGATCTTGACGATCGAGTCCATCTGCTCGCGGCCGAGCCGCTGGAAGAGCACGATCTCGTCGATGCGGTTCAGGAACTCCGGCCGGAAGTGCTTGCGCACCGCGTCCATCACCAGCGGCCGCATCGTCTCGACCGAGGCCTCGTGGTCGGCGACCGCATCGCTGGCCAGGTACTCCGAGCCGAGGTTCGAGGTCATCACCAGCAGCGTGTTGCGGAAGTCGACCGTGCGGCCCTGGCCGTCGGTCAGCCGCCCGTCGTCGAGCACCTGCAGCAGCACGTTGAAGACGTCCGGGTGGGCCTTCTCGACCTCGTCGAACAGCACCACCTGGTAGGGCCGCCGGCGCACCGTCTCGGTCAGCGAACCGCCCTCCTCGTAGCCGACGTAGCCGGGCGGCGCGCCGATCATGCGGGCCACCGAGTGCTTCTCCATGTACTCGCTCATGTCGATGCGGGTGATCGCCTGCTCGTCGTCGAACAGGAACTCGGCGAGCGCCTTGGTGAGCTCGGTCTTGCCGACGCCGGTGGGCCCCAGGAACAGGAACGAGCCGATCGGCCGGTTCGGGTCCTTCAGGCCGGCGCGGGCTCTACGCACCGCATCGGAGACGGCGACCAGCGCCTCCTCCTGGCCGACGACGCGCTTGCGCAGGTCGTCCTCCATGCGCAGCAGTTTCTCGCGCTCGCCCTCCAGCATCTTGTCGACCGGCACGCCGGTCCAGCGCGAGACGACCGCCGCGATCTGCTTGGCGTCGACCACCTCTGGCGTCACCGCGGCGGCCTCGCCGGCCTGCTCCTCGTCGGACAGGCGCTTCTCCAGCGCCGGGATCTCGCCGTAGGCGATCTCCGAGGCGCGTTGCAGGTCGCCGCGGCGCTGGGCGGCGGCGAGCTCGGCCCTGAGG
>DATNEH010000193.1:0-5834 GCA_035553015.1 Caulobacteraceae bacterium | reverse complement strand
CGGTGGGGGCGGCTTCCACGGCGGTGGCGGCGGCTTCCACGGCGGTGGGGGCGGCGGCTTCCACGGCGGGACCGGGTTCAGCGGCGCGCGCGGCGGCTACGCCTACAACACCCGCGGCGGCTATGGACGCGGCTGGAACGGGCGCGGCGGCTGGGGCGGCCGAGGCGGCTGGGGCTATCGCGGCGGCTACGGCTACGGCGGCTACGGCTACGGCGGCTACGGGTACGGCTACGCGCCGTTCCTCGGCGGCCTGGCGCTCGGCGCCGCGCTCGCCCCCTACGGCTACGGCTACGACTACGGCTACGACTATCCCTACGACTACGACGACGACGGTCCGTACGGGTATCCGGGCGACTGCGGGGTGGTCTGGGATCCGGCCTACGGCCAATACGTCCCCGCCTGCTGACCGCGGCCAGGCTCGCGTCAGGCCTCCGGGCGCGCTCGCACAGCCGGGCGCGCCCGACCCGACCGTGGGCGCTCGCGGAGCCTGGCATCCTGCTCTAGCTTCGAAAGCGTAGATCGCGATTCAACGTTCAAGCTGAACCATCGCGATCTAGCGCAGGTCGAGCACCTCGTGCACGTCGACGCCGAGCTTCTCGACCATCTTCAACAGGATCTCGTTCTGCTGCTCCAGGTGCTGGAGGATCACCTCGATCTCCTGCTCGGCCTTGATGTTGACCTCGAGGTCGTGCTCGGCGCGCGCCTCGGAGTGCATGCCCTGCAGGTTCTGGCCAACCATGATCAGCGGCATCAAGAGGATCTGGATGACGTTGCAGATGAAGAGGTACAGCACGAAGCCCATCGCCGGGTCGAAACGCGCCTTCGACGGGCCGAGCGTGTTCCAGCCCAGCCAGACGATCGTCCAGGCGAAGATCAGCAGGAAGAAGCCGAAGGTGCCGACCCGCTCTGTGATGAAGAGCGCGACCTTGTTGAGCCAGCTGAGGTTGTCGCGAACCTCCTTGTGGGTGTTCTTCAGCGGCCCGTGCTTGGCCCGGATGGCCTTCAGGCGCGCCATCGCGCCGCCTGGTTTCGCGGCCGGGGCGGCCGGCGCTGCAGCTGTGTCCGCCATCGATCAAAGCTCCTCGAGCTGACGTCGCAGCTGGAGCTGAGGAAGCCCGCAAGGCGATAACGCGGACCTTGCGGGGCGTCCGTCCCCCACGCGACTCCGTGGCCTTGAGATTGCCACTGAAAAGCCGCCGGGGAGAAGCGCGTTCTTCATGGGTTCCTGCGCAGGACCTGCTCGCCGTCGCGCGCCCTTCCCCGCTTCGGGTTGGTCCGGAGCTCATGTGGGCCCCCGCGCCGTCTACGGGGGAGCTCGAAGCGGTGGTCGACACCGTCCGGGCCTGGCGTTTCGGCATCGAGCCGCCACCGCTCCGGCCCTTCCCCGCTCGCTGCAGGGGAAGGGCGCGTCAGTTGCGATCCATCAGGCCGGAAGGTGACGGTGAACGCCGTTCTCCTCGCGGTTCAACCGAACCTGCGCGTGGCGGGTGAGGTGGCCGTTGTGGTAGCGGGCGAAGCGCCGCTCCTGCATGCGGATCATGTGATCGCGCTCGTGCAGGCGCCGGGCCTGGGCCGCGGTCAGGTCGCCTTGGCGGCGTTCGACGCGGATCTGGTGGTTCTGGTTGGCGAGGCGGTGGTTCACCTCGACGCGACGCGGGTGATGCGCCTGCCACGGCGTATCCGCCGAGGCCGCGCCGGCCGCACCGGCCGCTAGCGTCAGGCCTGCGGCGGCGATCAGCAGAGTACGCAGTTTCATGGCTAGTCCTTTGCATGTCTTGCATCGTCGTGGATGACGATGCGCGAAGACTAGGACTCGCGATCTGAACGGCGTGGCCGTCGGCGCGTTCAACGGGCGTTCATCGCGGTGACGCTTGCGCGACAGGCTGCGCCGAAAGACGCCTCCACGCCGAACGACGTCTCCATCATGTCGCTCCATGTCCGCCTTGACGCCCCTAGCGGCATGGGCTGCAACGGGCGCCGCCATGGCTACCCCCTCTCCTGCTGACGCCGACACCATCATCGCGCTCGCCGAAGGCTTTCCCGCGCCCGACCGCGAAGCCTGGCTCGCGCTGGTCGAGAAGACGCTGAAAGGCGCGCCGCTGGAGAGCCTCACGCGCGAGACGCTGGAAGGCCTGCCGATCCTGCCGCTCTACGACGCCGCCGAGACCGCGTTTCCGGCCCGCGGCGCGACCGGCTGGGACGCCCGCGCGCTCATAGCCCACGGCGACGCCGCCGGCGCCAACGCCGAGGCGCTCGGCGACCTCGCCGAGGGCGCCCGCTCGCTGTTGATCCGGATCGATCCGGGCGCTGAGGCGGGCGTCGCGATCGGCTCGGCCGAGGGCCTGGCGCGGGCGCTGCAGGGCGTGCTGCTCGACATCGCGCCGGTGGCGCTCGACGCCGGCTTCCTCGGCCCCAAGGCGGCCGACTGGCTGGGCGCGCTCGGCAAGGACGCGCCGGCCGCGCAGCATTCCTTCCACCTCGATCCGCTCAGCGCCTTCGCCGAGGCGGGCGCCAGCCCTGGCCCGATCGAGGCGCAGGTGATCTCGGCCGCCACCGTCGCCGCGCGCCTCGCCGCGCCCTACCCGAAGGCGAGCCTCTTCCTGGCGTCCGGCCGCGTCGTGCACGAGGCCGGCGGCGGCGAGGCGGCCGAGCTGGCGTTCGCCATCGCCAGCGCGCTCGCCTACGCCAAGGCGCTGACCCGCGCCGGCCTTTCGATGGACGATGCGTGGGGCCGCATCGTGCTCGGGGTGGCCGCCGACGCTGACTACTTCCTGGGGGTCGCCAAGCTGCGCGCCGCACGGCGGCTCTGGGCGCGACTGGCCGGCGCCTGCGGCGTGACCACCGACGCCAGGATCGAGGCGCGCTCGTCCGGGCGGATGCTCACCAGCGCCGATCCGTGGACCAACATGATCCGCCTCACCGCCGCCGCCTTCGCCGCCGCGACGGGCGGGGCCGACGTCATCGTGCTGGGCGCCTTCACCGATGCGCTGGGCGCGCCGACCGCATTCGCACGCCGCCAGTCGCGCAACATCCAGCTGGTGCTGGCCGAGGAGGCGCACCTCGGCCGCGTGGCCGATCCGGCCGGCGGCTCGGGCTACCTGGAGACGCTGACCAACGAGCTGGCCCGGGCCGCCTGGGAGCGCTTCCAGGCCATCGAATCCGCCGGCGGCATCGTCGCGGCGCTGGAAGCCGGCATCGTCGCCGAGGCCGTCGACGAGACCCGCACCGAGCTGAAGGCGCGGCTCGGCGGCAAGCAGGCGCGCCTTCTCGGCGTCACCGACTTCCCGGCCACCGAGGGCCGCGACGCGGCAGTCGAGCTCTCCGTGCCGGCGCCGGTCGACGCGCCCGCCACCCGCCTCCCCGGCCCCGACAGCCGCTGCCCGCCGCTGACCGCCATCCGTCTCGAGGACCTGGCATGACCACCTTCCCCGACTTCACCCAGGTCGCGCTCGAAGACGCCGCGGCCTCCGCCCCGACGCCGCTTGCGAACGCCGCCGAGCCCTGGCAGACGCCCGAAGGCATCGCGGTGAAGCCGCGCTATGCGCCCGCCGACCGCGCCGGCCTCGACTTCGTCGGCGGCTACCCGGGCCTCGCGCCGAACCTGCGCGGCCCCTATCCGACGATGTACGCCACCAACCCGTGGACCATCCGTCAGTATGCGGGCTTTTCCACCGCCGAGGAATCGAACGCCTTCTACCGCCGCAACCTGGCGGCCGGTCAGATGGGCCTGTCGGTGGCCTTCGACCTCGCCACCCACCGCGGCTACGACAGCGACAATCCACGCGTGAAGGGCGACGTCGGCATGGCGGGCGTCGCCATCGACTCGATCCTCGACATGCGCACGCTGTTCTCCGGCATCCCGCTGGAGAAGATGAGCGTCTCGATGACCATGAACGGCGCGGTGCTGCCGATCCTGGCGCTCTACGTGGTGGCCGGCGAGGAGCAGGGTGTTCCGCACACGGCGCTTTCCGGCACCATCCAGAACGACATCCTGAAGGAGTTCCTGGTCCGGAACACCTACATCTATCCGCCCGCCCCCTCGATGCGGATCGTCTCGGACATCTTCGCCTACACGGCCAGGGAGATGCCGAAGTTCAACTCGATCTCGATCAGCGGCTACCACATGCAGGAGGCCGGCGCCTCGCTCGACCTCGAGCTGGCCTACACGCTCGCCGACGGCATCGAGTACGTGCGCGCCGGCGTCGCCTCCGGCATGGCGGTCGACACCTTCGCCCCTCGCCTGTCGTTCTTCTGGAACGCCGGCATGAACTACTTCATGGAGGTGGCCAAGCAGCGCGCCGCCCGCCTGCTCTGGGCCCGGCTGATGCGCGAGGCGTTCGCGCCGAAGGACGCCCGCTCGCTCGCCCTGCGCGCCCATACCCAGACCAGTGGCTGGAGCCTCGCCGCGCAGGACGTCTTCAACAACGTCGCGCGCACCGCGATCGAGGCGATGGCGGCGGTCAGCGGCCAGACCCAGAGCCTGCACACCAATTCGCTCGACGAGGCGATCGCGCTGCCGACCGACTTCTCGGCCCGCATCGCCCGCAACACCCAGCTCTTCCTGCAGCTCGAGGCCGGCGTCACCCGCACGGTCGATCCCTGGGGCGGCAGCTACTACGTCGAGCGCCTGACCCACGACCTCGCCGCGCGGGCGCTCACCCACATCGCCGAGGTCGAGAATCTGGGCGGCATGGCCAAGGCGATCGGCGAGGGTCTGCCACAGAGCCGCATCGAGGAAGCCGCCGCGCGCACCCAGGCCCGTATCGACTCGGGCCGCCAGACCCTGGTCGGCGTCAATCGCTACCTCCCGGCTCACGTGGACGACATCCCGTTGCTGAAGGTCGACAACTCGGAGGTGCTGCGTCGCCAGCTGGAGAAGCTGGCGCAACTGAGGGCCGAGCGCGATCCGGCCGAGGTCGAGCGCACGCTGACCGCGCTCACCGAAGGCGCGAGCCGCGGCGGCAACCTGCTGGAGCTGTCGGTCGACGCGGCCCGGGCCAAGGCCACCGTCGGCGAGATCAGCTCGGCGCTGGAGAAGGTGTGGGGCCGCCACGAGGCGCGGCCAAAGCTGCTGACCGGCGTCTACTCGGCCGAGAGCGGCTCGTCGGCCGCCGTCTCGCGGGCGAAGATGATGGTCGCCGCCTTCCGCGAGGCCGACGGCCGGCCGCCCACCATCCTGGTCGCCAAGATGGGCCAGGACGGCCACGACCGCGGCCAGAAGGTCATCGCCTCCGGCTTCGGCGACTTCGGCTTCGAGGTCGACGCCGGCCCGCTGTTCGCGACGCCCGCCGAGACCGCCGCCCGCGCGGTCGCCGAGAAGGTCCACGTGGTGGGCGCGAGCTCGCTGGCGGCCGGCCACATGACGCTGGTGCCGGAGCTGCACGCCGAGCTGAAGCGGCTGGGGCGCGAGGACATCATGATCGTGGTCGGCGGCGTCATCCCGCCGGCCGACGTCGAGGCGCTGAAGGCGGCCGGCGCGCGGCTGGTGTTCCCGCCGGGCACGGTCGTCGCCGACGCCGCGGTCGCCATCCTCGAGGCGCTCAACGAGGACCTCGGCTACACGCAGGGCGCCAAGGGCCAGGCGGCGTGAGCGCCGCCTGCGACTACCTGTTCCTCACCCTCGCCCGCGCGCCGCAGCCGCATCCGGCGCTCGCACAAAAGCTGGCGGCCGCTGGTCCCACGCTGCAGGCGAGCGGCGGCGAGGTGGTCGGCCAGTGGGCGCCGCAGCTCGGCTGGGCCAACGACGAGGCCGCCGTGCTGGTGCGCTGGCGCGGCGAGCGCGGCGATCTCGGCCCGATCGCGGGCGCACAGGGCGTGACCGAGGCGAAGATCGA
>DATNEH010000192.1:0-6147 GCA_035553015.1 Caulobacteraceae bacterium | reverse complement strand
GCCGCCTCGATCATCGAGCGGGCGATGCGGTCCTTGATCGAGCCGCCCGGGTTGGCGCTCTCCAGCTTGACGAAGAGGCGGCAGGGCCCGGTGTCGAAGCCGGTCAGCTCCACCATCGGCGTCTTGCCGATCAGGTCGAGGGCGGACGCCACGACGGGCGGCGTCGGCAAGGTGGTCACGGGCGCCTCCGAAGCCGACTCGGGGGTGATCTTGCGTGCGGCAGGCATGTCGGAGGTCATCATTGCCCCAGGCGGCGCGCAAGCCGCATTCGCATCTGGTTAGCGCCTGGACGAAACGAGCGGGACGGCCCGGCGATCCATGGGAGCCGCGCGGCGTCAGCCTGCGTCGTCAGGATCGCCCGCCGCCACGCGCTCGGCGTATTGCAGCGCGACGGCGGCGGGCAGCGACGACCAGCCCTGCAGCAGCGAGCCGCGGCCGAACGGGCGGGAGAAGTGCTCCACCGGCCCGGCCCAGCCCTGTTCCAGGCAGTACGACCACCAGCGGGTCAGCGGATAGCGCCAGCCGGGCAGCCCGCGGCGCAGGCGCTCGGCGGCGTAGACCGCGTCGAGCCATGGCCAGTCGCCGCCGTTGTGATAGCGGTAGGCGAAGGCGGACTTGGCCCTGAGCGCCGCGCGGTCGGCGAACGGCGGGAAGCAGCACAGCATGCCGAAGTCGCCGTACGGCTGCGCGCCGTTGCGGCGGCTCTCCAGGCGCTGGCGGACCTCGTCCAGCATGGCGAGCGCGCGCGGCTCGGGCACGGCGTCGTAGCGCAGCAGCAGCAGCGCATCGAGCGCCAAATGCGTCTCGGCCCAGCCGTCTGGGCGGAGGTAATCAAGGTAGTGATCGCCGCGCCAGAGCGCCTGGTCCGCGGCGATCCGCGCGGCGGCCGCCTCGGCGCGCGCCGCCTCGCCGAGCGGAGGGTCCAGGCGCGCGCCGAGCGTGGCCAGCGCATCCAGCGCGCCGATCCAGAGGCCGATGTCGTAGGCGACCAGGCCCTCGCGGTAGACGTTGTCGGCCCAGTCGCGGTCGTTGTGCGGCTTCACGGGCAGGCCGGCCCGGCCGCGTAGGGCCATGTAGCGGTCGAAGACGGCGACCAGCTGCGGCCAATGCTGCTTGGCGAGCGCATCGTCGCTGGTCGCGGCTGCGTGCTCTGCGACCGCCAGCACGAACATCAGCGGGCTGTCGAAGTGGTCGCTCCAGAATTCGCCGCGCCGGCAGTGCGCGGCGCTCATCTCGGCGTCTTCGCAGCGCCGGCGCTCGAAATCGTCGGCGGAGCGGCCCTCGACGATCACCGCGCTGGGCGCCTCGCCGTCGTCCTGCACGGCCCTCGCCAGCAGCTCGATCTGGGCGGCCACGATGTCGGGCGCCCGCTTCATCAGGAACTGCAGCGTCCAGTAGCCGTCGCGATAGTAGGTGCGGGGCGGGTTCGAGTAGATCAGCCCGGCCGCCAGGCCGGCGAAGCCGCCGCGCGCGTCCTTGCGCGCCGCCGAGAACGCCGCGTGCGCGCCCTGCATGACCAGGCTTCGGACCAGCGGATCGGCGGCGGGCGCCAGGTCGCAGCGGGCGACGTAGGCGTTCGCCTCGGCGACGATCGCGGCCACGTCCAGCGAGAGCCCCGCGGCGGCCTCGAGCTCGTCGTCGCCCATCGCCACCACGAAGTCGTCGCCGCGCGGCTCGACGATGAAGCCGCCGGCGCCGCTCGGCCAGGCGTCGTCGGGCCGCACGCCCCGCAGCACCAGCACCGGCGCGGACTGCGCCACGAAGAGACCGCCGCGCGGCGAGGTGACCCGATTGGGCGCGATCAGGTAGGGCCCGGCGGCGGGCGCGAAGCGCAGCCGCCCCACCTCGCCGGTTCCCCAGACCGACAGCGTCAGCACGTGGTCGTCGCCGAGCTCGCCCTGCAGGCGCGGCGCCATCAGCGGGACCTCGGGCAGCGTTTCGGCGACGAGCAGCCCGTCGGGGCGAGCGCGCAGCCGGGCCGACGGCGCCGGTGCTATGGGTTCCCCCCAGCGTCGTTCGTCGCCTGCCGTGCGGCGTCGCGCGCCGCCGGCGGGAGGTTCTGGTCCTCCTTCGAGCTCTCGGCGATCGCGTTCGCCACGGCCTGGGCGATGACGCCTTGCGCCCGCTCCGCCGCGGGCGACGGCTTGTGAAGGAGCGCGGCCAGCGCCACCAGCAGCACCAGCGCGACGATGCCGCCGAACACGTAGAGCGGCGCGTTGTTCGGCTTGCGCGCCTGCGGGGGCGTGGCATGCGGTGCGCCGGCCGGCCCCGGCGCTGGCTGCGTCGGCGGGCGAGGCGACGCTGCGTCGTCGGCCCCTTCGCCCGGCAGGTTGCGCTGGATCGTGGCCGCCAGCGCATCGATGTAGGCGTCGAGCGGCTGCGGGAAGGCGTCCAGCCAGTGGGTGCGACCGAGGTAGTAGTTGAGCTCGGGGTTCAGCTCGACGCGGGCGATCCGGAACGGAACGATGGTTGCCTCGGCGGCCGCCGCCAGGTGGATCTCGTTGAGCACCGCCTGCGAGGCGTTCACGTGCTCGGAGAAGATCAGCACCATCACCCGCGCAGCGCGGATCGCCTCGGTGATCTGCTGGCCGTAGGGCTTGCCGGCGATCTGGTCGCGCGGCGCGATCCAGCAGCGCACGCCCCTGGCCTCCAGGCCATGGCAGACGGCGTCGGCCGCCGGCTTGTCCACCGATGCGTGGCTGATGAAGACGTCGTGCGCCATCGCCCCTCCAGTCTCAGCGGTAACATATCCGGGCGCCGCACGTCAGCCGCGCGAAGCTTGGGTGCGCCTGGCTTGCGGGCGTTGCGGCGGCGCCCAACCGGCCTTCAAACGAAGCAGGCGATCTCGGCGAATTGCGGGCCGACCGGGTAGCCGGTCACCTTGACGCCGGCCGCGTCGAGCCAGGCGTGCGCGTCGAGCGCCTTCTCCTTGCCCTTGGCGGCGCCGAAATGCATGGCGCTGGCGACCCCGCGGCGCTTCAGCATGATCCGCGCCGCCATCGCCTGCGGCAGGCAGACCGCCTTGAACGGCACGTGCGCGGCCCCGCGCGTCACCGCCCAGCTGATCTCCTTGGCGAGCTGCGCCTGACCCTGCGTGGTGGGCGCGGCGACCTCGGCCACGCGTGGGTCGGCCGGCGGCACGAAAGCCCCCAATCGCCGTGCGATCACCGGAAACGGGGCCAGCAGCAGCGCCAGGCGCGCGAGCAGCAGCCACGCGGCCGCCTCGACGATGAGGCCGCGGCGGCGCCAGCCGACCTGGCGGGCGCTTCTCAGCGTGCGGTGGATCGAGCTCAGCCCCAGCATGTTGATCAGCAGCAGCGGCCGGACGCGGCCGTCCTCAGCGCCATACACGCGCGGCGCGCCGGATGCGAGCGGACGGCGAACCCGATCCATCCGACCGGCGGAGCCGACGGACGCGGCGCTAGGCCCCGGTCCCGCCTTCGTCTAGGCTTCGAGACGGCCGTCAGAGCCCGCACGCCAAAGCGACAGAACCTGTGGGAGGACCACGAGGATGAAGTTCGGCATCTTCTACGAGCTGCAGCTGCCCCGTCCTTGGGGTCCCGACAGCGAATTCGAGCTCTACCAGAACGCCCTTTCCCAGCTCGAGCTCGCCGATACGCTCGGCTACGACTACGCCTGGGAGGTCGAGCACCACTTCCTCGAGGAGTACTCGCACTCCTCCGCGCCGGAGGTGTTCCTGTCGGCGGCCAGCCAGCGCACCAAGCGGATCCGGCTCGGCCACGGCATCTTCCAGCTCACCACCAACCACCCGGCCAAGGTCGCCGAGAAGGTCGCCGCGCTCGACCTGATCTCGAACGGCCGTGTCGAGCTTGGCATGGGCGAGAGCGCCTCGATCACCGAGCTCACCCCGTTCAAGGTCGCCTTCGACGAGAAGCGCGCGATCTTCGAAGAGGCGGTGCGGGCGCTGGTGCCGATGTTCGGCCCGGGCGGCGTCGAGCACCACGGCCACTACTTCGACTTCCCGCTGCGCAACGTGCTGCCGAAGCCGCGCCAGAAGCCGCACCCGCCGCTGTGGACGGCCTGCTCGCAGCTGCAGACCATCGCCTACGCCGGCGAGAAGGGGATCGGTGCGCTGGGCTTCCAGTTCGTCAGCGCCGACGCCGCCCACGCCTGGGTGCACGCCTACTACAACGGCATGACCAAGCGGCTGGCGAAGCTCGCCGACTATCCGGTGAACCCCAACATCGCGCTGGTCTCGATGTTCATGTGCGCGCCCACCGACGAGGAGGCGCGTGCGAAGGCGGACGGGGCCACCTTCTTCCAGTTCTGCCTGCGCTACTATAACAGCGCCGACCGCTCGCGCCCGCCGCCCGGCGCGGTCAACATGTGGGACGAGTACGTGAAGTGGAAGGCGGCCAATGCCGAGCAGGCCGAGCGGGCGCTGTCCGGCGGACTGATCGGCTCGCCCGAGACCATTCGCGGGAAGCTGCGGAAATTCGAGCAGAGCCACATCGACCAGGTGATCCTCCTGAACCAGGCCGGCCGCAACTCGCACCAGGACATCTGCGACAGCCTCGAGCTCTTCGCCGAGGAGGTGATGCCCGAGTTCCACGCCAACATCGCGGCCCACGAGGCCTGGAAGGCCGACGTGCTGGCCGGCCGCACGCAGCTCGAGGAAATCGAGACGGCGGCGTTCCAGGACCGCTATGGCGCCAAGGCGCTGACGGTGTAGGGCCGCCGCAGCACTCACCGCCTTTTGGCGCCTGCAAAGAGGAACCACGAAAAGCGCGCGGCTTGTCGGCGATGACATCGCAATTGTTCGTGCTTTTCATGTTTTTCGTGATTCAGAAAACTCAGCTCCTCACTCCCAGCATTTGAATTCAAAGGATAATCCCATGCCGCTGCGTCTGATCATTTCGCTCAACGCCGCGCCCGGCAAAGGCGCCGAGTTCGCCGAGGCGTTCGCGGGTCGCTGCCGGGAAGTGATGACCGAGCCGGGCTGCCTGCAGTTCGAGGTCTTCCAGAGCGCGCTCGATCCCGACCGGTTCACGCTGCTGGAGCTCTGGGAAGACGAGGCGGCGCTGGCCGAACACGCCAAGATGAACGCCACCCGCGCGCCGCTGCCGCCGGGCCTGCGTGGGCCGGGCGCCGAGCGCGAGGACTACGTGTACGTCAAGACGCGTTGAGCCGCCGGCTCGCCTCAGGCCGCGTGGGCTTCGATGGCCGCCAGGTCGGCCGGCAGGGAGAGCTGGTCGATCTTGTCGAGCAGCCAGTCGACGTCGTCGCGCGAGATCGCCACCGGCTGGGTGAGGAAGCGCTCCAGCATCCGGCGCTGGAAGCGCGCCAGGTCGTCGGCGCCGCCGTCGAACTCCACCGCGTGGTAGGCGTCCACCGCCGCGCGGAACGCCGGCAGCAGCCGCACCGGCAGGCCGGCGCGCTCGTAGATCGCCTTCAGCCCCAGTTCGCCGGCGTCGTGCACCATCAGCCAGGTGCGGTGATGCGGCACGCCGGACAGCTCGGCGAGGCCCCACTCGAAGAAGCTCATGTGGCCGCCCGCGAGCCCGCGCAGCAAGAGCGAGGCGGTCAGCCGTTGGCCGCGCCGCAGGTGAGCGACGAACGCCGGCAGGTCGGCGGCCCGCACGGCCTGCTCCACCAGATCGAGGCTGGCCCGCTCGCGTACGCCGATCGCCACCGCCAGCGCCGTCTCGGGCCGCACGTCGTGGCCGCTGATCAGCCGCTCGCGCAGCTCGCCGGTGACCAGGTTGACCAGCCGCTCCGACACCGACGTCGGCAGCGCATTGCGCAGCGCGATAGCCTCCAGCACGCTCTCGGCCGCCTCGAAGCGCTCGACCACCTTCAAGAGGCCCTTCTCGGCGAACACCGCGCCCTTGTTCTCGCAGGCCGCGCGCACCGCCTCGGGCCCGCCGAACTCGGCGATCGCGCCGGTCACCGGCTCGGCCAGCGTCAAACGGCGCGCCACCGCGCCCTGCCGCATCGGCCCGCCGACGCGGACGATCTCGGCCAGGTCCTCGTCGGTGAATGCCGGGCAGAAACTGAGAATCGGCGCGGCGATGCTCTCGACGTCGCGCGCCAGCCGGTTGGCGATATCGCGCGGGATCAGCGGCGAGGCCTTCAGCGTCACTGCCAGCGCCCGACGCACCTGTTCGGCGGTGTCGCGCGCCAGCA
>DATNEH010000191.1:0-15874 GCA_035553015.1 Caulobacteraceae bacterium | reverse complement strand
TCGCTCATGGGTTGTTTCGTCCGGGGTCGCGTGATGTTCTGAAGCCGCGATATTCGGCCGTCCGTCGCGTCAGCGCAAGGACACCTTATCACCGATAAGATTGCGGCCGCGCCCCGCTGCTATCGTCGTCCGGCGCCGACTGCCTCGCGGATCGCGGCGACCACGACGTCGGGCCGCTCGGTCGGGATTATGTGGCCGACGTCCGGCACGTCGCGCCGTTCGCCGCGCGTCGAGAGCGCCGCCAGTTCCTCGTGCGACGCCCGCCACATCTCGATGATGGCCTGGGTTTCTTCCGCGGTCTCGCCCTCGAGCGCCGCGCGGCTCGCGGTCAGCACGATGAGCGGGATGTCGAGCGACCGCCTCGCCGCCTCTAGCTCGAGCTCCGAGGCCGACTCCAGGCTGCGCCCCTCGGAAAGCACGGTGCGCCAGTACGACGCTCGCAGCGCCAGAGCGCGGAAGGCGGCGTTCACCGCGGGCGTCAGCAACGGATCCTCAGGCTGGACGATCTCGGCGTATTCCGGCGAGCCGGGCTTGGGATGGCGCGCTGCGAGAGCCGCGAAGCGCCGCAATCTACGTCTCTCCGCAGCATAGCCTCTGACAAAGCTCGGCGCTGCCGCGAACAGCCGCGCGTTGAACGAGTCGCCGCGCGGGTCGACCAGCACCATGCCGATCACCTCGTCCGGGTAGCGGAACGCGAACAGCCGGGCGTCGAAGCTGCCCATCGAGTGGCCGACGACGACGAAGGGCGGCTTGATGTCTAGGGCGGCGAGCGCGGCGCGCAGGTCGTCGACCGACCGGGCCGTGGTCCTCGGCAGCGGTCCTGGTTCGCTGAAACCCATCCCGGCGCGGTCGTAGGAGAGCACGCGGTGGTCGCGCGAAAGCGCCGCCTGCACATAGCCCCAGTTGATCGTCGAGCCCCCGCCGCCGGCGGCGAGGATCGCCGTCACCGGCCCAGCGCCGGTCAGCAGCACGTTGAGCCGGCGCCGGCGGCCGACGCGCACCTGCTGTTGGGGCGCGGCGTAGAGGTCCATCCTCGGGTCCGGCGATTGCGGCGTTTCGCCCATGCAGCCCCCTCAGCTCAGATCCAGCCGCGCCATTTGAACCAGGCGAGCGGCAGGATGGTGGAGGCGATGATCACGCCGATGCCGAACTGATAACCCCAGGCCCAGTGGTATTCGGGCATGTTCTGGAAGTTCATGCCGTACCAGCCGGCCACCAGCGTCGGGAAGATGCCGACGATCGAGGCGATGGTCAGCAGCTTGAAGATGTCGTTCTGCTCGATGCTGATAAAGCCCAGCACGGCGTCGAGAAGGAACTGAACCTTACCCAGCAAGTGCTCCTCGAACTGATCGAGCTCCTCGATGTCGGAGCGGGCGGTGCGCAGGCGCCGCTCGAGGTCGGGTGGGAACCAGTCCTTCGCCGCGTCCAGGGCGAAGCTGATCAGGCGCTCCACCCCCAGGAGGCTCTCGCGGATCAGCGAGATGCGCTCGCCCATGCGGCCCAGGAACTGCAGCCGCTCCCGCATCGCCGCGCTGGTCTGCATCGCCCGGCGCGGGCTCTGGGCGCTCTTGCTGAACACCCGGTGCGAGATCTGATCGAGCCGGGCGCGCGCCTCCTCGAGCAGGTCGGCGAGGCGCGCGACATAGCCCTCGATCAGGGCGGCGAAGACCGCGGCGCTGCTGGCCGGCGGCGCTTCGCCGTACTTGGCGGCGACCGCCTCGAACATCTTCAGCTTCTCGAAGTGGATCGAGACCAACTGCGACGGCGTGACGATCAGGCCGATCTGCGAAAGGCTCGGATGGTCGGTGTCCGCCCCGGCGATCACCGGCGCGGCGACGCGCAGGCAGTCGTGGTCGAACGCCAGCCGCGACGACTGCTCCAGGCTCGCCAGCTCGTCGCGCGTGGGCAGCGTCACGCCGATCAGCTCCTGGACGAGGTCGACCTCCCCCGGCTCGGGATTGATCAGGTCGATCCAGACGGCGCTGGAATGCGGCGCGGCCTCGCCGGCCGGATGCGGCGGATGAACGGTCAGCATGCCGGCCGGCTATAGCACGACGACTCAGCCGCGAGCGCCGACTGGTTCCGGGCGGCGGCAAGTCGCTCTACATGAGGATCAGAAGGCGCGAGCGAGGCCGGCTTGGAAGGCTTTTCCATCGAGGACCTGATCGACTGCTACCGGCGCGGCGTCTTTCCGATGGCCGACGCGCGGCACGATCGGCGCGTCTTCCTGGTCGATCCGGCGCGACGCGGCGTGCTGCCGCTGGACGGCTTCCACATCTCGCGCCGGCTCGCCCGCACCGTCCGGTCCGACCGCTTCGAGGTGCGCACCGACACCGCCTTCGCCGAGGTGGTCGCCGCCTGCGCCGCGCCGCGCTCCGGGCGCATGGAGACCTGGATCAACGAGCCGATCCAGGCGATGTGCGACGCGCTGTTCGCGCGCGGGCTGGCGCATAGCATCGAGAGCTGGCTGGACGGGCGGCTGGTCGGCGGACTCTACGGCGTCGCGCTCGGCGGCGCCTTCTTCGGCGAAAGCATGTTCTCGACCGAGCGCGACGCCAGCAAGGTGGCGCTGGTGCACCTGATCGCGCGGCTGAAGGCGGGCGGCTTCACGCTGCTCGACGCCCAGTTTCTCACCGAGCACCTGGCGACCTTCGGCGCCGAGGAAATCCAGCGCGCCGAGTATGTCCGCCGCCTGGCGAGCGCGCTGGAGGTGAAGGCCGACTTCCGGCGGCTCGATCCCTACGTCGGCGGCGGGGCCGCCATGCAGGCGATCAGCCAGGCGTCGTAGGTGGGGCTCTGCAGTGGGTTGAGGCCCGGCGAGTTGGCGAACATCCAGCCCTTGAACACCTGCTTCGGCGCCGGCGAGACGCCTTCGGTGGGCAGCGGCGCGTTGTCGACCACCATGTAGGCCGAGGCGTTCGGCGAGGGGCCGCCGAGGCCGGTGCTCTCGCAGGCCTTCACCACGAACACCAGGTTCTTGTAGCGGATCGGCTTACCCACCGGGACGGCGAAGCGCATCGTCTCGGCGGTCACCTTGTCGAGCGCCTGGACGATGGCGGCGGGGCTGCGCACCGGCTTGGGCGGCGGCGGCGGCGCCGGCGGCGGCTTGGCCTCGGCTTCCTTGGCCGCGGCGTTCGTCGCAGCCTCCTCGCGTTTCGGATTGGCGATTGGCGCGGAGGTGACGACGTTGGCGGACGGCGATTCGGTCTCCGGCGGCGCCTGGATCACCGGCACGCCCGGCGGCGTCTCGGAGGCCGGCGGACCCGATTCGCTGCCGCTGCCCGCGCCGCTGCCGGTGGTCTGGTTGGACGGTTGCGCCAGCACGGCCAGGCCGGCGGCCAGCGCCAGCCCGGCGCCGAGCGACAGCGCGCGCCAACCGGCCCCCCGCCAGTTCCTCGGCGTCATTCCGGGCTCCAGGCCTCGTAGTCGCCGGTCGCGGCCTGCCGCTGGCCGCCGCGGGCGATCGAGCCCTTCGGCCGCCAGGCGTGCAGCGTCCCGGTCAGGTTCGGGTGATGGTCCTTTTCCCAGACCTTGCGGGTCAGCGGCGCGGTCGTCGGCGGCTCCTCGAACGTATAGTGCAGCCAGCCGTGCCACTCGGCCGGCACCTTCGAGGCCTCGGCATAGCCGCGGTAGATCACCCAGCGGCGCTTGCGCCCGTCATAGCTGTCGGAGGCGTCGCGCGCCTCGTAGTAGCGGTTGCCGTAGTCGTCCTCGCCGATGAACACCCCGCGCCGGGCCACCGTGAAGCGGATGCCGATGGTGGCGGAGTTCCACCAGGTGAAGATGGCTTTCAGCAGGTTCAGCAAGGCGGCCCTGGGCTCCGCGTCAGGCGTGACGACCGCGGTTCTTATAGGGACGCGCCTGGGGCCCGTCCAGGGAGCCAGCTGACGCAACCCTGGCGGCCGCGCGACACGAGATGTTGTGGATCGGGAGCGCGCGGGCCGCAACATCTATTGCGGCCACGCATCGACGCAGCCTAGCCTCCCGGCTGGTAGCCCCGCCTCCAGGTCCCGCATGCGCCTTCCCGACCGCTTCGCCGCCAGTCCCCTGCCCTACGCGCCGCAGATTCGCTGGATCGAGCGGCCGGCCGAACTGGCCGAAGTCGCCGCCCCGCCGCACTGGACGACGGCGCGCGTGGAAGCCTGGCTGGACTGGGCCGACGGCCTGCCGGCCGACCTGCCGCCGGGCGCGCCATCTGCGCTGGGACTGGAACGGGCGGATCTGCTGGCCGGCGGCCCGGACCGCTACGCACGCCGACTTGCCGCCTGGGGTTTGACGCTCGGCGTGTTCACGGACGAGGCTGACGCGCTCACGTTCCGCGACGAGCTGTTCGCGGCGCTGGCGCTCGGCGTCATCGCGACCGGCCGCCAGCTGCCGTTCGGCGCACGGGTCAATCCGCTCGCCGCCGACACGGCGATCGCGCCGCCATTCCCCCGGGCGGAGGTGGGCCGCGCCGGCTTCGCCGAATCGGCCGGCGCGCTCAGGGCCGGTCGCGGCCTTGCCGCCGGCCTCGCGCCCGGCGCGCTGCAGCGGCTGGCGGCGGTGGCGCAGGCGGTGATCCGCTGCGAGGGCGACCGCGCCGCCTGCGCCAGCCTGGAGAGCAACCAGGCGCTGGCCCGCGCCGCCTGGGCCGCCCGCGAGGCCGGCCATGCCGACGCCGCCATCGCCGACGCCGTCGCGCTCGGCCGCGCCGGGCTCGAGGTGGCCGGCGGCGGCGCGGACGAGCGCCTGACCTCGCTGGTCGCCGTCGCCAGCCGCGGCGCCGCCGGCTCGGACGCCGCGCGCGCCGCCGCAGCGCTGGCCTGGGAGACGTCCGCGTTGACGCTGGCCTTCTCGGCCGACGACGCTGAGCGGCTGGCCCTGGCCCGCGTCGCCCCGAAGGGCGCCGTGAACGCCTTGGCGTTCGAGCGCGCCGACGGGTTCGACGCCGCGGGCTTCGCCGACGCCGTCCGCCTCGCCTTCGTGGCGCTCGACATCGAGGGCCGCGCCGGGTTCCTCGCCGACCCCGCCGACGCCTACCGGCGCCACGCCGCACGCCCGATCGCGCTGCGGCTGGCCGGCGTCGCCGAGCTGATCGTCGGCCGCGCGCTCGCCTACGACAGCGACGCGGCGCGCGCGCTGGCGGCCGAGATGCACGGCCGGGCGCTGGCGGCCGCCGACGCCGCCTCCGCGGCGCTGGGCGGCGGCCACGCCCTGAAGCTGTGCGCGCTCGACGACGCCGAGCTTTCGCTGCAGCTGGGCGCGCTGACGCTGGGCGCCGCCCCCTGGGCTGGCCCCGCCACTGTGGCCGAAACCGCCGACGGCGCGGTGATCCGCACGCTGGCCGAGCCGGCGCTGGCGGCGGCGCGGCAGGCGAGCGTCGAGCCTGGCGACCTGCGCGCCGCGCTGCTCGGCCACGGCTCGCTGGAAGGGGCGCCTGGCGTCAGCCACGTGGCGCTCAGCGCCAAGGGCTTCACCGCGCACGAGATCGGCGCCGCCGAAGCCGCGCTCGTCGAGGTCCGCAGCCTGTCGGCCGCCTTCGCGCCGGCTGTGATCGGCGCGGGATTCGTCATCGACGTGCTGGGCGCCGCGCCCGAGGCGATCGCCGAGGCCGGCTTCGACACGCTGGCGCACGCCGGCTTCTCGGCCGCCGACGTCGCCGCTGCCGAGGCGTATGCGCTGGGTCCCGAGACGCTGGCGGAAGCCGAGCTGCCGCCGGCGCTCGCCGCGGCGCTGGCGCCGGCGTCGGAGATCCCGACCGCCGCCCGCCTCGCCATGTTGCGGGCGGTCGAGACGGTGACTTGCGCGCCGGCGACCGCGGTGATCGAGCTGCCGTTCGAGGCTGGCCCGGAGGCGGCGCAGGCGGCGCTGGCCGACGCCGCCGCGGCCGGCGTGCGCGCGGTGCGGATCGTTCGCTCGGCGGCGCCCGCCGGCTTCGCGCTCGGCCTCGTCCAGCCGCGCGCCGCGCGCGCGGCGCCAGCCGCGCCGGCCCCCGAGCCGCCGTCGGAAACGCCACGTGAGCGGTTCGTCGAGCGGTTCGTCGAGGTGGAGCGCTCGCGCCGCAAGCTGCCGGACCGGCGCAAGGGCTACATCCAGAAGGCCTCCGTGGGCGGACACAAGGTCTATCTGCATACGGGCGAATACGAGGACGGCGAGCTCGGCGAGATCTTCCTCGACATGCACAAGGAAGGCGCCGCCTTCCGCTCACTGATGAACAACTTCGCGGTGGCGATCTCGATCGGCCTGCAGTACGGCGTGCCGCTCGAGGAGTTCGTCGATGCGTTCGTGTTCACCCGCTTCGAGCCGGCCGGCGAGGTGGCGGGCAACGAGGCGATCCGCTCGGCCACCTCGATCCTCGACTACGTGTTCCGCGAGCTGGGGGTCAGCTACCTGGGCCGTGACGACCTCGCCAACGTCGACCCGCAGGGCCTCGACGCCGATGGGCTGGGCGGCGGCCAGGGCGAGGAAGCCGCGCCGCAGCCGGCCTCGCGGTTCATCTCGCGCGGCTTCTCGCGCGGCTCGACGCCCGACAACCTGATCTTCCTGCCGGTCGCCAAGCCCGGCGCCGCGGGCCTCGGCCCAGCCGGTCGCGGCGCCGACGTCTGCCCCGCCTGCGGCGACCTGGCGCTGGTCCGCAAAGGCCAGTCGCTGATCTGCCAGACCTGCGGCGAACGCGCCCCCCAGGCGGGGTAGGTTCGCCACTAGACCGCCGCCGCTTCCTCAGTGTGCCCTGGGGACCGGGCGCGGTACGCCCTCAGTCGATTGCTTCCACGAGCTCGGTGACCTCCACGAGATCCACGAAGTCCACAATTCTCTCGATACCGCGCACCGTCCGGCAGAGCCTGCCGTCCATGACGCAGGTGCTCGGGTCGACGAACCTGACGCCGGTGCAGCCGCCCCTGAGAACGCGCGAGGCAAACGCGTCTGTGCAGAACAATTCCGTGCTGAAGAAGCGATCGAAGAACAGCTCGTGTTTCGGCGCTGCTTCAGGGCGAAGGGCGATGCCTCTGATATAGGCCGGAGTGAGGGGCTGGCGCGGCGAGAACCGGGTCACTTTGTAGACCGACCTTTCGGGGTCCGACACGTCGTCCGTCATCTCCGGCTGCATGATCTGATAGTTCTTCGACCTCGGCAGCGGCGCCGAGCGGCTGGCGTCGACCTCGAAAAAGCGGGCTTCCGATCGACCAAGGGCCATGACATCTCGCATCCGTTCGGAAACGAACATCGAGCCGCCCCACCGGAAGAAATCCTTATCGAAATCCTCCAGCGTCAGGACCAATTCCGCGGCCTGCTTCGGCCGCTCTCCAATCCGCCGCGTGTACAAACTGAGGGCGTACTCGTCGGTCTTCCCGGGCAGAGTGAAGTGGGTGATCGTCACCGGCTCGGGTCCATCTGGACGTCCCGCCAACGCCCTGTCGGTCGCGAAACTTCCCCCGAAGAGCCAAATCGTGGTCATGCGCCGAATTTCACCCATGGACCGTAGTAGCCGCTCATAATCCTCGCGCGGTTGATCCGCGCCACCTCCTCCATTATCGCGCGTGCATACAGCGGCGTCAGACTTCCCGGATACTTGGCTTCTTCCGCCAATATGAGGGCTGCCGTATCGTTGTTGTACGACGTGTGCGGGCCTTGATGAACCGGGAGCCACTCGCCGAATCTTGTTTGATGCTCAGCTTGAGCAGCCAGATCTGTCGGCAGGGCGATCAGGTCGTTCGGGCCATCGACGTTCCAGTCGTCTTTGACGGCCAACGTGCTGATGTCGACCCGCTGGCCCCAGTTGTAGGCAGGCACCAGATGATGCGCTTGCATCCTGCCTGACTTCAGCTGGTCGGCGATTGCTGCGCGGGCCGCGCGGCTCGTGGTCTGAAGCTCGGGCGCCACCCCCGCGGGGCGCGCTCGGCTCTCTGCGGCGTAGTCGGCCAAACCGGCGTTCGCTGCGCCTACGAATAGGTTGAACGACTGCTCGCCCTGGGTGGGCGAACGCTGGAGCATCGCAATCAGCGCACCTGGGTGGATCAGCGCGCAGCGCATGACCGCTTGCGATGCGGCATCGAGCGCGGGGCCGCTAAATGGCGCATCTGTGTAGAAGCCCAGGTTTCCCTGCGCCCAGACGTACGCGGTGGCGGCAAGCACGTCGGCCGGTCGACTGGGATCGAGGCCGAACCGCGTCATAGCTCGCGTGATTTCAGCCTGGGCGCTGGCGGCGTCCAACTGGTCCAGCTGATCCGCCACATAGGCCAACAAAGCTACCCGTCCCAGGCGAGCGAGGCCCTCCGGAACTGCGAAGCCGTCGCTCAAGCCAGGTGCGCGAGCGACGGCAGACGCCGTGCTGACTGGAATGAGAACACTTCGATCTGTAGCGCTGACGGCCTCGGTGTCCCGTCGGGACGACGCACCGGCGGGCGCCTGGCCCGAGGAGGAGGAGGGCTCCGTGTGTGCCGGCCGCCCTGGCTGAGCCGACCCCGGGGTGGCGTTCGTGTCCGGCGCGACATCCGAGGAAGCGCCGCCTCCCGTGGTCCATTGGCCGCCGCCGGTCTGCCCGGATGGGATCCGCGGCTCATTCTCCCACGCCGTGTTGGCGCTCTTCTCCAGACCGGAGATCTCCGCGAGTTTGGCCACTACCTCCGGCGCGAGGTCCGGCAAGCCAAGCATCACCGCCTCGATACCGGCGAGCGCAATGTCTCCGGCTTCGATCGATGCCGCCGCGCGCCACAGGCCTCGGTGAACCTGCAGAACTTCCGCGTCCGTTAGTGGCCCATAGGCTACTCGCAGGATGCGGCCGACGTCGGCGGGCGTGCGCACTTCCCAGTGGGCCACTCCAGCCCCATCACGAGCCACGCGAGCAAGCTCGACTCCACCAAGCGACAACCCATTCTCATCGCAAGCGAGGCCCGGACCGCCCCGCTCAGAGAGACGATGAGACTGCAAAGGAAGGTTCATCTTCGAGGTGTCCCCCTTTCTCTGTCGCATAGTATGTTCTTGTTTTGTTCATCGTCAAGCTCCGTGGCAAAGTGCATAATCGCCGCTCCGTTCCATGGGGCGCGGCTGCCAGAACCGATCCGCCGCTTCTCGGCGAATTGGCGCGCGCGCCGACCAGGCTGCACGTGGCCCCCGGCTTGCGACGGCTCCGTCCAAAACAACCTGCGCACGGGGGTCTGTGCCGAAATGAAACCGCTTCTGCTGTCCGCCGCCTGCGCCATGGCCGTGGCGGGGCTCGTCGCCTTCGTCGCCCGCCCGGCGCTGGCCCAGAACGCCGCGCAGATCGAGCACGCCCGCGGCGGCGCCAGCTGCCCGCACTGCAACCTCTTCCAGGCCGACTTCTCGAACCTGGAGATGAAGGGGCGCAACTTCGCCGGCGCGCGCCTGCGCCAGGCCGACTTCTCGACCGCGGTGATGAACCACACCACCTTCGCCGGCGGCGACCTGCGCGACGTCAACGCCTATGGCGCCGTGCTCTCCGGCGCGAGCTTCGCCGGCGCCAACCTCACCAACGCCACCTTCGTCGGAGCCTACCTGCAGGGCGCCAACTTCCGCGGGGCGAACCTCGCGGGCGTCAACTTTTCGGGCGCCGAGATGGACCGGGCGATCGGGCTGACGCAGCGCCAGCTCGACGGCGCCTGCGGCGACGAGGCGACCAGCCTGCCGCGTGGACTTCGCATTCGCCCCTGTGCATAAACGCTTCGCTATTACCGGGATTTAAGTAGCGACGGGGGGCCTAGGGGGTGAAAAGGGGCAACGGCGCATATCCTGGGCGCCGCGTCTGGGACCGCCCGCCGTTGTTCCGATCCCCGCTTGCGTTCCTGGCCAGAATTGCCTGCGCGCTCTGCATGGCGAGCTGTGGCGGGCTCTTCGCCGCCAGCCATGCCTGGGCGCTCGACCAGGGCGACGACGTCTCCCGGGTGTTCTCGTTCGGCGGCATGTGCCTTTCCTGCGAGCTGTCGGGCCGCAAGCTGCCCGACGCGCGCTTCATGGGCGCCAACTTCACCGGCGCGACGATGGTCGGCTCCGACCTGCACGGCGCCTGGTTCTTCGGGGCCAACTTCTCGAAGGCCGACATGGCGAAGGCGAACCTCAGCGGCGCGTCGCTGTTCGGCTCCGACTTCGAAGACGTCAACTTCACCGACGCCAACCTGGCCGGGGTGAAGGGCCACGGCGCCAGCTTCACCGGCGCCAACTTGACCCGCACGCACTTCGAAGGCGCCAACCTCCTGGGCGCCGGCCTGGAGCGGGTCAATGGGCGTGGCGCGAACTTCACCGGCGCCTCGATGCTGGGCGCCAACCTCGAAGAGGGCCACTTCGACGGCGCCTCGTTCAGGAACGCCAACTTCTTCGGCGCCAGCCTGACCGCGGCGGTGTTCGCCGGCGCGGACTTCACCGGCGCGACGCTGAACCACGCGAACCTCACCGGCGCCGACCTTTCGGGCGCCAAGGGCCTCACCCAGGCGCAGGTCGACTTCGCCTGCAGTACGCCCACCACCAAGCTGCCGTCCGGCCTGACGGGGCGCCCCTGCCACGGCGGCGGACCGAACGTCATTGTGCTGCACACCACGACGCCCGTGCACGGCGGCCCGCGCTACATCGTGGACGTGGCGCCTTAGGCGCCGCCGCCCTGGCCCCTCGGCAGCGCCAGGCGGATGTGCAGCTCGCGCAGCTGCTCGTCGTTCACGGCTGACGGCGCGCCCATCATCAGATCCTGCGCCTGCTGGTTCAGCGGGAAGGCGATCACCTCGCGGATATTCTCCGCGCCGGCCAGCAGCATGACGATGCGGTCGATGCCCGGCGCCATGCCGGCGTGCGGCGGCGCGCCGTAGCGGAACGCGTTGAGCATGCCGCCGAACTGCCGCTCGACCTCACCGGCCGAGTAGCCGGCGATCTCGAACGCCTTGATCATGATCTCCGGCTTGTGGTTCCGCACCGCACCCGAGCACAGCTCCACGCCGTTGACGACGATGTCGTACTGGTAGGCCAGCACCTCGAGCGGGTCCTTGGTCTGGAGCGCCTCCAGCTCGCCCTGCGGCATCGAGAACGGGTTGTGCGAGAAGTCCACGTGGTTGGACTCCTCGTTGAGCTCGAACATGGGGAAGTCGACGATCCAGCAGAAGTCGAAGCGATCCTTGGCGACCAGGTCGAGCTCGGTCGCCGCCTTGGTGCGCGCGAGGCCCGCGAACTTGTAGAAGACCTTCGGATCGCCGGCGATGAAGAAGGCCGCGTCGCCGACTGCCAGGCCCAGTTGCGCGCGGATCGCCTCGGCCTTCTCCGCGCCGATGTTGCGTGCGATCGGCCCGGCGCCGCCCTCTTCGCCTTCCCGCCAGAAGATGTAGCCGAGGCCGGGCTGGCCCTCTCCCTGCGCCCAGCCGTTCATCCGGTCGGCGAAGGCGCGCGAGCCGCCGCCGGGCGCCGGCAGCGCCCAGACCGCGTTCTTCTTGTCTTCCAGGATACGCGCGAAGAGGCCGAAGCCACCGCCGCGGAAGTGATCGGAGACGTCCTGCATGACCAGCGGGTTGCGCAGGTCTGGCTTGTCGGTGCCGTACTTGGCGATCGACTCCCGGTAGGGGATGCGCGGGAACGGATACGGCGTCACCGGCTTGCCGTTCGCGAACTCCTCGAAGAGGCCGTGCATGACGGGCTCCATCGTGGCGAACACGTCCTCCTGCGTGGCGAAGCTCATCTCGAGGTCGAGCTGGTAGAACTCGCCGGGCGAGCGGTCGGCTCTGGCGTCCTCGTCGCGAAAGCAGGGCGCGATCTGGAAGTAGCGGTCGAAGCCCGCCACCATCAGCAGCTGCTTGAACTGCTGGGGCGCCTGCGGCAGCGCGTAGAACGCGCCTGGATGGATGCGTGACGGCACCAGGTAGTCGCGCGCACCTTCAGGCGACGACGCGGTCAGGATCGGCGTCTGGAACTCGGTGAACCCGGCTTCGACCATGCGGCGGCGGATCGAATCGATCACCCGCGAGCGCAGCACGATGTGGCGGTGCAGGGTCTCGCGCCGCAGGTCGAGGTAGCGGTACTTCAGCCGGATTTCTTCCGGGTACTCCGGCTCGCCGAACACCGGCAGCGGCAGCTCGGCCGCCTCCGAGAGCACCTCGGCGCCGCGCACGCGCACCTCGATCTCGCCGGTGGCGAGGTTGGGGTTCACCGTCTCCGGCGTGCGCGCCACCACCTCGCCGTCGACGCGCACCACGCTCTCGGCGCGCAACCGGTCCAGCACGCCGAAGCCGGGTTCGCCGGGGTGGGCGACCAGTTGCGTCAGCCCGTAGTGGTCGCGCAGGTCGACGAACAGCAGGCCGCCGTGGTCCCGCTTGCGATGCACCCAGCCCGACAGGCGCACATTGGCGCCCACGTCCGCGGACCGGAGGGCGCCGCAGGTGTGGGTGCGATAGGCGTGCATCTGACGAGTCTCTCTCTGGGAGGGGGTCGGCGAAAAGGCGCGGAAGGGCGCATGCACCCTTGCCGATGTCAAGGCGCGAGCGGCGCCGCCTTTCGCCCAGGGAACCCCAGGAACGCGGCCGTGGCGGCGTAGTAGACAAAGCGCAACGGCGCCTCGCCTCCTGCGAGGGTCACGACCCCGGCGATCGCGAAGACGACGCAGAGTGTCATCGCGGCGGCTTTCCCCAGGGGCGGCGCGAGCAGCGCAAGCGCGCCGCCCAGCTCGATGACCGAGAGGATGAGCTGTCCGTGCGCGCCCAGGTGACCCGCGTGCGCTTCGCCCGGGCCGTGCCATATGGCCAGGAAGGTCTCTGCGCTCGCCCAGACGATGAAGGCGCAGAACGACCAGCGCAGCGCCGCGAGCAGCCGCACAGCGTTCATCGGCCCGGCTCCGGCAGCACGAACGTCCGCCGCGCCAGAGGCTCGCCGAGCTTGCCGCCGTACCAGCGCTTCAGCACGTCCTTGTCGAAGAGATCCGGGTTGTCGCGGGCGAACGCCTCGAAGTCGGCGGCATGGCCGGGCGCTCGCCGCTCGTTGATCAGCGCCAGGAAGGCGAGCGTGACGGTGGCGTGGTAGGCGCCGGGCGCGCCGGCGCGCGCCGCCATCGTCTTCAACGCCTGCTCGATCGCGATTGCCGCCTCCAGGAACGGATGCCGTTCCAGCACCTCGAACCCCATGCGCACATGATCGCGGTGGCGAAAGTCGGCGCCGTCCAACTCGCCGTGCAGGAAGGCCGCGAGCTCAGCCGCCGTGGTCGTCATCGCCCGCCTCGGTCAGCCGGTGCGCGTCCGCCGCGGTGAGGTCGAGCCCGTAGACCCCCTTCAGCTGCGCGACCTTGGCCAGCGTCGCCTCCGAAAACGGCGCCTTGCCCTCGAAGGCGTGCAGCACCACGCCCTCCAGCAGGTCGCCGAGCGTCAGGTCGAGATACTCGGCCAGGCCCTTCAGCACCTTCAGCGTGCGCTTCTCCAGCCGCACCCCCGTCTGAACGCGTTCGATCGTTGGCATAAGGTACATATGTACCAACATACCAGACAGGGCAAGACCCCGTCGGCGGCCGACACACAACACAGGCGGGGCTCAGGCAGCTGTCGTGGCGGTGGTCAAAGGTAGCTGGTCACCTCGGGCGGGTTGAACCAATTGTCGTGGCGGCCATCCATGTAGCGGACGGGGAGCGCGGCGAGCTCGGCGGGGCTGAGGTCGTCGAGCGCGGCCAGCGGCACCGAGACATAGTCGCCGCCGATCTCCTCGACATGCCCCCGCGAAAACGGACGGATTCCGCAGGTCCGGCAGAACAGGTGATGGCCCTGCTTCGAGCCGAACTGGTAGTCGCTGAGATTGTCCTCGCCCGAGAGCACGCGCAGATCCTCCGGCTTGCCGCCGATCGACCAGTTGCGCTGCTTGGCGCAGATCGAGCAGTTGCACTTGCCCGTCCCGGCCCCGAGATCGAGGTCAGCCTCGAACCGCACCGCGCCGCAATGGCAGCTGCCGTGGTAGGTCTTCTTCATCGCGAACGCTCCTGCTTTGAGCTCGCAGCATCGCTCGCCTCTTGCTGACAACCTGCTGTCAGGACCGATCGGGCGCCTCGAAGAATCCGACGAGGTTGCCGTCAACGTCCTCGATCGCGAAGTCCCAGGTTCCCCAGGGCTCGCGGCGCAGCGGCGTCGAGATGGCCGCGCCGGCGGCGACGTATTCCAGGTAGAGCGCCTTGACCCCGCGCACGCCGATGCTCGCCTGCCAGAGCAGCGGCTCCTCGGCCCGGGCGGCCGCATTCCACACCGACTGGTGCGTGCCCCGCAGCGCCAGCCGCGCGCCGCCGCGCGCCACCTCGGCGTAGAACGGCGGGTCGCCCTCCAGGAACGGCGTGAAGCCCAGCACCTGTTCGTAGTGCTCGGCGGCGCGGCGGACGTTCGCCACATAGAGCATCGGCTGGGCGTAGATCGGCCGCGGCCCCTCCCCCGCGACCACCGGCTCGGGATGCGGCGCGCCCGCTACTTCGTCGCCTTTCTCGCAGGCGGCCTTCAGCGCCGCCCAGCTCTCGCAGCCGTGCTGACGGGCGATCAGTTCCTGCGCGTCGCCGAGCTTGAAATCACCCGCCAGCACCTCGCGGTCGCTCATCGCCGCGTACTTCGGCAGCACCTGCCGGGCGACGATCGCCAGGTGGTACGAGCGCTCGCGGTGCAGGCGCACGAGCGCCTTCGCCTGCTTCTTCAGGTTCTCCAGATTGGACACGGCTGCCTTCCTCTCAAAAGGAGTAGGCGGGCATGGCCCAGTCGGCCCCCTGGCCGGTGCGTCCTACGAGCAGCGGCGAGAATGTTCCGGCTTGCGCCGCGCGATGTCAACGATCTCGCTGAGCTAGCCACACTGTGCAGCTGAGCCGCAATCACCAGCGAATTGAACGTTGTTCGGCCGTTTCCTTTGCGCGGACACGCGAACGGGCCCATATTTGAGTTCCTGTCCAACAGCTGAAAGGAGGTGATCCAGTGTCTCATTGTCTCCAACCTCGGTCGCAAGCGACCTGGAGCCTCATGAGCGAGGTTCGCGCCTGACATCGTTTTGACGCTCGAAGGACGAGGTCGCGGATCGAAGGGATCACCTCCCTGAGACGACCGCGGTCACGACGATGGGGGCCGTCCCAGCCGGGGCGGCCCTTTCGTTTTGGGTGGAAGCCGGAGGGGGCGATGCCGCAGATCGAGATCGTCGGCTACCAGGACCGCTGGCCGGGCGAGTTCGCCGAGGCGGCGGCGCGGCTCAAGGGGGCGTTCGGCCCGCTGGCGCTCGCCATCCACCACATCGGCTCGACCTCCGTTCACGGCCTCGCGGCCAAGGACGTGATCGACCTGCAAGTGACGGTGGCCTCGCTCGACCCGGGCGAGCCGATCGAGGCGGCGATCGCGGCCGCGGGCTACGCCTGGCGCGCCGATGCGGTGGACGATCACGTGCCGATCGGCGCGGACCCCGATCCGGCCCTCTGGCGCAAGCGCTATGCGGGCGCCGGCAGCGCCTTGCTGCCGCCGACCCCCGGCGTGCGGCGCACCCACATCCACATCCGGCAGCTCGGCCTGCCGAACCAGCGCTACCCGCTGCTGTTCCGCGATTACCTGCGCGCCAGCCGGCCGGCGCGCGAGAACTACGCGCTGGTCAAGCGCGCGCTCGCCCGGCTGCATCCCGACGATGTGGACGCCTACTACGATGTGAAGGATCCGGTCTGCGACCTGATCCTGGACGCCGCCGAGCGATGGGCGGCAGAGACCGGCTGGCGATTGCCGCGAAGCGACGCCTAAGCGCAATTGCGGAATAGACGGCGGCGCGGGGCCGTCTATAGAGCAGCCGGGCTTGTCAGAGGGACTTTCGATGCGCGGGCTCGGGCGGCTTGTCGCCCTGCCATGGCTGCTGATCGCGCTGGTGGTGCAAGCGCTGGCGCCGGACCAGGCCGCGGCGATGCAGCCGGATATGGCCAGCATGGGGATCT
>DATNEH010000190.1:0-4319 GCA_035553015.1 Caulobacteraceae bacterium | reverse complement strand
TCAGGGATGCCGTCCGTTCGAGGCTACCGGGTTTGGCTGCGGCGCGCCGTGTCGGCGGCGATCCTGGTCTCGGGCATCGCGGCGTTCGTCTGGATCCTGCACGCCAACGACTACCCGGCGGTGTTGCGCATGGTCACGCGGATCGGCGGCGGGCTGGCAGTCTTCGTCGCGCTGCGCGGCGTCATCCTGACCACCTGCGGCCTGGCCTGGGGGCGCGTCGTGCGGGTGGTTTCGCCGACGCGGGCGCGGGTCACGATCTGGCTGCGCACGGTCGGGGAGGCGTTCAACGTGCTGCTGCCGGTCGCTTCGGTCGGCGGCGACATCGTGCGGGCCGTGCTGCTCAGGTCGTACGGCGTCGAGGGCGGCGCCGCCGCCGCTTCGACGCTGGTGGACCTGCTGCTGCAGGCGGTGGCGGAGGCGGTGTTCGCGCTGGTCGGCGTCGCGCTGCTGCTGCTGGTCGCCGGCAAGCCGAGCCTGGCGCTGTTGGCGGCCGCCGGCGTCGGCGTGGGCGCGCTGGGGCTGGGCGGTTTCTACGCGGCGCAGCGGTTCGGCGGCGCGCGGCTGTTCGAGCGGGGGCTGGCCTGGGTGGCGGCGCGCTGGCAGGCCGCCGCCGGGGGCAGCGCGGTGCGGTTGGACGCGCCGCTGCAGGCGATCTACGCCAACCGGCGGGCGATCGCCTCGGCGCTGGTGCTGCATGAGTGCGCCTGGCTGCTCGGCGCGCTGGAGACCTGGACGGCGCTGCGGCTGATGGGCTTTCCGGTCAGTGCGGCGACGGCCGTGATCCTGGAGAGCCTCAATCAGAGCCTGCGCTCGGCGGCGTTCGCGGTGCCGGGCAGCCTGGGGGTCCAGGAAGGCGGGTATGTCGCGCTGGGGGCCGTGCTCGGGGTGCCGCCGCAGGCGGCGCTGGCGCTTTCGCTGGTGAAGCGCGTGCCCGACCTCGCCATCGGGCTGCCGACGCTGTCGGTCTTCTACGTGAGGCAGATCGGGCGGCTGCTGCCGGGGCCGCTCGGGGCGCCGCCGGCGACATAGTTGTCGGGCGTGGCGAGGGCGGCCTTGCGCCCCCTCCGTCTCGCCGCGCTTGCAGCGCGCCAAGACACCTCCCCCGTCGTCTGCGCGACGGTGGAGGAGCGCTACGCAGCGCGGGCTTCCGTCTCGACCATGCGCTGGATGGCGACGTAGTCGGTCTTGCCGCTGCCGAGCACCGGGATTTCGGGGACGCGGACGATCTTGCGTGGGGCGGCGAGCTCGGCGGCGCCCACCGACTGGGCGTGGGCGACGAGTTGGCCCACTTCGGCGCCCTGCTGGTCGGTGACCAGGACCAGGCGCTCGCCCTTGCGGCCGTCGGGCTGGGCGATGACGGCGTGGCGGGCGTCGGGCCAGAGCGAGGCGGCCAGCGTCTCGGCGGCGGTCAGCGAGACCATCTCGCCGCCGATCTTCGCAAAGCGCTTCACGCGGCCGAGGATGGTGATCCACTTATCCGGGGTCATCTCGACGACATCGCCGGTGTCGTGCCAGCCGTCGGGCGGCGGTTCGAGCACCCCGTTCTCGTTGAGGTAGCCGGCCATCACGTTGGGGCCGCGCACGTAGAGGCGCCCGCCGCGATGGATGCCCTCGACCGGCTCGATGCGGGTCTCGATGCCGGGCACCAGGCCGCCGACCGTGCCGCGGCGGTTGTCGGGCGGGGTGTTGACCGCGATCACCGGCGAGGCCTCGGTGGCGCCGTAGCCCTCCAGCACCGGGATCGGGCCGAAGCGGTCGTGGATCAGGTCGTGGGTCTCGTCGCGTACCTTCTCGGCGCCGCAGACGATGAACTTCAGCCCCTTCAGGTCGTCCGGCTCGGCCTGGCGGGCGTACTGATTGACGAAGGTGTCGGTGGCGAGGAGCACGCTCGCCCTGGTGTCACGGATCAGCTCGGGGATGATCTTCACGTGCAGCGGCGAGGGGTACTGGAAGGCCTTCATGCCGGTGAGGATCGGCAACAGGAAGCCGCCGGTCATGCCGAAGCAGTGGAAGACCGGCAGCGGGTTGAAGAAAACCCAGGCCGGGTCGAGCTCGATGTGGGCGGCGGTCTGGTCGACGTTGGCCAGGAGGTTGGCCTGGGTGAGGACGACGCCGCGCGGCGCCCCGAAGCTGCCTGAGGTGAAGAGGATGACGGCCGGATCGTCGGGGCCGGTGGCGACGCGGAAGCGCTTGGGGGCGAGCGAGGCGGCCAGCGCATAGAGCCGGTCGGCGAGGCCGATCTGGGCGCGCACGTCCTCCAGGTAGGTGACCTTGCAGGTCTCCTCGAGCGCGTCGACGACGTCGTGCAGCTTGCCCTGCTCGATGAAGCGGTGGGAGGAGAGCACGTTGGCGACGCCGGCCAGCTTGGCCGCGGCGCGCAGGTTGCGAAGGCCAGCGGTGAAGTTGAGCATCACCGGCGTGCGGCCGAAGGCGTGCAGGGCGAAGAAGGTGACGACGGCGCCGGCGCTGGTGGGCAAGAGGACGCCGACCTTCTCGCGGGGGGCGGTGATCTTCGCAATCTTGCGGCCGAGCGCGAACGAGGCGCGGATCAGGTCGGTGTAGGTGAGGGGGTGGCGCTCCTGGTCCTCCAGGATGGGCTTGCCCGCGCCATAGGTGTGGGCCGCCTCGATCAGAGCATCGAAGATGGGCCGGCGGCTCCTCGCAACATCGAACGTGCGCCGCATGCCGCGCCCTAAAGCCCCTCTGGTCGTTTCCCCGCTTGTTGGGCGGGAGGCTAGCGAAGTGGGCCTGGAATGGAAAGGCGGTAGGGGGTCGGGGCGGCTGCGCGCATGACCGCAATCGCGAGGCGGCGGCGTGATCGCAAGGATCACACGAAGAACACGAAGGAGGCGCGAAGCACACGAAGGCGCGCTTCGCGCGCGGCCAGTCGCCAAGCAGTGTTCCACGCTTAGCTGGCGCGCTCCGCGCGCCCTTGGTGAGCTTTGCTTCCTTCGTGTTCTTCGTGTGACCTTGAACAACGCCTGCGGCGCGCAGGCTGCTTCCGGAAAGGTTCAGGGCGCGAGGCCCGGCGTCGGGTGGGTGCGGGCGGCGGTTTGAGCGGCGAAGCGGTTGATGGCGGCGAGCCAGGGGGTGCGGTGAGGGTCGTCCTCGAGCTCGAGGGCGGGGTCGGCGACTGCGATGGTCTGGATCTGGGCGCCCGAGGGGGTGAGGCAGGGCGCAGGGCGGGCGGCCGTGAGGACCAGGGTGGGCGTGGCGTGGAGCCTGGCGAGGTCGGCTTCGGTTTGCGCTTGCAAGCGGGCGAGGGCGGCTTCGTGGTCGAGGCTGGGGCCGCCGAGGCGCAGGTCGGGGTTGGCCAGCTGCCAGGCGTGGGTGACGGCGCCGCGGAAGGCGTCGTGGGTGCGGTGGGCGGCCGCGTCGTCGGGGCCGCTGCGGCGCCAGGCGTCGCCGCCGGGGGCGCGGAACTGGCCGAGGCCGAGGAAGACCAGCGCGCCGGGCGCGAGGGCGCGGCGGCAGTCGGGGGCGCTGAGGACCAGGGCGGCGGGCGCGGCGCCGGTCTCGACAGCGCGGGCGGCGACCACCGCGCCGACACCCTGGCCCAGCAGCACGAGCGGGCGCTGGGCGGTGGGGCGGATGACGAGGTCGATCATGGCTTGCGTCGCGGCGACGTCGGCGTCGAAGCTCCTCAGCTCGCCGAGGTCGCGGCGCCCGGTCAGGCGACCGGAGCCGCCCTCGGCGACGCCCTCCAGCACCCAGACCGTCTCGCCGGCGGCGGTCAGCTGGCGGATGGTCTCGAACCAGGTCTCGGCGCTTTCGCCATAGTCGGGCAGGACGAGAATCTGCGCCCTGGCGACGCCGGTGGCGGCGGCGACGCCGTAGCGCTGGACGGGCGCGTCGCCGACCTGCAGCTCGCCCCAGGCCCAGCCCTCGGGCGGCAGGAAGCGCTCGGCGAGGCCAGGCGGCGGCGTGGTCTCGATGGACGCGGCGCGATCGTCGCGGCCGCAGGCGGCGAGGAGGGTGAGGGGGACGAGCGCGAGTATGCAACTCGAGCGGCCGAGCCGGGTTAGGCGTCGGATGGCAGCGCTTCTGAAGGCGGCCGCGTGACGGCCCAGCCGGTGATATCGCCGGGCATCGAGGCGAGACCCGGCGTCGTCACCACCGACGTGCCGGCCCGGCTGGACGCGCTGCCGTGGCGCAGCTTCCACTGGCTGGTGGTGAGCGCGCTCGGGATCACCTGGATCCTGGACGGGCTGGAGGTGACCATCGTCGGGGCGCTTTCGGGCGTGCTGACCAGCGCAGCCGGGCTGGCGCTGAGCGACGTGCAGGTGGGCTGGACCGGCAGCCTCTATCTGATGGGCGGG
>DATNEH010000189.1:0-27523 GCA_035553015.1 Caulobacteraceae bacterium | reverse complement strand
CCAGCCACCGCCGCCGCCGTGCCAGCCATCACCGCCGCCGCCGTGCCAGCCGCCACCACCGCCGCCGCGCCAGCCGCCACCGCCGCCGCCATGCCAGCCGCCACCACCGCCGCCATGCCAGCCGCCACCCCCGCCGCCGTGGCCGCCGCCGTGCTGCGCCAGGGCGGTCACCGGCGTGGCCAGGAGGGCCGTGGCCGCGAGCACACCGCCGAGAGTCCCGAAGAGCCTCTTCATCGTAGCCTCCGTATCGGTCCCTCAAGCCTTGATGTAATACCGTTGCGCGCGCTCAAGAAGAGGGACCTTGACGCCGCTCAAGTTGAGGATTTTTGCCCGATGACCCTCCGAATTCGCGTCCCTGGCCGCGTCCCCGGCCAGCTCCTGCGGAGAGCCGCCCTGACCGGCGTCCTGACCGGCGTCCTGAGCGGCGCGCTCACCCTCGGCGCCGGCGCTGCGCTCGCCCAGTCCTACGGCCAGCCCGCTCCCGCCGGGGGGCAGTACGGCGGCCAGTACGCGCGGCCGGGGCAGCCGCCCGGCCAACCGCTCGGACAGCCACCGGGCCAACCGCCGGGTCAGTCCTACGGCGACGACACGCGGGCGCAGCTCGCCTCGCTGCACTCGGCGCTGAAGATCACCGCCGGCCAGGAGGCCGGCTGGCGCGCCTTCGTCGCCGCCAGCGGGCCCGATGCGCAGCAGCAGGCGCGCGAGCGCAGCGCCCAGCAGATGATCCCGGGCCTGACCGCGCCGCAGCGGGTCGACCTTTCGATCGCGGCGATGGAAGCCGACCTCGACAGCTTCCGCGAGCGCGGCCGCGCGCTGAAGGCGTTCTACGCGACGCTGACCCCGGCCCAGCAAAAGGTCTTCGACCGCGAGACCCTCCCGAACCAGGGCGGCTACGAGCGCTAGTCCGAGAGCGCGAGCGCGCCGCAGGCGCCGTCTTAAACCGCAGCGGACGCAGAGAAGGCGCAAAGGTCGCAAAGGATACGAGCCCTCTGCACGCTCTGCGTCTCCTCCGCGTCCTCTGCGGTTTAGGGCGGCGGCTCCGCCGCGCGCCAATCCCAGGCAAGCCCAACTAGAGGCCGAGCGCGAGCGCCGGTATAAGCGGCGCATGGGGAAGCGGACAGACGCCGCGCGGGTCGTGGCGCAGCTCGAGGCCGAGTATCGGCGCGGGGTGGAGGCGCTGCACGGCGCGCTGAAGGCGTTCATCCGCGATGGCGCGCCGCCCGATCCGAAGCTGCGCGCGCAGGGGGCGTTCACCTATCCGGAGCTGCGCCTCGCCTACCTGGGCGCGAGGCCGCCGCCGCGCCTCGCCCGCTCCTACGCCCGCTTCAGCCAGCCCGGCGTCTACGCGACCACGGTCACCAAGCCGGCGTTCTTCGCCGACTACCTGACCGAGCAGCTGGCCCTGCTGATGGCCGACTTCGATGTCGAGGCCGAGGTGCGCCGTTCCGACCAGGAGATCCCGTTCCCCTACGTGCTCGACGCCGCCGACGCGCCGGCCGCCGACGTCAGCGCCGCCGAGATCGCCCGCTACTTCCCGACCACCGAGCTCGCCCACATCGGCGACGAGATCAGCGACGGGTTCTGGTCGGCCCAAGGCGCCGGCGCACTGGGCGCCGAGCGGCCGCTGGCGCTGTTCGATGCGCTGCGCACCGACTTCTCGCTCGCCCGTATCACCCACTACACAGGCGTGCCCGCCGAGCACGCGCAGGCCTATCTCCTCTTCACCAACTACCATCGCTACGTCGACGAGTTCGTGCGCTTTGCCTGCGCCGAGCTGAAGCGCGACGGCTCGCCGTACGAGGCGCTGTCGTGCGCCGGCGGGGTGATGATCACCCGCGACACCGCCGATCCGGAGCGGGCGATCGCCGACAGCGCCTGGCGTCGCCACCAGATGCCGGCCTACCACCTGATGGCGCCCGGCCGGCGCGGGCTTTCGCTGATCAACATCGGCGTCGGCCCCTCCAACGCCAAGACCATCACCGACCACCTGGCGGTGCTGCGCCCCGAGGCCTGGCTGATGATCGGCCACTGCGGGGGCCTGCGCGCCTCCCAGACGATCGGCGACTATGTGCTGGCGCACGCCTACCTGCGCGACGACCACGTGCTCGACGACGTGCTGCCGCCGGAGATCCCGATCCCGCCGCTGGCCGAAGTGCAGCAGGCGCTGCAGCGGGCCGCCGAGATCGTCACGGGGGAGTCGGGCGACGAGCTGAAGGCGCGCCTGCGCACCGGCACCGTGGTCACCACCGACGACCGCAACTGGGAGCTCCGCTATTCGCTCTCGGCGCTGCGCTTCAACCAGAGCCGCGCGGTGGCGATCGACATGGAGAGCGCCACCATCGCCACCCAGGGCTACCGGTTCCGCACCCCCTACGGCACGCTGCTCTGCATCTCCGACAAGCCGCTGCACGGCGAGATCAAACTGCCCGGCCAGGCCAACGCCTTCTACGAGCGCGCCATCAGCCAGCACCTGCGGATCGGCGTGGTCGCCATGGACCTGCTGCGCGAAGAGGGCCCGCGCCTGCACTCGCGCAAGCTCCGCAGCTTCGACGAGCCGCCGTTCAGGTAGCGCTTCAATCCGCTCATCCCGGCGCAGGCCGGTGGATATCCCCCGGCGCAGGCCGGGACCCAGGAAAGACTCTGGGCCGTGTGCGAGCTCTCGAGCATGGCGGCGCCGCAGGCGTTCAAGGTTCAACGCGGAGGACGCAGAGGCGCAGAGAACGCAGAGGGTCTCGTCGTTCTCTGCGACCTCCGCGCCTCCTCTGCGTCCTCTGCGTTAAGACTGAACGCCTGCGGCGCGCTGCTACTCTCGGACTAGCGCAGCCTACGCCCGGCTTTTTCCTGGATCCCGGCCTTCGCCAGGATGAGCGGGAGTCGGATCAGTCTCGCCATTGTCACAAGCGCTCGCTATCTCGGAGCCATGACCCGTCACATCGCCCTCGAGGCCGTCGAGAACTTCCGCGACTACGGCGACTACGCCACCGCCAGCGGCCGGCGGCTGAAGAAGGCGCGGCTCTACCGCTCCGCCTCGCACGGGCGCGCAACCGACGCCGACCTCACGGCGATCGACGCGCTGAACCTCGCCGTCATCGTCGACCTGCGCCGCCCCGGCGAGCGCGAGAAGGATCCGCCGCGGCGTGCGCCTGGCTTCGCCGGCCGCGTGATCCAGAACGACGAGGGCGAGGGCGCCGACGACGATCCCTGGTGGACGTTCGTGAAGAGCTCGGACCTCTCGGCCGAGGCGTTCCGCGCCTACCTGCTCGAGTACTACCGCACCGCGCCGTTCAAGCCGCGCCACGTCGACCTCTTCGCCCGCTACTTCCAGGCGCTGGCGGCTGGCGACGGGCCGGTGCTGATCCACTGCGCGGCGGGCAAGGACCGCACCGGCGTATTGGCGGCGCTGACCCACCATGTGACGGGCGTCCATCGTGACGATATCGTCGCCGACTACCTGCTCACCAACAATCCGGAGCGGATGGCCGCGCGCGCCCCGATGGTCGCCGAGGTGATCGCCCAGGAGACCGGACGCACGCCCACCGACGCGGCGATCCGCGCAGCGATCGGGGTCGAGGCCGAGTACCTCGACGCGGCGTTCCGCGCCATCGAAGCCAGCCACGGCGGCCTCGACCGCTACCTGGAACAGGCGCTCGGCGTCGACGCGGGCGTGCGCGAGAAGGTGCAGTCGCAGCTGCTGGAGTAGCTACGCCGCCAGCCGCTCCGGCGTTGCGCGCAGGCTCAGCCGCAGGGTCTTGGGGCCGCGCAGGCCGAGGCGCTCGATCCAGTCGATGCGGCCCGGCTCGGCGAGACTGAGGTCGGGGTAGCCTGCATACAGCCGCGTCAGCGCGCACTGCGCCTCGAGCCGCGCCAGCTGCATGCCCAGGCAGAAGTGCACGCCCGATGAAAACACCAGGTGCGGGTTCGGGAAGCGCTCCAGAACGAGCTCGTCGGGGTGGTCGAACGCCGCCGGATCGCTGTTGGCCGACGCCAGCAGCGCCAGGATCACCTCGCCCCGCCTCAGCTGGGCGCCGAAGAATTCGGTGTCGCGGGCGACGTAGCGCGGCTTGGTCGACTGCACCGGCGAGGCGTAGCGCGCCAGCTCCTCGACCGCACGCTCGATGCGGGCGGCGGGGTCGGCCAGCAGCCAGGCCTTCTGGGCGGGGTTGCGCTCCAGGAAGATCACGCTGTCGGCGATCAGGTGGCGGGTGGTCTCGAAGCCGGCGACCAGCAGCAGCACGATCATCGAGAGCAGCTCAGCCTCGTCGAGCTTGTCACCGGCCTCCTCGGCCTGCACCAACTCGCCGATCAGCCCGGGCCGCGGCGTGCGGCGGCAGGCCTCGATCTGCCGGCGCCCGTAGTCGAGCATCTTGCCGAACGCCGGCGCGGCCAGGATCAGCCCGATCGCGCTGTTGATGGTCAGCGCCTGCTGCGCCAGCGCCGAGAACTCGGCGCGGTCCCCCTCGGGCAGGCCCAGCAGGTCGCAGATCACCGCCAGGGGCAGCTGGCGGGCGTAGTCGCCGACCAGGTCGATCTCGGCGCGGCCCGCGAGCCGATCCAGGATCTGGTCGGCCAGCTTCTCGACGCCCGGGCGCATCGCCAGCACGTCGCGGCGCGCGAAGGCCTTGTCGACCAGGTGGCGCAGGCGCCGGTGATCCGGCTCGTCCTTCTGCAGCATGTTGTTGGCAAGCGCCCTGATCGACTTCGGCAGCCACCAGGAAAAGCCGGCGACGCCTGACTTCCCGGCGTTGCGGCCCTCCTGCACGAAGAGGCCGTTGTCCTTGATCATGGCGAGCGTCGCCTCGTGGGTGGTGGTCACCCAGGCCTTGCCGACGAACGGCAGCTTGATCGGGATCACCGGTCCGACCGCGCGCATGGCGGCGAAGGTCGGGGCGGGATCGGCCTTGAACCGCGCCGAGATGATGTCGAAGCCGAGCGGCTTGCCCAGCGAAAGGCCCGCCGTGGGGCCGGTCTTCGGGCGAACGCCGTCCAACACCTGGGTCATGTTCAGCGCCTTCCGTTCCAGCGGTCGATGCGTTATGGTCCTATCAGACCGCCGGTCGGTCTTCAATGTCAAACCGACGGTCGGTCTCAGGAGCGCGCAGGGCAGGATGGACAAACAGGCCGAGGCCGACCGCAAGGTGCGGGTGCTGAAGGCGCCGGCGGTCAGGCGCGCCGAGCTGCTCGACTGCGCGCAGGGCCTGTTCCTGACCCGCGGCTACGACCAGACCACGGTCAACGACGTAATCGCCGCGACCGGTCTCTCGAAGGGCGCGTTCTACCATCACTTCCGCGCCAAGGAGGACTTGCTGGAGGCGATCGCCGACCGCTTCGCCCGCGAGGCGACCGGCTTCATCGGCACGCTGCAGGCCGATCCCAGACTGGACGCCCTGCAGCGCCTCAACCTGCTGCTATCGCTGACCCGCGAGTGGAAGCGCGAGCATATCGCCGAGCTGCGGGCGATGTTCGCCACGCTGCTCGATCCGCAGAACGTCGTGCTCTACCAGCGCATCCTCGATGCGGTGTTCAAGGTGCTGGCGCCGGCGCTGGCTCAGATCATCGCCGACGGCGAGGCGCAGGGCGTGTTCGACGCCGGCGACCCGGCGCTGACCGCCGAGGTCCTGCTCGCCCTCGCCACCGGGCGGCGCGGCCTGGTGATCGCGGCGCTGGACAAGGCGGACGCGGACTTCGACGGCGCGATGACGATGATGGTCGAGCGAGTTCGCGCCGAGGAGGCGATCGCCGACCGCATCCTGGGGCTCGAGCCAGGCGCGGTCGATCTGCTCGGGCCGCCAGGGGTGGTGCGCGAGCTGCTGCTGGGCTGGCAGGAGGCCGGGCGCGCCGGCAAGGCGGACGTGCGCCGTCGCAGCGAGTGACGATCAACCGCCACGGGTCAGCTCGTGCAGCGCGACGGCGCTGGCGGCGCCGACGTTGAGCGAATCCCAGCCGGCGGCCATCGGGATCGAGACGCGCCGCGCCCGCGCCAGGACGTCGGCCGGCAGGCCGGGCCCTTCGGCGCCCAGCAGCAGCGCGGCGCGGTCCGGCCGCCTCAGCGCCGTCAGCGGCTCGGCCGCGCCCGGCGTCAGCGCCAGCGGCACGAAGCCGGCCGCTTCCAGGAGCGCGACGAGGTCCTCGCCGGGCGCCAGGCGCGCGAACGGGACTCTCAGCGCCGCGCCGACCGAGACGCGGATGGCCTTGCGGTAGAGCGGGTCGCAGCAGCTGGGGTCGAGCAGCACCGCCCCCGCGCCGAACGCGGCGGCGTTGCGGAAGAGGCCGCCCATGTTGTCGTGGTTGGCCACCCCGATCAGCGCCAGCGCCAGCGCGCGCGACGGCAGGCCGGCCAGCAGCGCCGCTGCGCCGGGCTCAGGCGGCCGCACGCCATGCGCCAGGATCCCGCGGTGGATGTGGAAGCCGACGATGGCGTCCATCACGGACGGCCGCGCGGCGTAGACCGGGACGTCGGCCGCCAGCCCGTCCAGCAGCGGCGCCAGCCGCGCCAGCCGGCTCTCCGCCACCAGCAGCGAGGCGGGGCGCGCGCAGGCGCCGGGCGCCAGCAGCACGCGCAGCACCACTTCGCCCTCGGCGATGAAGCCGTCGCCGCGCCCGACCAGGTCGCGCTCGCGCACGGCCGCGTAGGGCGCGATGCGCGGATCGGCAGGGTCGTCGATCGGAACGAGGGTCGGCACGACGCTTCTATAGCGCCTCGGTCACCGCCCGGACCCACGCGTCGACGCGCGCCGGTCGGCTGAGGCGCACGCTGCGCCCGCCGCACTCGGCCAGCCAGCCGCAATACGTTCGCCGCTTCAGGCCGTGCGAGCGCAGCACGTGCCGCGCGCCGCCCCACGCCTTGGCGAGCGTCATCCGCTGGCCGCCCCAGACCTTTGCGCCTTGCAGCCACCAGCCGAGATTGCGCCGCAGCGCCTGGCCGAGCACCACGCGGAGCGGCAGATCGAGCCAGACGATCAGGTCGGCGCGCGCCCAGAGGAGGTCGCGGTCGCCGTCGAAGTTGCCGTCCGTCACCCAGCGCTCCGCGGCGGTCGCTGTCGCGAGCCAGTGGCGCACGTCGGCCGCCGGCGTCGCTCGCCAGTCGCCGGTCCAGAACACCCCGTCGGTGGCCACGTAGGGCAGCCCGAGCCGCGTCGCGAGCGCAGCCGCCAGCGTCGACTTGCCGGAACCGGAGCAGCCGACAACGGCGATGCGGCGAACCTCGCCGGCGCCCATCCCCACGTGCATGCCTTTTTCTGAGCTCAGCCTTCGGATTCGATCGCCGCCAGGCAGGCCGTCTTCACCGCGCCCAGCCTCGGGTCGGCGACGCGGCGCACCGCGGCGGCGGCCTGGCGGCGCCAGGCGGGGATGTCGCTGACGGTGTCCTCGATGAACGGCGCGTCGCAGACTTCTGCGACGTCGAAGCTGCTTTCGGGCGCGGCGAGCACGGCCAGCACCGCGGGCGCATTGCGGGGCAGGGCGAAGGCGAGCGCGATCGGCAGGTCCTCGGCGGTCCCGGCATCCGCGCCGGGCGCCAGCTTCACCGCCAGCGCCACGTAGGGCGCCTCGCCCGCGCCGATGCGGTCGGAGACGAAGTCCCAGCGGCGCTGCGCGAAGAGCGCGCTCACCGTGGCGCGCGCGCCGTAGCGCGACAGCGACCCGGTGATCTCGGCCGGCGTCGGCTGCGCGGCGAACCGCGGCCCAGCCCAGACGCCCGGCGCGCCGGCCATCGCCGCCAGCGCCAACGCCACGCCGAGAGCCGCGCGCGTTGGGCGCCGGACGGACGCGCCGGCTGACCGCGCCGCCCACATGCGCCCCTTGCGGGTCTCGACCTCGATCGGGTCCGCAGCCGCCCCCATGCCCACACCATAGCACCAAAGCTGAGCCGTCGCAGGCCGCCACAGAATCACCCCTTGCAAACCGTCGTGAGTTAGATATATCTATGATCAGATATATCGGTGCATTATCGGAGTATAACCATGCACAGACACTTTCACCGGATGCGCGAGGCCCACGCCGCGCGCGAATTCGGCTTCCACGGCCGCCATCATGGCATCGGCGGCCGCATGGGTCGGCGCGCTCATCGCGTGTTCGACCAGGGCGACCTGCGCTTCGTGATGCTGAAGCTGATCAGCGAGCAGCCGCGCCACGGCTACGAGATCATCAAGGCGATCGAGGAGAAGGTCGGCGGCGCCTATTCGCCCAGCCCCGGCGTCATCTACCCGACGCTGACCCTGCTCGAAGAGCTCGGCTACGTGACCGTCGAGGCGGCCGAGGGCGGCAAGAAGCTCTATCGGATCACCGAGGCCGGCGACGCCGCGCTCGAGGAGAAGAAGGCGGTGGTCGACGGCATCTTCCGCCGCATGGCCGACCTCAACGAGCGCTTCGAGGGCCCATCGCCGCGCATCGCCCGCGCGATGCAGAACCTTGGCGCGGCGATCGGCCTTCGCATGCGCACGGGCCCGGTCGACGCCGACCAGCTCGATGCCCTGATCGCCGCCATCGACGACGCCGCCCGCAAGGTCGAGAAGGCGTAAGCCGCCCCGAAGCGCGGGGCCGGACCATAGGCCTGGCCGCTCCGCGGGCAGCGGAGCGGTCAGGGCCCCGGCGGTCCCGAGCGGTGAAGCAGCCAGTACCGGCGCCACGGAGCGTCCCGCGCGACGCTGCAGCCTGGCGGCTCGGAAATGAACAGCATGTGCGAGTCGCCGTCATACGGGCTTACACCCAGCGCTTCGGCGGCCTTCTCCTGGACACGGCGTTTCAGAAGTCCCCAGCGATCGGGGTGGTCGGAAACCCAGTCCAGATACGCGTAGAAGGCGTGGTCGCCCGGCCGACGCACCTGTTCGACGATCGCGGCCGTCGTGAAGGTCGGCTCGACGGGAGCCGCCAGAAGCGGCGCAGAGCAGGTTCCGATCGGCGCGGAGAGGATCACGGTCTGCGCGCCGGGGTGGACAGTGACCGGGGCAATCAGGCGCGGCCCAAGAACGGCGCTCAGCGACGTCGTGGGCTCGGGGACTGTTGAGCTGGGCGGCGTCGACAGCTTCCCGCCGAGCCCCAGCGCCAGCAAAGCCAAGAAGGCGAACCGGACCAGCCACCTCACGCGGCGCGTCCCGCCCACTGGGAGCCCAAGAGCGAAATCAATACCGCAGCGGCCGAGCCGACCGCGGCATAGATCTGCGCCCCGGTCGCGTCATGCCAGTAGGTGAACATGTCATTTGATTGGGCGAGCAGATACATGCGGCCGACGTTGAGCGCGATCTGCGCGATGACTGTGGCGCCGGCGACGGCAAGGTCTCGCCGCCGCCAGGTGGCCCGCACCAGCTTCGACAAGGCGACCCAGGCGAGCAGCGACGTGGAGACGTTGGAAAAGCTGGAACACCCCTCGAGCACAGCGATCCCATGGCCGCCGGGCACGGTGATGATGTTGTCGTGCTGGACCGCCCCCTGCACGGTCCAGGTCACCAGTTGGCCCACCAGCGTGGCGTCGAACTTCACGAACTCCGGAGAAAACAGGCTGAAAACCAGGCCGCTCCAGAGTTGATGGGAGGCAATGGCGAGCAGGACGGCGCCGGCGGCTCGTCCGTCTGAACTTCCGGCCGATCGCGCCAACAGCCAGAGGCCGAGACCGGTCGCCGCAAGCGGGGCCGCGGCGTGCGCCGGCAAGGCCGCGAGGACCGCGACGGCCAAGGCGAAGGCGACGTCCGCGAGCGCCGCCGGCGCATCAGGCGCCTTGCCAAGGCGCCAGGCGGCCACCGCCCAGGCGAGGGCGTCGAACGCATCGAATCGAGACGGAAGCAGCCAGCCCTGATCCGGTAAGGGAAAGCCCGGAGACTGCAACGCCCCCACCATGCTGTTGGCCAGCAGCACGAAGAGCGCCCACATGAGCGTCTCGCGTCGACGCAATCCGGTATGTCGGATGGAATCGTCGGTAAGAGCGGTAATTTGGTTCGATGGATTCGATATATCAGACAAATTGGTTGACATTTTCTCGTCCAAGATCGGTAATGAGTCTGCAACATTCGTGCTGTGAGAGGCAATTATGTTTCGTGTTCTGCAGGCCGTACCGCTGTCGATTGTAATGGTGCTGATGGGCTCGGGCGCCGCGCTGGCGAAACCGATCCACCACCGATGCGCCGCTGTGGTGTGCGCCGCTCCTGCGCCGGACCTGGGAGCTGGGGCGCCTGCGATCGTGGCGGTCGTCCTCTCCCTCGGCGTTGCGGCTTGGGTGGCGGCGCGGGCGCGCCGAACCGCCTAGCACCGTGCGCCGCTGATCGCCGCGCGCTGGGCGGGCTGAACTCAGTCGCGGCGAAGGGTGCTCGAGCGGAGGTTTGAGCAGGCTGGCCGGCGGTCGACGGCGACTGCCAACCCGACGGCGGCGAGCTTCAAGAACCTACCCGAATGCGTACGGCGCCAGGCTGGCCTGGGCTTCGGCCCGCAGCTGGCGCCAGCGGCCGCCGCCGTAGTAGGCGAGGCTGCCGGGCAGGGCGGCGCCCTCGCCGTTGTAGTAGCTGAGGCAGTCGCGCAGCGGCTGGCTGGCGATGTCGGCCTCGCGGCAGTGCTTCGCGTAAGAGTCGGCGGCCTCGGCCGTGACGTCCACCACCTTGTCGCCGCGCTCGCGCATGCCTGAGAGCATCGAGACGACGTAGTCGGCGTGCACGTCGATGGCGTCGGTGAAGTTGAAGCTGCCGCCGCCGCCCTGCGGGCCTGCGATGATGAAGAGGTTCGGGTAACCCGCGCAGTGCAGGCCGAGGAAGGTCTTCACGCCCTCCGCCCGCCATTGCTCGCTCAGGGTGACGCCGCCCCGGCCGGTGATCACGTTGAAGGTCGAGGCCGCCATCCACTGGAAGCCGGTCGCGTAGATCAGCACGTCGAGCGGATATTCCACGCCGTCGTGGACCACGCCGCGCGCGTTGATCTGCTTCACCCCGGCGGGGGCGGTGTCGACCAGGTGAACGTGCGGCAGGTTGAAGGTCGGCAGGTATTCGTCATGGAAGGTCGGACGCTTGCAGCCGTACGGGTAGTAGGGCTTCAGCGCCGCGGCGGTCTTCGGATCCTTCACGATCGCGTCTACCCGGCCGCGGATCTGCTCCATGATCCGGAAGTTGGAATCGAGCTGCTTGGCGATGAACTCCTGCGGGGTGAGTTGCCGCTCGTGGGTCTTGCGCTCCTTGAAGTCGGCGATCTTGCCCGACAGGTAGTCGTCGTTGGCCTTCATCGCCGTGCGTCCGGCCGAGATGCGTGCGAACCGCGCCCGCCGGGCGCGCGCCCAGCCCGGCTCGGCGGCCCACGCCGCCCGCTCCTCGTCGGTGGTGGCGCGCTGGTCGCGCACGTCGATCGACGAAGGCGTGCGCTGGAAGACGAAGAGCTCGCCCGCCACCTTGGCGAGCTCGGGGATCGCCTGCACCGCCGTCGCGCCGGTGCCGATGATACCGACCCGCTTGCCGGCCAGGTCGACGTCGTAGTTCCAGCGCGAGGTGTGGAATGAGGCGCCCTCGAAGGTCTCCATGCCGGAGATCCGCGCCAGCTTCGGCGTCGTGAGGATGCCGTTGGCCAGGATCACGAAACGCGCCCGCATTGCGTCGCCGCGGTCCGTCGTCACCGTCCAGCGCCGGGCGGCCTCGTCCCAGCGCGTAGCTTCCACCGTGGTGTGGAACAGGCAGCGCTCGTAGAAGCCGAACTTCTCGGCGATCAGCTGGCAGTACTCGAGGATCTCGAAGCCCGACGCGAACTTCATGGAGGGCACGTAGCCGGTCTCCTCCAGCAGCGGCAGGTAGGAGTAGGCCTCCACGTCGCAGGCGATCCCGGGATAGCGGTTCCAGTACCAGGTGCCGCCGACGTCGCCGCCCTTCTCGCAGAAGCGCACGTCCTCGAAGCCCGCCGCGCGCAGCTTGTGCCAGAGCAGAAGGCCAGCGAAACCCGCGCCGACCACCAGGATCTCGCACTCGTCGGTCAGCGGCTCGCGCGCCACCGGCTCGGCCGAGTAGACGTCGGCGAGATAGCGGGCGAACTCGCCCTCCATCGGCATGTAGTCGGCCGCGCCGCGCCGCGCTTCCTTGAAGGCGCGGTAGCGGGCCTGTTCCTCGGGATTGAAGACCGCGCCGGGCGGCGGCTCCGGCAAGGCGGTCAGCGCCGCGTCGGCGACGACAGAGTAGCCCTTGCCGGCGATGCGCTCCGAGGCCAGGGCGGCGCGGGTGGCGAAGAGGCGGCGGCCGGTTGTCGGATCGATGCGGACGGCTGCGGTCATGGTCCTGGCGTTCCCTCGGGCGCCCGTGCCCGGCGCCTCGCGCCGACCCTAGCGTCGCGGACTGCCCAGCTCCAAGCGGCTTCCGCGGAGGTTCCCGCGCCGCGCGGAAGCGTGATCGACTAGGTGAGGTCGGTGAATGGGTTGTAGGCGATGCCCCAAACGTGGCCGTCCGGGTCGGCGAAGTCGGCCTCGTAGCCGCCCCATGGCGCGGGTTGCGGCGCCTTGAGCGCCGTCGCGCCGGCCGCCACGCCGAGCTCGAACACCTCCCGGACGGCCGCTTCAGACGGCACGTTGTGCTGGAGGCTCACGGCGTGGGTGTCGGGCGCGGCGCCCGAGCGATCCTTGGCCATGAGCGACAGCCAGCTGCTTTCCAGCTTGAACATGATGTAGTCGTCGCCGTCGGCGTAGTTGTGGGTCGGGAAGCCTAGGCCGTCGCGATAGAAGGCGAGCGAGCGCCCAAGGTCGCTGACGCTCAGGCTGACCATCGAGATCTTCGGCTTCATGTGTGGCCCCTCCATGGTTCCTGGCGCCGCCGCATCGCAGCTCACGCCAAGACCGCCGTCCACCTCGCGCCTGACGTAGCGTAGCGTTTTGACAGGCGCTGTCCTGTCAGCATCCACTCTGCTCAAAGGCGGCGCCGCGAGGATGCTCGCCGACGAGACGTGCAGGGAGGGACTGGAGCATGACTGACGTGGCCGGGCGGACCGCATTCATCACCGGCGGGGCGAACGGGATCGGGCTCGGCATCGCCCGGGCCTTCGCCGGTGCGGGCGCGCAGCTGGTGCTTGTCGATCTCGACACCGATGCCCTGGACCGCGCCAAGGCGGAGCTCTCCGTGCGGACCCCCACCGCGGTCTTCCAGCTCGATGTCGAGGCGCGCACGCGGGCGCTGCTGGGCGCCATGCCGCCGGAAGCCTGAGGCAAGGAAGCAGCGGCGGCCGCCGCCACTCTCGGGCTAGCGCGCCTCTTCCGTTCGCGCGCGCCGCGCTTCCCATTCCCCGCCAGCCGGTTAGGTTGGGCTCAAGCGCCCCTTCGAGTGGGCCGGCGGGAGAGCCCATTGACCGAAGTGATTCCGGAAGCCGACCTCGTCGCCGTACGCCCCGAGGCCGACGTCGCCAGCACGCGCCTCACCCGCGGCGGGATCAGCTGGGCGGTCTTCGAGGGCGCCCGCGACCCCTACGTCATCCTGATCATCATCTACATCTTCATGCCCTACGTGGCCTCGGTGATGGTCGACTACCCGCACTCCAACCCCACCGCCGGCCAGGAGGTGATCTCGCGCTTCAGCCAGTATTCGGGCTGGGCCACGATGGCGACCGCGCCGTTCCTGGGCGCCTCGATCGACCAGCTCGGCCGGCGCAAGGGCTGGCTGGGCCTGGCCGTCGCGCTGATGATCCCGCTGATGTTCGGGCTCTGGTGGGCCAAGCCCGACGGCTCCGGCCTGCCGATCGTGGTCACCATGATCATGACCAGCACCATCGGCCTGCTGTTCTCCTACACCGAGGTGATCCACAACTCGCTCTTGGTGCGCGCGGCGGGTCTCGGCGGCGCCCACAAGGCCTCCAGCCTGGCGCTGGCGCTGGGCAACGCCTTCGCGCTGGCGCTGTTCGGCTTCCTGGCCTGGGGCTTCATGCTGCCCGGCAAGACCGACTGGAGCTGGGTGCCCAAGCAGCCGCTGTTCGGCCTCAGCCAGGCGCTGCACGAGCCGGAGCGGCTGACCGGGCCGATGACCGCGGTGCTGCTGTTCGTCGGCACCGTCCCGATCATGCTGTTCACGCCCGATGCGGCGCGCTCGGGCGTCTCGATCCCGCGCGCCTTCGCCGACGGCGCGCGGGCGCTCTGGCGCATGCTGATGACGGTGCGCAACCACCGCGACGCGGCGATCTTCCTGCTGGCGCGCAGCTTCTACACCGACGGCATGGGCGCGGTGCTGACCTTCTTCGGCATCTACGCCACCGGCGTGATGCACTGGGGCGCGCTGGAGATGCTGGTGATCGGCATCATCCTGACCGTGCTGGCGGTGATCGGCGGCTTCCTGGCGCGGGCGTTCGACGCCTTTTTGGGGCCGCGCCGCGCAGTGCAGATGGAGATCCTGATGTCGCTGCTGGGCATCATCGCGCTCCTCGGCATGGCGCCCGACCGGATCCTGTTCTTCTGGCACTTCGATCCGGCCGCGCACGCGCCGATGTGGAACGGGCCGTTCTTCCGCACCCTGCCGGAGTGGATCTTCACGCTGATCGGCTTCTCGAACGCCATCTTCATCACCGCGCACTACGCCTCCAGCCGCACGCTGCTGACCCGGCTGACGCCGCCCGACCAGACCGGGGCCTTCTTCGGCGCCTACGCGGTCTCCGGCACCGCCACCGCCTGGCTGGCGCCGATGATGGTCAACATCGGCACCCGGATCTTCAAGTCGCAGCAGGGCGGCTTTGCGATGATCATCATCCTGTTGACCGTCGGCTTCTTCGGGCTGCTGTTCCTGCGCAAGGGCAACCGCGAACTCGCGAGCTGAGGAACGATCGCATGATGGGCGCCGTTCCGCTCGACGACCGCGGGCTGCTGCTCGGCGACGGCCTCTTCGAGACGCTGCTGTGGAAGGACGGCGCGCTGGTGCTGGGCGGCGCGCACTGGGCGCGGATGGCCGCCGGCGCGGCGACGCTCGGCCTGCCGGCGCCGACCGAGCCTGCCTTCCTGGACTGCGCGGTCGCCGCGGTGCGGGATGCGGACCTCGCCGGCGATCGCGCTGCGGTGCGGGTGACGCTGACCGCCGGCTCCGGCGGCCGCGGCCTCGACAGGCCTGTCGCCCTGCAGACGCGGCTCTTCGCGACGGCCGCCCCATCGGCGAAGCTGGCCGCGCCCGCCTCGCTCGCCATCGCCAGCGTGCGCCGCAACGAGGCCTCCCCGGCGAGCCGGCTGAAGACGCTGGCCTACCTCGACAACGTGCTGGCCCGCCGCGAAGCGCAGACCGCGGGCGCGGGCGAGGCGGTGATGCTCAACACGAAGGGCGAGCTCGCCTGCGGCGCCGTCGCCAACCTCTTCTGGATCGAGGGCGACGCGCTCTGCACCCCGGCGCCGGAGGCCGGCTGCCTGCCGGGGATCATGGCCGCGCAGATTCGCTCGGCGGCGGCGTCGCTGGGCGCGGCGGTGCGCGAGGCGCGGCAAGGTCCCGCGGCGCTCGAGGCGGCCGGCGCGATCTTCCTCACCAGCAGCCTGGCCGGCGTCCGGCCGGCGCATCTGGTTGGGCGTCCATTCGAACCGCACCCGATGGTCGCGGCGCTATCGAAAGCGGTCGAGGCTTACGCCTGACCGCACGGCGAGCGGCGGATATCGGCGGGCTGAGCCTGGCTCAGCAGTCGGCGCAGGTCACCTGGGTCGAGAGGCGCGGGTGCAGGTAGTAGGTCTCGCTGAAGGTGATCGCCTGCGGCAGCACGACGCCGAACACCGATTTGTAGGCGTACTTGGTCTCGCCCATGATCACGCTCTCGCTGGCGTCGACCACGTTGGTCGGCAGGGTGGGCGCCGGCCCTCCCTTGGTCAGCGCCGCCATCCCCTGCGCCTGGCTCCAGGCCACGGTGACGTTGCCGTTCTTGTCGGCGGTCAGGCTGGAGACCCGCATCTGCAGGCCGCTGGTCGGATAGGGCGACATGATCGCCTTGCCCACCGCAAAGATGTCGCCGACCTCGGCGCTGGTGATGGTCGAGCTTTGCGCCACCAGATCGCCGATCGCCGAGGCGGTGTGCGCCACCCGCTGCTCGGTCATCGCGCCCTGCGTGACCTCGACGAGGCCGAAGTAGATCAGCGCGATCAGCGGCAGCAGCAGCGCGAACTCCACCGCCGCCGCGCCGCGCCGATCGGCGACGAGGCGATAGGGGCGCATCAGCCGCATCCCGACGTGGCCGTCGACCAGTTCTCGTTGCGGAACGCCACGGTGGCGGTCAGCAGCCGCTGGCTGGCGTTCAGGTTCGGCAGCCCGGGCTCCAGCGTCGGCGTCAGCAGGGTCCAGGGATAGAAGGCGCGCACCAGCACGATGTCGCACGAGCCGCCAGGCGTGTAGCCGATCTGGCTCTGGTCGATCGCGCCGTTCGCCACCGGCGTCGTCACGGTGATCGACGCGAAGCTCGAGAAGGTGCGCACGTCGAGGCTGAGGTTGGCCTGGCAGTCGGCGCTGGAGATCCACGAGACACTGTTGCAGACCAGCGTCTTGAAGCCCGCGGCGCTGTTGTTGCCGCTGGACTGCAGCTGGCCGGTGCGGATCTGGCGCGAGGCCTGCTCGACGGCCGCGTCGATGGCCGAGGAGGCCATGAACATCGCGCCGAGCTCGAAGATCGCGAACAGCAGCGCCAGGAACGGGATGGAGATCATCGCGAACTCGACCGCCGTGGCGCCGCCCTCAGCCGTGGCGAAGGCGCGCAGGCGCCGGCGGGCGACTGATCGTACGGGCGGCATCGGCCGAAGGCCCCCTCGGGCGAAGGAAGTCGGCCTTCAGGCTATCCGCGGCGCCCTAAGGTTGCCTTAAGGCGTGCTGGGCGAGGCGCTCACCGAGCCGCTGGCGTGCGAGCCTTCGACGGCGCCGCCGGCTTGACCCGCGGGGATGGCCGGCGCCGCCGGCCCACCGGCGCCGGCCGGCGACGCCTCGCAGATCGGAGCGCAGGTGTAGCTGGTGATCGCAGGACCGTTGATCAGCGCGACGCGGCCGCCGGACTGCGCGCCGACCACGATCTCGCGGTCGAAGATCGGCTTGCCGCCTGCGTCGGTGACCACGAGATTGGTCACCCCCGGGCCCTTGCCGGTGATGATGATGTGCCGCTGGTCGGCCACCGCCACGTCGGCGATCGCCGGATTGCCGACGACCACGTTGTGGGCCGGCGCCGACAGCGTCACCAGCGCCGACTGGTCGAGCGGCACCGCCAGCGTGGCGGCGAGCGCCGCGACGGGCGCGAGGGCGAGGGCGAGCGAGAGGACGAGCTGGCGCATGACGGAAGGCTCCGCCGGATTGGTCAAGAAAGGCTGAACGTGGCCGCCGGGCGGCGAGCGGCGCGTCAGCCAGGGGGCGCCGACTTCCAGGCCATCGCGTGGGCGATCCGCGTCGCCAGCGGCGGGTGGCTGTAGAAGAGCGCGGTCTCCAGCGCCGAGGGCGTGACCGAATCGTGGGCCGGATCGCGGCGCCACTCGTCCTCGATCACCGCCACCAGTCCGTCCGGCTCGCGCGCGTGCGCCAGCGAATAGGAGTCGGCGCCGACGTTGGCCCAGCGCAGGTAGGCGGCGCCGACCAGCGCCGCCAGCGTCACGGTGGCGGCGGCGATCACCGCGAGCGCCGGCGTCGTGGCGGGATCGGCCGGGCCGCGAGCCTCTTTGGCCCCCATCGCGCGGGCCAGCGGCGCCGCCCATCCTTGCGCCGCCCAGCAGCCCGCCCAGACGACGGCGCCGACCACCAGGCAGACGATCAGCACGTCATTGTGGGCATAGTGGCCGATCAGGTGGCCGACGTAGGCGCGCGCCTCGCCCGGATCGCCCGCCAGCAGGCGCGGCCCGACCACCACGCGGGCGTGGCCGAAGCCGCCGGTGACGTCGGCGTCGAGCGCCGGATCGGCCGCCTGCTGCACGACCGGCACGGGCAGTCCGGTCTCGGCGACCAGGCGGGCGACGCCGGCCTGCGCCGGTCCTGGCGGCGCAGCCGGGCCGGCCGGGCCGGCCGAAAGCGCATAGGGCAGCCAGCCGAGCCCCAGCACCAGCGCCAGCGCGGCGGGCCCGAGGATCAGCGGCCAGCGCCGTGGCGCGCGCCGCATCAGCCAGGCGAGCGGCGGGAAGACGAGGGCGGCGACGACGACGATCGGCAGGACGCCGGCGGCCGCGGTGGCGAGATCGGCCGGCAAGCTCGGCGCGCCCGCACCGCCCCCGCCGCCCATGACCTGCCCGACCCGCCAGGTGACGGTTGCGTCGACGATCGCTTTCGCCGACGCCAGCATCAGCGCCGTGACGGCCGCCGCCGCGCCGGTGGCAAGCCATGGCCGCGGCCCGCCCGCTTCGATCGACCGCGCCAGTCGGCTTGCCACGCCGAGCCGGGTCAGCAGCGCCGCGATCGCCACGAAGATGACCACCCCGGCGACCCAGCCGGCCAGGCGCGCGTCGGTGGCGGCTTGCGCGGCGAGGCGCTCGGGCGCCGGGAGGCGCGCCAGCCAGGCGTCGGTAGCGGCCTGGACGTTCAACCTGGATCGGGCTCCCCTGGCGCCTCAGGCCGCCGCCGCGCCGGCCTTGCGCGGCCAGCCGAGCCGGCCGGCGACCACCTGGAACGGCCAGACCAGCTGCGCGGCGAAGCTGGTCGGCATGCCCTCGACCCCATAGTCGGACGGCAGTTCGCCCTTCGGCATGTAGAAGGTGCCGAACATCAGGTCGAGCACCGGGAAGGTCGGCGCGAAGTTGCGGTCGTGCACCTTCGGGTCCTTCACGTGGTGCCAGCGGTGGAAGACCGGGCTGGCGATCACGTAGCGCAGCGGCCCGAACGTCCAGTTCAGGTTGGCGTGGACCAGCGCGCCGATCACCAGGTTGAACGGCCCCATGACCAGGAAGGCGGCCGGGGAGAAGCCGATCAGCTTGATCAGCGCCAGCGCGCCGGCGCTGTAGACGGCGAAGTTCACCGGGTGGATCCGGTAGGTCGTCGTCCAGTCGAGTTCCTCGGCGCTGTGGTGGATGGCGTGGAACGGCCACAGCGTGCGGCCGTGGAAGCCGCGGTGCAGCCAGTACTGCACGACGTCCATGGCGACGAGCATCAGGCCGGCCTGCGCCACCAGCGGCAGCCGCGCGGCGGGGCCATAGCCGCCGAGGATCGCGGCGGCGGCGGTTTTGGCTGCCGGGCCCGGCAGCACCAGACTCGCGCCCGCGCGAATGTATAGATCGGCGAGGCCGCCATAGAGCAGCACGCCGGCGAACCACCAGAGCGCATTGTCGATCAGCTCGCGGGTGGCGAACGCCTTCTGGCCAGGATTGCACGGCGTCAGCCGCGCCAGCGCGCCGAACGCCAGGAAGAAGACCGCCAGGTTGATGAGCGTCCAGGGCATCTGAGCCTTGTCTGCGCCTTTCTCGAGCCGAAGGCGAGGCTAGGGAGGGGCCGCCTAAGTTTGCGTAAAGCCCGGCGCTGCTGCTCAGCGCCGCCGCGTACCGTGATTGCCGGCGAAGGTGGCTACAGTTGCGCTTGGTTAAGCGTTTCTAATGATGAATATCGGTCAACCATAGAAAAGTTTCCGGCAATACTTCCACGTTTACTGAGAATTAAGGCCGAAAGGCGAAATTGCTCGCGTTCTCTAGGGGGCGAGGCCTGAACGGCTTGATCCCTAAGGCTTGCAGAAGGAGATCAAGCAATGTCCAAGTTCGTTTCGCGTTTCGTGAAGGATGAATCCGGCGCCACTGCCATCGAGTACGGCCTGATCGTGGCCCTGATCGCGGTTGTGATCATCAGCGCCGTGACCACGCTCGGCACGAACCTGAACTCCAGCCTCTCGAAGGCCGGCAGCGCCATCCGCTAAAGCGGCGCAACAAAGCAAAGCTCGAGGCGAGGGGGCCGCGGCGCAAGCCGCGGCCCCCTTTCCGTTTGTCCGCGTCGATGCCGCAGGCGGCGGTCGCCCAGACGCCTGGGTGAGCGCGGGAACTGGCCGGGGGTCGTGCGCGCGATCCCTGAAGCGCTGGCAATGGTTAGCAGCGGTTCAGCTTGTTTGTTCGTCGCCTCTTAAATCTAGAAGCCGATTATCGATCCTGCAGAAGCCGAGGGGGGCGGCGGCGCGCTTGCGTCCTCGCAGCTCAGGCTCAGACAGGAGGCGTAAGTCATGACCAAGTTTGTCGCCCGCCTGGCGCGGGACGAATCGGGCGCTACCGCCATCGAGTACGGTCTCATCGTGGCGCTCATCGCGGTGGTGATCATCGGTGCGGTGACCACGCTCGGCACCAACCTGAACAGCAGCCTTTCGAAGGCTGGCAGCGCCATCCGCTAAGACGTCGCAAGACATCAGGCGCGAAGGCAAAGGGCCGCGGCGATCTATGCCGCGGCCCTTTTTCGTTCGATCCTGAGATATGGCTATCACCTGCCCGCGGCGCATCACTGAATACCTGCAACTTCCAGCGTAAGATTAAAACCTAATTTCGGTTCATGCTGCTTGTTTGCTCTCTCTTAAAGGTAGAGCTGCATTTTTGCCGTATTCGAAGCCGAGGGGGCAGCGCCAAGGCGGCTGCTGGCTCGTGCACAGAGGAGCTTTGCAATGAACAAGTTTTTCGCCCGCCTGATGCGGGACGAATCGGGCGCCACCGCCATCGAGTACGGTCTCATCGTGGCGCTCATCGCCGTTGTGATCATCGGCGCCGTGACCACGCTCGGCGGCAACCTGAACACCACGCTGTCCTCGGCCGGCAGCGCGATCCGTTAAGCTTGGCCCCGCACGGGCGCCGACCGCAACTGTCGGCGCCCGTGCGGGGAAACGTTTGGTTCACCTCCTTGGGGCGATTGTCGCCGGCAGATCCTTCCGCATCGCCGCCAACGTCCCGCCATGTCGCCCGAGCTCGTCAAGACCATCGTCCTCGGCGTCTTCGCCACGCTGGTGATCGGCGCCGCGGTGCGCGATCTGGCCACCTTCACCATTCCCAACTGGATCTCGCTCGCCCTCGCGGCCGGCTTCGCGCCGGCCGCGCTGCTGGCGGGCGTTCCGCTGCCCGAGATCGGGGTCAGCTTCGCGGTCGGTGTTGGCATGCTGGTGGTCGGCGCCGGCATGTTCGCGGTCGGCTGGATCGGCGGCGGCGACGCCAAACTGATGGCCGCGGCCGCCATCTGGGTCGGCCTGCGCGGTCTGCCGCCGTTCGCGATCTACACGGCGCTGGCCGGCGGCGCGCTGGCGCTCGGCCTCGTGGCGCTGCGCTCGGCCTGGCTGCGACCCCTCGCCGCGGCTGGTCCGTCCTGGACGCAGCGGCTGGCGACGCCCGGCGAGTCGGCCCCCTACGGCGTGGCTATTGCGGCCGGCGCGCTCGCGGCTTTCGCGCTGCATCCGCTCCTCTGAGCAGCCCTACGGCGAAGCTTGGTCTTAGGCGGGCGTTAACTAAGGCCCCGCCACCTTGGCGACGCGCCAGAAGGGCCGCCCCGATTCACTCTGGACCGTCGGCCCGAGCGGGCATGCGGGCCTGTTCCACCCGCCCCGGAGGCGCGCCCCAACCATGACCCCGGCCCGAATCATGATCATCGTCGTCGCGCTGGTCGCGTCGGTGGGCCTGGCGCTATTCGTGCATGGCATGTTCGCGCGGCCGAAGGCGACGGGGCCCACCGTGGTCGCCGCCGCGCCGCCCGCGCCGCCGATGACGCGCGTGCTGGTCGCCAAGGTCGATCTCGCCGTCGGCGACCGCCTGTCGCCCGACAACATGACCTGGCAGGTCTGGCCGGCCGCGACGATGAACGCCTCCTACATCACCGACGGAGTGGTCAGCACCAGCGCGCCGAACGCCGCCGCCCAGGCGGTGCGCCAGGCTACCCGCACGGTCACCGACATGACCTCGGGCGGCGGTCCGAAGCTGCTGGCCATGGCCGGTGCGATCGTCCGCGACCCGATCTTCGCCGGCGAGCCGATCACCTCCAGGAAGATCGTCCGCAGTGGCGACACCAGCTACATGGCCGTGCGCCTGCCGGCCGGCATGGTCGCCATGTCGCTGCCGATCAACGTCGAGAGCGCCGCCGGCGGCTTCATCAATCCGGGCGACCGCGTCGACATTCTGTCCACCCACGCCGACACCAGCAAGGGCGGCGGCGGTGGCATGGTCACCGAGACCGTGCTCGCCAACACCCTGGTGCTGGCCATCGACCAGCACACCGACCAGCCGAAGGCGGGCGCGGCGATCGTCGGCGCCACCGTCACGGTCGAGGTGCCGACGGTCAACGCCACCACGGTGGCGCGGGCCCGCACCCAGGGCGGCCTCACGCTGGCGCTGCGCTCCTACGCCGACATCGCCGGCCACACGCAAGGCGGCGTCGACGACAGCCACTCCGTCCGCATCTTCAGAGGCGGCTCGGCCGCAGAATCGGTGAGCGCGCCATGAAAGCCGCCCTTCTCAAGCTCCTGGCGGCCATCGTCGCGAGCGCCTGGCTAAGCGCGCCGCTCGCCGGCCACGCGCAGGAAGCCGGCTCGTCGGTGATCAAGGTCGACCTCGCCTCCGGAGCCCAGAGCCAGCAACTCGCGCTGCCGGTCGGTCGCTCCGCCGTCGTCGACCTGCCGATCGACGCCCGCGACGTGCTGGTCTCCAACCCGGCGGTCGCCTCGGCCGTGCTGCGCACGCCGCGCCGCATCTTCGTGATGGGCCTGAAGAGCGGGGCCACCGACGCGATCTTCTTCGACGCCGGTGGGCGTCGCATCCTGGGGCTCAACATCCGCGTCGAGCAGAACACCTCGAACCTGGCGCAGACCATCAACCGGGTGCTGCCGGGCTCGCAGGTCCAGGTCGACGCCATCAAGGACAGCGTCATCCTCTCGGGCGTCGTGATGAGCGCCACCGACGCGGACCGCGCGGTGCAGATCGCCAAGGCCACGGTCGATAAGCCCGACGAGGTGCTGAACATGCTCAGCATCGCCGGCCAGGACCAGGTGATGCTGAAGGTGCGGATCCTCGAGGTCGACCGTCAGGTGATCAAGCAGCTGGGCGTCAACTGGAACGCCGTCATCGGCCAGGCCGGCTCGCCGCAGTTCCTGCTGGGGACGGCCGCCACCTTTGGCGTGAACGGCGCAATCCTGGGCGGCCTCGAGCAATTCGGCCCCACGATCAACACCACCACCCAGCCGATCTCCAAGATCGTCAGCTCCAATCCGTTGCTCAACGGCCTGCCGATCGTCTGCCACACCTGCACCAACGGCGGCCAAGGGACCATCTCGACCGTGCAATCCACAGCCGGCTCGACCGGGCTGAACCAGGGTACCGGCAATGTGGAGGCTTTCGAGCAGGTGGGCCTGGTGCGCACGCTGGCCGAGCCGAACCTCACCGCCGTCTCCGGCGAGGCGGCGAAGTTCCTGGTCGGCGGCCAGTTCCCGGTGCCGGTGTCCGAATCGAACACCGGATCGGTGTCGGTCGAGTTCAAGGACTTCGGCATCGGCCTCGGCTTCACGCCGGTTGTGCTGTCGGGCGGCCGAATTTCGCTGAAGCTCTCGACCGAAGTATCGGAGCTGAACAACCAGGGCGCCTTCAACGTGTCGACCGGTTCCGGCGGCCCGGTGCTGGTGGTGCCGGCGCTGACCGTGCGGCGCGCCGAGACCACCGTCGAGCTGCCGTCCGGCGGCGCGATGATGATCGCCGGCTTGCTGCAAGACAAATCGGCCCAGGACATCGCCGGCATCCCCGGCGCCAAGGACGTGCCGATCCTCGGCGCGCTCTTCCGTTCGCGCGACTACCAGGCCGGCCAGACCGAGCTGGTGATCATCGTGACGCCCTACATCGTCAAGCCGACCAGTCCGAACGACCTGCAGACGCCGATGGACGGCCTGCAGATCGCCAGCGACCTCGACACCATCCTGCTCGGCCGCCTGAACCGCACCTACAAACACGATCCGCAGGCGACGGCGGGAAGAACCTATCAAGGTCCTTACGGCTATGTCGTCGAGTGACCGACCGCACCTGAACAGGAGTCCTCCCATGCGCGCACCGCTCTGGCTCGCGGGCCTCGGCCTCCTGGCGCTCGGCGCCTGTGCGACAGACGGCGCGTCCGGCCCGAAAGCCGCCGCCGATCCGCCGCCGATCACGCCCTCCGAGCGCTACTCGATCCAGGTCGACCCGTCGCCGACCGAGCTCAAGCTCGGCGTGCACGACGCCGGCATCTCGCCGAACCAGGCCGATGCGCTGCGCGACTTCGCCGGCCGCTGGATGCAGACCGACCGCGCGCCGATCACCATCAAGGCGCCCGAGCACGGCCCGGCCCAGGCGGCGGTCTACCGCACGGCGACCGCCGCGCGCGACTTCCTGGTCGGCCAGGGCGTCGACCCGGCGGCGGTGCGCATCGTCGGCTACGAAGCCGGCGACGACCACGCAGCCCCGGTGGTGGTCGGGTTCGTCCGCTACCAGGCGCGCGGGCCGCAGTGCGGCCGCTCGTGGGAGAACCTGGCCACCGACTACCATTCCGACGGCTACGCCGAGTTCGGGTGCGCGGTGACCGCCAACATCGCCGCCCAGATCGCCGAGCCCGCCGACCTGCTGCATCCGCGCGAGTCTGCTCCGCCGGACGCCCAGCGCCGGGAAGTCGTGCTCGACAAGTACCGCCAGGGCGTCTCGACCTCGACTTCGAAGGACTCCCAAGCCAACGGCGCCGTCTCTTCGACCGGCCAGTAAGAATCGACATGAGCCCGCAGACCGCCGAAACCGCCGATCCGTTCGACCTCGACTTCGACGCCGAGACCGAATTCGTCACCACGTCGCAGGACGCCAAGACGGCGCCGGAGCCACACGATCCGTTCGCCGGTCTGTCCTCGCCGCGCCCAGTCACCGACGACGATCCGGCCCACAGCGCGCCGACCCAGGCCCCCAACCCGATCGCCGACATGCTGGCCAGCGCCGAGGCGGCGCTGGGCGAGCACACGGTGCCGCGCATCACCATCCATGTGTTTTGGTCGCGCCAGGAGATCGCCGAACTGGTCCACAAGGCCAGCAGCGACCGGCGAATGGAGCGCGCCAAGACCGTGGTTCAGACCGGCGGCCTGGCCGCGGCGGTCGAGCACTACCAGAACCAGCCGACCCCCTCGCTGCTGATCGTCGAGAGCCTGGATCCGCCGCAGCAACTGCTGGGCCTGCTCGAGCGCCTCGCCGAGGTCTGCGACCCGGGCACCAAGGTCATCGTGATCGGCGCCGCCAACGACATCAGCCTCTACCGCGAGCTGATGCGGCGCGGGGTCTCCGAGTACCTGGTGCCGCCGCTGGGTCTGCTGCAGCTGATCGCGGCGATCACCGCGCTCTATGCCGACCCGGCGCAGCCGTTCATCGGCCGCCAGATCGCCTTCTGCGGCGCCAAGGGCGGCGCCGGCGCCTCCACGCTGGCCCACAACGTCGCCCACCTGATCTCCGAGCGGATGGGCGCCAACACCGTGCTGGTCGACCTGGACCTGGCCTTCGGCACCGCCGGCCTCGATTTCAACCAGGACCCGCTGCACGGCATCGCCGACGCGCTCAGCCAGCCCGACCGCCTCGACCCGGTGCTGATGGAACGGATGATGGCGCGCTGCGGCGATCACCTCTCGCTGTTCGCCGCGCCCGCCAGCCTCGAGCGCGACTTCGAGATCGCCACCGAGACCTACGAGGAAGTGGCGCAGAAGATCCGCGGATCGACGCCCTACGTGGTGCTCGACCTGCCGCACGCATGGACGCCGTGGAAGCGGCGCATGCTGGTCACCTCCGACGACGTGATCGTGGTGGCCGAGCCGGACCTCGCCTCGCTGCGCAACGCCAAGAACATCGTCGACCTGATCCGCGCCGCGCGGCCCAACGACGCCCCGCCGCGCGTGGTGCTGAACAAAATGGGCCTGCCGGGCCGCCCGGAGATCCCGCTGAAGGACTTCGGCGACGCGCTCGGGCTGACCCCCTGCATGGTGGTCGCCTTCGACGCCAAGCTGTTCGGCCAGGCGGCGAACAACGGGCAGATGCTGTCCGAGGTCGGACCGAAGTCCAAGCAGGCCGAGAGCGTCGAGCTCCTGGCCCGGATGATCAGCCGCCGCGAGACCGGAGACGAGCCTGCGCCCCGCGCCGCCTCGCTCCTCAACCGTCTCCTCAAGAGGTAGCGAGGCAGCGTGTTCGGCAAGCGCGCCACTGACGCACCCCAGCAGCCGCCTCGACAGGCGCCGCCGCCGGCCACCGTCGGCGCGCCGCCGATCGCAACGCGCCCGCAACGGGTCGAGGCGCCTGCGCCGTCCGCCCCGCCGCAGGGCGGTGGCAAGGGCGCCGGCGCGCCGCGTCCGGCGCCGAAGGCGACGGCCGGCTTCGAGCAGCTGCAGGCCGCGCAGGGGCCGACCGAGATCGTCCGTGAGCAGAGCGAGTACTATCACCAGACCAAGACGACGATCTTCAACGCGCTCCTGAACACCATCGACCTCGCCCAGCTGGCGCAGCTGGACCAGGCCTCGGCGGCCGAGGAGATCCGCGACATCGTCGCCGAGCTGGTGGCGATCAAGAACGTCTCGATGTCGGTCTCCGAGACCGACCACCTGGTGCAGGACGTCATCAACGACGTGCTGGGCTACGGCCCGCTGGAGCCGCTGCTCTCGCGCGACGACATCGCCGACATCATGTGCAACGGCGCCAACCGGGTGTTCATCGAAGTCGGCGGCAAGACCCAGCTGACCAACGTACGCTTCCGCGACAACGGCCAGTTGATGAACATCTGCCAGCGGATCGTCAGCCAAGTCGGACGCCGCGTCGATGAATCCTCGCCGATCTGCGACGCCCGCCTCCCGGACGGCAGCCGCGTCAACGTCATCGGCCCGCCGCTGTCGCTCGACGGCCCGACGCTCACCATCCGGAAATTCCGGAAGGACAAGCTGACGATGAAGAACCTGGTCGACTACGCGTCGATCAGCCCGGAAGGCGCGCGGGTGCTGGGCGTGATCGGCGCCTGCCGATGCAACATCATCATCTCCGGCGGCACCGGCTCGGGTAAGACGACGCTGCTCAACACGCTCACCGCCTTCATCGACCCCACCGAGCGGGTGATCACCTGCGAGGACGCCGCCGAACTGCAGCTGCAGCAGCCCCACGTGGTGCGCCTGGAGACCCGGCCGGCCAATCTCGAAGGCACCGGCATGATCACCATGCGCGACCTGGTGAAGAACTGCCTGCGCATGCGGCCGGAGCGGATCATCGTGGGCGAGGTGCGCGGACCCGAGGCGTTCGACCTCTTGCAGGCGATGAACACCGGCCACGACGGCTCGATGGGCACGCTGCACTCCAACAGCCCGCGCGAGGCCATCAGCCGCCTGGAATCGATGATCACCATGGGCGGCTACGGCCTGCCGTCCAAGACCATCCGCGAGATGGTGGTCGGCTCCATCGACGTCATCGTCCAGGCCGCGCGCCTGCGCGACGGCTCGCGCCGCATCACCCACATCACCGAGGTGGTCGGCCTGGAAGGCGACGTGATCATCACCCAGGACCTGTTCGTCTACGAGATCACCGGCGAGGACCAGCACGGCGGCATCGTCGGCCGCCACCGCTCCAGCGGCATCGCCCGGCCCCGGTTCTGGGACCGCGCGCGCTATTACGGCCTGGAGCGTGAACTGGCCGAAGCCCTGGACGCGGCGGAGTAGGTCGTTG
>DATNEH010000188.1:0-19804 GCA_035553015.1 Caulobacteraceae bacterium | reverse complement strand
CTATATGAAGCGCCGCTTCCTGGTCTAAACAGCGATCACCCTTTACCCCGAGCATCATGGCCGACGTCGTCATCTACACCCGTCCGTTTTGCGGCTACTGCGCTCGGGCCATCTCGCTGCTCACGCAGAAGGGCGTGGCGTTCACCGAGATCGAGGCCGGCATGGACCCGGACAAGCGCGCCGAGATGGTGCAGCTCTCTGGCGGCCGTAGCACCTTCCCGCAGATCTTCATCGGCGGGACGCACATCGGCGGCTGCGACGAGATGATGGCCCTGGAGCGCGCCGGCAGGCTCGACCCGCTGCTGAGCGCCGCCTGATGCTGCGGGTCGGCCTCGTCCAGCTGCGCACGCCGGCAACCCAGGCCGCCGCGCTGGCGCAGGCCGCGCCGCTGGTGCGCGAGGCCGCCGCCGCCGGCGCGCAGCTGATCGCCACGCCCGAGGGGACCAACATCCTGCAGCGCAACAAGGCCGCGCTGTTCGAGGCGATGTCGCCGCCCGACGCCGACGTCGCGGTGACCGGCCTGCGCGCGCTGGCCGACGAGCTCGGCGTCTGGCTGCTGATCGGCTCGGCGCTGGTGCGCCGCGACGACGGCCAGTGCGCCAATCGCGCGATGCTGGTGCGCCCCGACGGCTCGGTCGCCGCGACCTACGACAAGCTGCACATGTTCGACGTCGACCTGCCGACCGGCGAGCACATCCGCGAGTCTGCCAGCTACACGCCGGGCGACCAGGCGGTGGTGGCGCAAGCTGCCGGCGCCAAGCTCGGCCTCACCATCTGCTACGACCTGCGCTTCCCGGCGCTGCACCGGGCGCTCGCGCTGGCCGGCGCCGAGGTGCTGACCACGCCGGCGGCGTTTACTCGGCCGACCGGCGCGGCGCACTGGGAAGTGTTGATGCGCGCGCGGGCGATCGAGACCGGCTCGTTCGTCATCGCGCCGGCGCAGGGCGGTGTGCACGAGGACGGCCGCGCCACCTGGGGCCACTCGATGGCGGTCGCGCCCTGGGGCGAGGTGATCGCGCTGGCCGACCATGACGAGCCCGCCGTGCTGATGGCCGACCTCGACCTCGCGGAGGTCGCCAAGGCCCGCCAGGCGATCCCGGCGCTCGCCAATGCGCGGTCGTTCGCCGGGCCGTTTTACATTGGCGAAACGGAGAAGAACGTAAGGACAGCGGCGGAATGATCCGCTACGCGCTCGTCTGCGACCAGGACCACGTATTCGAAGGCTGGTTCGCCCGCTCGTCCGACTTCGACGCACAGGCCGCCGGCGGTCTGGTCGAATGCCCGATGTGCGGCTCGCGGGCGGTGAAGAAGCAGATCATGGCCCCGTCGGTGGCGGGGACCAAGAAGCGCGGCGAGACTGCGGCCGGTGCAGGCCTGAAGGACGGCCGTCATCAGGTGATGATGGAGGCGATGGCGCAGGTGCGCCGCCACGTCGAGGAGAACTTCGACTACGTCGGCGACACCTTCGCCCGCGAGGCGCGCGCCATCCACGAGGGCAAAAGCGAGAACCGCGGCATCTACGGCGAAGCGACCCCCGCCGAGGTCAAGGGCCTGGTCGAAGACGGCGTCCCGGTCGCCGCACTGCCCCCCGAGCCGGCGAAGAAGACCGAGGTCAACTAGCCGGGAGAAATGTCGGGAGGCCCGACGGCCGCGCGTCGTCCGCATCAGAGAGCGGCTGCGCGCCGCTGCGAGGAGGTCGGCATGCGATACCTGCTGTTGCTGCACGTCGAGGAGGGTGGCTGGGCGAAGTTGACGCCGGCCGAGCAGGCCGAGGGGATGGCGTCCTACATCCGCTACAACGAGGCGCTGGCGGCGGCCGGCGCGCTGGTGTCGACCGGGCGCCTGGCGCCCAGCGGCGCGCTCGCCGTCCGGACGATCGGCGGCCGGCTGGTGACGATGGACGGGCCGTTCGCCGAGACCAAGGAGCAGATCGGCGGTTACTACCTGATCGAGGCGCCGGACCAGGAAGCCGCCCTCGACTGGGCGCGCCGCTGCCCGGCCGCCGGCCACGGGGCGGTGGAGGTGCGGCAGGTGATGTGAGGCGTCTGGCCCCGTGCCGAGGCGGCGGGTTAGTAAGCGAACGCGCCAGCCCTCAGGAGATGAGCTTGCTGTTCGACGATGTGCTTCACCAGCGCCGCTCCGTTCGCGCCTTCAAGCCGGACCCGGTGCCGCTCTCGCTGGTGCGCGAGTTGCTGGAGTGCGCACGGCGCTCACCGTCGGGCACCAACATCCAGCCGTGGAAGGTGCACGTGGTGACCGGCGAGGTGCGAGAGCGCCTGGTGGCCGAGGTGCTGGCCCACCGCGACAGCAATCCGCCCGACACCAGCGCCGAGTTCCCGCGGGCGCGGCGCACCGAGCCCTACGTCGGCCGCGCGCGGGCGCTCGGCAAGGCGATGTACAGCCTGATCGGCATCCCGCGCGGCGACCAGGCGGCGAACTGGGCGCAGTGGGGGCGCAACTACAAGTTCTTCGATGCGCCGGTCGGGCTGATATTCACCATCGACAAGTCGCTCGACTGCATGAGCTTCCTCGACACCGGCATGTTCGTGCAGAGCCTGCTGCTCGCCGCCAAGGCGCGCGGCCTCGACACCTGCCCGCAGGGGGCCTGGAACTGCTACTGGACGGTGACGCGCCGGGTGCTGAACGTGCCCGACGACCAGTGGATTGTCTGCGGCGTCTCGCTGGGCTGGGCCGTGGAGGACGACCCGGTCAACAGCCTCATCGCCGAGCGCGAGCCGATCGAGGCGTTCGCGACGTTCCACGGGTTCGAGGATGAGGGCGAGCGCCGACGCCCTGGCTGATATCCGCATCGTGACTGGTCGATGCTCGGGGGCCTGCTGAGCGAATAAGCCTTGCATGGCGCGTGGAAGGCGTTGATCTACACCCAAACGAGGGGATTTGCGATGGCGTGCGCGACAGCGGAGCAGCTTGCACGCGAGCTTGGCCCAGAGGCAATCGGCGCCGTCGAGCAGTGTGCCGAAGAGTGCCGCCGGCTCGGCGAAGAGGCTTCCGCGAGCTTCTGGCTCGGCGTGAAGGCGGAGCTCGAACAGATGCCGGACGGCGAGGACGAGCCGCCCCAAAGTCAGCGCGACGCCGGCAGAGATGTGTTCTTCAGGCGCCGGCGTTGGCTGCTGATGCAGAAGGGCGAGCTCTTCCGGAACCGCGCGATGAATGCCGAGCGTCTGGCGGCGGGCACCGAGACGCATCGGCAGGAGATGATCGATATGGCGATGCAGTGGTTCGAGCTGTCGCGCCAGTACGAGTGGCTCGCCGAAACGCTCTGAGGCAGCGGCTACAGCCGCAGCTCGCCGCTCAGCACCTTGGCGTACACGGGGCGGGTCAGCTTCTGGTAGCCATTCGGGCCGCGGACGTAGAGCGGGTCCCTGATCACGGCGGGGTCGAAGCCCTGGGTCACCAGGTCGAGCTTGCGGTACTTGAAGGTGCCGGTCACCGCCATCGAGGGCAGCAGGCGCAGGAAGGCCGGCTGCGCGTAGGCCGGCAGGCGCTGGGCGACGAACGCGCCGAACGCCTTGGCGTCGAAGTCCTTGCTGACCACCAGCCCGGCCATGCCGGCGCGGCCGTCGAGGTCGCCGACCTTGACACCGTAGACGTCGGCTTCCTTGACGCCCGGCGCGGCTGCGATCACGCCCGCCACCTCGCTGGTTGAGACGTTCTCGCCCTTCCAGCGGAACGTGTCGCCGACCCGGTCGACGAAATAGAAGTAGCCGTCGGCGTCCTTCCTCAGCAGGTCGCCGGTGCGGAACCAGGCGTCGCCGACCTTGAATGCGTCGCGCAGCACCTTCTTCTCGCTGGCGGCCTTGTCGGCGTAACCGACGTAGGCGTCGCGCGCGGTGTTCTTGATCTGGCCGAGGCACTCGCCGGGCACGCCGGCAGGCGCCTCGATGCAGCGGCCGTCGGGCCCGCGCACCGGCGCCTCGGTCTCCACGTCGAACTGCGCCAGGCGGATGTTGAACAGGCTCTTCAGGTAGCTCGGCACGCGGCCGATGGCGCCCAGCTTGCCGTCGAAGTTGAACATCGAGACGTTGCCTTCGGTCGACCCGTAGAACTCCAGGATGCGCGGCACGCGGAAACGGCCGACCATCGTCTCCCAGATGTCGGGGCGCAGGCCGTTGCCGAATGCCAGCCGCAGCTTGTGTTGGGTTTCGTCGGGGGTCTCCTCGTGGCCGGCGAGATAGCGGCAGAGCTCGCCGATGTAGACGAACATCGTGCAGCCTTCGGCGCGGACGTCGTCCCAGAAGTGGCTGGCCGAGAAGTGCTTGCGGATCACCACCGAGCCGCCGTTCAGGAGCGCCGCGCCCGCGCCGCAGAGGCCCCCGGTGGCGTGGTAGAACGGCAGGGTGATGTAGATGCGGTCGTCGGGCCCCGCGCCCGTCGCGCCGGCGAAGCCGCGCATGTAGAGCTGGGCGCGCATGTGGGTGACGCGCGCGGCCTTCGGCAGCCCGGTGGTGCCGCTGGTGAAGATGAAGAGCGCGGTGTCGGCCGCGGTCAGCCCGTCGCGGCGGCGGCGGTCTGGCCGCAGCTGCGAACAGCTGCGCAGCGCCTGCGAAAGGTCGTGCTGGCCGGCGTTCGCGCCGCCGAGCGCCCAGGCCGTCATCGCATGGCCGACGCCCGCTTTGGCGGCCTCGAACGCCGGCCAGGTCTCCTCGTCGACCAGGCAGTGAGCCGCGCCGGAAACGGTCAGGCAGTGCGCCAGCGCCGCGCCGGTCAGCTGGTTGTTGATCAGCGCGGTGACGACCCCCACCTTGGACAGTCCGTACCAGATCGGCAGGTACTCGATCCGGTTCGGCATCAAGAGCGCCACCACGTCGCCGCGGCGCAGGCCGGCGCTGTCGGCCCAGTGCGCGTAGCGGTTGGCGAGGCCGTCCATCTCGCCGTAGTCGAGGCTGCTGCCCTCGAAACTGAGCGCAGGCCGGGTGCGCCAGCGGTCGACCGCGGCCTCCAGGTCGTCGGTGGCCAGGTGCGGCGAGTGCGGGGCGATGCTCCGCACGCGCATCAGCGTGCGGACGAGCCCGCTGAGATAGCGCCACTCACGCTCGAGCCGGGCCCCGAAACCCTCACGCTCGCCCATCCACCGATCTCCACGCACTCTCAGCTTGTGGACCTGAGCTGCGCCGGTCAAGGCGGCGTCAGCTGCCGGTCGACGTGTAGTGACGAACTCCGAAACGCCATATGAAGAGCGCCACGCCCAGGAACGCGAAACCGGCCAGCGGCGCCAGCGGCAGGATCCAGTCTGGCGCGCCCAGCGGGTCCGACCGGCCCATCGCCGCCAGCATCGGCAGGTAGGTGACGCAGCCTACCGGCACCACGAACGTCAGGAAATTGCGGAACCAACCGGCGTAGACGTTCATCGGATACTGCGCCGCCGCTTCGCCGCCGTAGGTGAAGATGTTGACCGCTTCGAGGCTCTCGACGGTCCAGAACGCCAGCGTCGCCTGCATCACGAAGAGGCCGGAGAACATCGCGACCCCGCCGATGATAGCGAACGCCAGGATGGCGACCGCGGCCGGCGTGAAGGCGAAATGGGTGACCGCCGCGCCCCAGGCGAAGATGCCGGCGCCCTGCGCCATGCGCCCGACGCGGGTGAGCCGCAGCTCGTAGCCGAGCAATTGCAGGGTGAGGCTGCGCGGGCGCAGGAGCAGCCGATCGAACGCGCCAGTCCGAACGAACGCCGAGCCGAACACGTCGAAGCCGCGGGTGACCGTGTCGCCGATCGCGAAGGAGACGCTGACCAGGCCGTAGAACAGCGCCACCTCGCCCAGCGTCCAGCCGGCGATGTGGTCGAAGCGCTTGAACAGCGCCCAGACCCCCAGGAACTCGATGATGGTGATGAAGAACTGGCCGAAGGTCATCGTCGCCAGCATGCCGGCGTACGAGAACTGGCCACGGATCGAAGTGGCGCAGTAGCGGCCGTAGAGCGCGAGCGCGTTCATCAGCCCCCCTGCACCACGAGCCGGCGCAGCGAGCGCTCGAGCCAGGCGCGGCCGATGAGGATCAGCACCGCCGTCCAGCCGAACTGCAGCGCGATCGCGCCGGCCGCGGCCCAGCCGGAAAGGCCGCCGAAGTAGATCGAGAACGGGATGTCGACGAGGCCGGCGATCGGCTGGGCGCGCAGCCACGGGCGCACCGCGTCCGGGAAGAAGGCCAGCGGCACGATCGCGCCGGAGAACAGGTTCACGATCGGCGCGACCAGCGTGTTGGGGCCGCGGTCGGTGAGCATCGCGGTCATCAGCACGTTGATGATCAGGGTGATGGCCGCCGACAGCAGCACCATGCCGACCGCCGACAGCGCGAAGAGGCCTGCGGCGGCGAGGGTGGGCGGCGGCGGCAGGCCCCATTCGCCAAGCCCGACCAGCGGCAGCAGCACCGAGGCGAACGCCACCATCAGCGCCGCGCGCGGCAGCACCCGCGCCACCGACCAGGCCAGCGCCCGCATGTACCACCAGGCATAGGTGTCGACCGGGCGCACCCGCTCGTAGGCGATCGCGCCGGAGCGGACCATCTCGGTCACGTCCGGATCGGCGTTCCAGGGCAGGAAGGCCAGGAACGCCTGGCCGAGCCAGGTGTAGGTGATGGCGTTGGCGAGGGTCATCGGCGCGTTGTGGGCGCCGCCCGCGTAGAAGGCCGCGAAGATCAGGATACGGATGACCCCGAACCAGCACTGGGTGATGAACCCGGCGAACGCCGCGGCGCGGTACTGCAGCGTCACCTCGAGCCGGCCGGTGAACACGGTGAGGTAGGGGGTGAGCGCGCTCATGCCTCGTTCGCCCCGTGCTGTTCGTAGAAGCGGGCGATGACTTCCTCGATCAGCGGCTCCTCGACGTGGATGTCGTCGACCGGGTGGGCGGCGACGATGCGGGCGATCAGCGCCGGCGCGGGCGTGCGGGCGGGATCGAAGGCGAGCTCCAGCTGGCGGCCGTTGCGGGCGACGACGCGCACCTCGGGCCAGTCGAGCGCCGGCGCCTCGCCGTCGAAGTCGACGAACAGGCGCCGCTCGGCGAGCGCGCCCGCACGCAGTGTCTCGAACGGGCCGTCGGCCAGGATGCGCCCGCCGCCGATCACGATCACCCGCTCGGCCAGCGCCTCGATGTCGTGCATGTCGTGGGTTGTGAGGATCACGGTGACGCCGTGCTCGCGGTTCAGGCGGCCGACGAACTCGCGCACCGCCAGTTTTGAGGTCGCATCGAGCCCGATGGTCGGCTCGTCGAAGAAGATCAGCGCCGGCTGGTGCAGCAGCGCGGCGGCGATCTCGCAGCGCATGCGCTGGCCGAGCGAGAGCTGGCGCACCGGCTGGTTCAGCAGCCGCTCGAGCCGCAGCAGCGCGACCAGCTCGTCGCGCATGGCCGCGTAGGCGGCCGGCGGCACGCGGTAGATGTCGCGCAGCAGGTCGAAGCCGTCGATCACCGGCAGGTCCCACCAGAGCTGGCTGCGCTGGCCGAACACCACGCCGATGCGCGCCACGTGGCGCACACGCTGGCGCCAGGGCACGAGGCCGTCCACCTCGCAGCGGCCCGACGTCGGCTCCAGGATGCCGGAGAGGATCTTGATGGTGGTCGACTTGCCGGCGCCGTTCGGACCGATCAGGCCCACCAGCTCGCCGCGCTCCAGCTGGAACGAGACGCCGCTCAGCGCCTCGACGGTGCGCCAGCGGCGGTGGAAGAGGCCCTTCACCGCGCCCATCGCGCCCGGGTCGCGCTCGGCGATGCGATAGGTCTTCGACAGCTCCTCGACGAGGATCTGGGGCATGGCGGGACGCCGTGGCTCTGAGCGAAAGGGCGCGGAACCTAGTGAAGCTCCGCCGCGCCGTCAACGACCGGCGTTATGCGGAGTGCGCCGCCGCATTGGGCGCACCGAACGGCTGTTGGCCTGACGCGCGCCGCTGCGCTTCCCGCCCCCTCGAGGGGAAGCGGCTCGCGTCGGCGCCGGGGACTCATGGGATCGAGTCGATCCAGGCGGGCACGTCGCCCAGCCGCGCGACGCGCGTGAAGCGGGGGTGGTCGTCCGGCGCGTCGGCGCGTTCGTGGACCCAGTCGATCTCGTGAGGCACGTGGGCGGCCCAGGCGCCGGCGGTGAGCGCCGGCAGGATGTCGGAGCGGACCGAGTCGCCGGCCATCGCGCACGCCGGGGCGGACGCCTCGTAGCGCTCGAAGAGACGGCGGAAGGCGTCGGCGGTCTTGTCGCTGACGATCTCGACGCCGGCGAAGCGTTCGCCGAGGCCGGAGGCGGCGAGCTTGGCCTCTTGGTGGAAGAGGTCGCCTTTGGTGACCAGAACGAGCCGCGCGCGCTCAGCCAACGCGTCGAGCGCCGGCTCGACGCCCGGCAAGAGCTCGATCGGATGGCGCATCAGGTCGCGGCCGGCGGCGAGGATGTCGCGCACCGCGGACGCGGGCAGGGCGTCGCCGCCGAGCTCAACCGCCGTCTCGATCATCGACAAGGTGAAGCTCTTCGCCCCGTAGCCGTAGATGGCCAGGTTGCGCGCCTCGACCGCGTCCATGCGCGCCCGCGCCGCCTCCGGCTCGACATAGGGCGCCAGCACGTCGTGCAGCACCGCGACCGCCGCCTCGAAGTGGCGCACGTTGTGCCAGAGGGTGTCGTCGGCATCCACGCAGATGAGCTCGATTGGCATCGCGCAATGTTAGCAGACTCGGCCGGATGTCGAGGCGGCGCCGATGGTCGCTACGCCGGCTGGCCGATCGGCGCGAGCACGTGGTGATGGTAGCCGCCCGCCGTGGGCGGGCCGGCGCTGACCCAGGTCTCCACCCGGCCCGGCGACAGCGCCGAGATCATCGTGCCGCAGGTGAAGCCGACCGCGCCGCCGGTGCGGCGGACGGGATGCCGGGGGTCGTCGCAGGACGAGAGCGCCGCCTGGATCTTGGCGAGCCCGGGACGCCCCGCGCCCAGCCGCGTCTGCAGGGAGCTCAGCCGGGCGACGGAGTTCTCGCGCGCAGCCGGCGGCTCGGACCTGGCCGGCGCGTCGGTGAGCGGATGGTTGGTGTGCAGCAGGCGCGATGGATCGGGCGCGCGGTATTCGCTGACGCCGGCGGCGCTGGCCTCGAACGAACGGGCCTCGCCCGGCCCGGCGATCACATAGTGCTGGTTGGTGGCGTGCGGCAGCGTCTGCGCCAGCTCGAACGCCTCGGCGGCGGAGCGGGTCTGCAGCAGCCGGCGGATCACGAACGCCACCGGCAGGCCCCGCGGCGCAGACGGCAGCTGCGGCAACGAGTTGACGCACACCCCGACGCCGGCGGCGTTGACGCCCAGCAGGGCGAGGATCCCCGCGGCCGTGAACACCAGCGCGGCGGGCGCGGCGCCGTCATCGATCGCCAGCAGCGCCTGGAAGCCGTCGGTGTAGTCGCCGAGGTCCATGTTCTGGGCGATCCAGGTGGGACCGGGCCGGTCAACGATCGCCAGGCTGCTGCACTTCGTCGGCGCGCGGGCGGCGTGGCGGCGCAAACGGTACGCCCATTCCTCATCGAGCAGTTGCAGCGCGAAGAGGTCGTCCGGCGCCACGCCGGCGGCCTCCGCCGTGGCTTCCATCTCGGCGAGCAGGTCGGGCGTGTGCTGATGGATGGCGGGTCTGAAGTCGGTCTCCGCCAGGAACGCGGCCAGATAGGCGTCGGGCGGGCCGACCTTCTGCGCAAGCATGCGCTTCAGCGCGGCGACATGGCCGGCGATCTGCGCCGCCAGCGCCGCACCGATCGCCAGGCCGCGTTCGCGCGGCCCGCCGTGGGCGTCGATCGTGGGGAGCGGGCGAGGCGGGGCGTCCATCTCGCCGCCGGCGCCTCAGGCGCGCCCGGCGGGCAGGCGGAAGCCCACCTCGTCGTGGCGGAAGTCGAGGCAGACGGTCTCGAAGCGCGAGAGCACGTCGACGCCGATCAGGATCGCTGGCGCGCTGGTCAGGTCCCACATGCGGAAGATATGCAGGTCGGCGAAGGCGACCGGCCAGCTCGGCAGCGTGACGCCGCCGATGCGCAAGGACGGCAGGTCGGCGAACTGCGCGGCGATGGTCTGGCCGGTGACGCTGATGATCGGCACCTGGTGGATCGGCGTCAGCGGATAGCGGGTGATGGCGAGCTCGCGCAGCGCCATGTTGCCGATGGTGTCCTGCGCGCCGGAATCGAGGAAGGCGGTCACCGGGATGCCGGCCAGGTTGGCGTCGACCAGGGTAAGCTGGCCGTCGCGGCGCTTGGCGCGCATGTGGAACGCATGGCCGCCCCCGGGCAGCGCCGGGCCGTCGTCGATGGTCACCTGCTGGCGGGCGAAGTCGAGCGTCAGGCGGGCGCCATCGAGCTGGTCGAGCCCCAGCATGCCGGGCCCGCCGATCGCCGCCTCGGGCAGCACGCTCAGCGTCACGTCGTGCGGCGCGCGGTTGCCGAACTGCAGGCTGGCGGTGACGGTCGGCGTCGTCTGCACGCCGGCGACGCCGTTCAGCGGCTGCGGATCGCCGGGCGTCAGGCCGAGCTTGGCGGCGATCTCGGCGGAGACCACCGACTGGTTGGCCCCGGTGTCGACCACGAACGGGAAGGGGCCGGCGCCGTCGACCCTCACGGGTCCGGTCATCCGCTTGTAGATGTCGAGGATCGATTTCAGGTCGGTAGGCGGCTGGTAGCCGTCGATGGTGGCCGGCTGCCGCTGGAACGGCACCCGGCTGGCGTCGCCGCCGTATTCGATCATCTGCGCCCGCGCGGCCGGCGCAGCCGCCAGCGCGGCGGCCAGCCCCGCTCCGAACGTCCGACGATCTGGCGCCCAAGCAGCCATGGCGAATAGGGAGCATACACCCGTTCGTCGCGAGGCGCTGGCAGCAACGTTTCGGCGTGGGTCGAAGGATGCCCGACCCCGTCGCCTAGCGTGCGAGCGCTGGAACCACGACGAGGCCGTAGAGGTCGGTGATCACGTGGGCGAGGATCAGCGCCGTGATGTCGCGCCGCCAGAGGTAGAGGCCGGTGAAGACGCCGCCGGAGACCAGCGTGGTCAGCGCGACGCCAGGGCCCCAGAGCGGCAGGTGAGCGAGGCCGAAGGCGGCGAGCGACAGCGCGCCGGCGAGCCATGGCCGGCCGACCAGCGTCTGCAGGCGCTCGATCGCATAGGCGCGGTAGAGCCATTCTTCGCTCGCCGCGACGACCACTACGTCGAGTATCAGGAACCACTTCGGCAGCAGCACGAGGGCGCCCTGGCCGCCGGCGAACGAGCCGAGGTGGCTCGCCAGCAGGAACCAGTAGGCGGCCGGGCCGAAGACGAAAATGAAGAAGGCGGCGAGCGCGACCGCGATCGGCAGCGTCAGCCAGCCGAGGCGGCCGAAGCCGAGGGCAGTGAGCTTCATGCCTTCGCCGAAGCGCGCGATCGCCCAGACCGCCAGGGTGAGGCCCGCGAAGGCCGCCAGCCAGGGCGCGGCGATGGCGAGCGTGGTCGGCTTGCCGTGTGCGGCGGCACGGGAGAGGAGCGCGACGAGGCCGGGGCCAGCGAGCTCCAGCGCCAGGCCGGCCCAGGTGATCGGCCGGACTTTCGCGGCAGGCGCCGGCGCCGTCGCGGCGGCGGTCAGGAGAAGCGCTCCCAGGCCGACTGGCGCGAGACGCCGAGCGCCTCGCCGATGCGGGCCCAGCTGACCTCGCGCCCGCGCAGCTCCTCCACCACGGTCTGCAGCTGGTTGCCCATGCCTTGCAGGGTCTGCTCGATCGGCTTGAGGCGGGCGAGCAGCGTCTCGCTCGGGATGTTCGAGATCTTGAACCGGTCGGCGTCGACCTTCGTGGCGTCGAAGGTGCCGGCGATGATCGAGTCGCAGAGCCCGACGCACTCGTCGCAGATGAAGATGAAGCCGGGGCCGGCGATCAGCTTGGCGACCTCATGCTGCGACTTCAGGCAGAACGAGCAGTGCAGCGGCCCCTTGCCCTCGTAAGGCGGCGGCAGCTTGGTTTCGGGTGCGGGTTCGGACATTGTCGCGCTCCGTCAGGTAATCCCTGACTGTCAGGCATATCCTGACGTTGTTTCAGCTGTCAAGGAATTCCTGACTGTCGCGCAGCGCGCGCATCGTCACGGCGAGGCTGGCGATCACGAAGGCGCCACAGAGCCAGAACGGCGTCCCCGACCACGGGCTGGTCGGCCCGCCGTGCGAGACGAACGCGAAGAGGGCGGCGAACGGCGCCGGCGCCAACACGCCGGCCAGGCTCACCAGGCTGCGCGTCGCGCCAGACAGCCGGCCGCGGTCCGAGGGGCCGATGATCCGGTTCATGATCGCCATGCGCGCGGGCTCGCCGACGCCGCCGAGCTGCATCAGGCAGACCATCACCGTGAACAACCAGCCGGCGGGCGCGAAACCACAAGCGATGATGGTCAGCGCCTGCAGGGCGACACCGCCGACGAGCGCGCCCCGTTCGCCGACCAGCTTGATGGTGCGCGCGACGAGGCCGGACTGCACGGCGAGGCCGGCCAGCACGACGATGGTCGAATAGACCCCGATCGCCTGTGGGCCCCAGCCGAAGCGGAACAGCACGTAGAGCAGGAAGATGCTGTTCACGCCGCCGACGCCGAACATCATCAGGAACATCGCGCCCTGCCAGCCGACCAACACGGGATAGTCGCGCAGCAGATCGCGGATCACCGCCACCGGATGGATCGCCTCAAGCTTCAGCGGCGCGCGGTGCTCGGGCGCGAGCGACTCGGGCAGCACGAAGACGCCGTAGAGGCCGGCGAGCACGCTTAAGGCGGCCGCGGCCCAGAACGGGGCGCGCGGATCGATGCCGCCCAGGAAGCCGCCCAGCATAGGCCCGGCCGCCGCACCGGCGCTGATCGCGGCGGTGAGCAGGCCGAAGCGCGCGGCGCGCTGGTCGGGCTCGGTGACGTCGGCGACGTAGGCGTAGGCGGCGGTGATCGAGCCGGCGGTGGCGCCGGTGACCGCCCGCCCGACGAACAGCCAGGCGAGGTTGGGCGCCAGCGCCATGATCGCGTAGTCGAGCGCGAGGCCGAAGTTGGCGACCAGGATCACCGGCCGGCGCCCGAAGCGGTCGGAAAGCGCGCCCTGCACGGGCCCTGCGAAGAACTGCAGGGCCGCGTAGAGCATCGTCATCGCGCCCATCGCGGTCGACATCGACGCCATCCTGCCGCCGGTCAGCAGCTTCAGCAGCTGCGGCAGCACCGGCCCGATGATCGAGCCGGCCAGCGTCGCCAGCATCACCGTGGCGAAGATGAAGCCCATCGCCGCCCGGCGCTTGCGTGGCGGGGCGGCGATGGCGCCAGTCATGACCGGGCCGCCAGCACGCGCCCCACGATCTCGACGGACTTGCGCCCCAGGCCAACCTGCTTGGCGAGCCTCGCCCGCACCTTCGCCAGCTCGGGCGCTGCCTTGGTCATCAGCCAGCCGGGCAGGCGCGCGCCGCCGGCGTCGATGTCGTCCACCGCCTGTTGCTGGTCCGCGATGCGCTTTTCGGCCCGCCCGAGGTAGGCGGCCATCTGCTCGGTGCTGCGCGCGGCTAGATACGCCTCCAGCGCCGTGACCGGATCGGTCTCAGGCGACGGGGTCTTCAGGAAGCGCTCCACCTCGTTGTCCTCGATCACGTCGTCGCAGATCGCCACGCACTCGTCGCAGATGAAGGTGTCGGGGCCGGCGATCAGCAGCTTCACGTCGTGCTGCGACTTCTTGCAGAAGCCGCAGTAGAGGGTTTCGTCCGTAGACTGCTTTTCGGCGGCGGGGGCCGGCCGCGCCGCCTCGATCTTGGCGGCCAGGATGTTCCAGTTGTCGAAGCCGAACGCCTGGGCGATCAACTCCAGGCTCTGGCTGTGGGTGAGCTCGGTCCCGAGGTCGGCCAGGCTGCGCCGCAGCCCCTTGGCCATGGTTTTCGCATCGCGATAGTCGCGCATCGTCACGTCCTTTGCGTAGCGAACGAGGGGAAGTCGGCGTCTGCCTTACCGACCCGTTCGCCAGGCAAAGGCGGGGGCGGGAGTGCGATACGTTCACCAACCCGGGGGTCGCAGACGGCGGGCCGTATCTGCCCAGGCGGAAAGCTTCGCGCCGACCGGCCCGGCCTGTCAACGCCCCATGCGACCTACATCGACGACAGCGCCGGCCTCAGCCGATCCGGCGGAACTCGAGGGCGCGGACCCGGCCGGTGGACACCGTGAAGCCGCTGGGCGCGCCGGCGGCGTCGCGCTGGAAGACGAGGCGCGGCATCTGGCCGTCGAAGGCGCCCCGGCCGGCGGGCGCCAGCTTGACCGGCTCGAACCTCAAGGAGGAAAGCGAGAGTCCCGGCCCGTCGACCGCCAGCTCGTAGGTGCTGTCGATCTCGTCGCTGTGGTAGCGGCCCGCGTACGCAGCCAGCTCATCGGCGGTCGGCTGAGCGCGTTCGGTGCGCCGGTAGATCGTCGCCAGCCCGCCCACTGATTGCGTCTGGATCAGGTCGCCGCCGGGGGTCTGCGAGAACCGGTCGTTCGGCGCGAACAGGTAGAACGCGCCGTCCGGGAGGAACTTGGCCGCGACCGGGGCCGGCAAGCCGCCGCCGCTCACCATCAGCTTGCCGCCGGTCGCCTCCAGCGTGAGGCCCGGGCCCCAGTCCGACACGTAGTAGCCCGCAAGCTTCGCGACGGCCGCCGCCTCGGGCGCCACTGCAGCCGGCGCGGTTGCCGGGGCGAGGAAGGCGTCGGCCAGCGTCCGCGCGATCGCGCCGACATCGGCCTGTCCGTTCGAGAACACGATGACGGCGGCGTTTTCGTCGGGATAGCAATCGAATGCGGCGCGGAAGCCGGCGTCGGCCCCGCCGTGGGTGAGCGCCGGGCGGCCGTTCAGCACGTCGCGCATGATGCCAAAGCCGTAGGTCAGCGGCGCGCCGTCCCTCAGGCGCCCGGGCGCGGTCAATCGGGCGATCAGCCCGGCGCCAAGCACGCGCGGGCGCAGCAGCTCGGCCGCCCACTTGGCGAGGTCGCGCGGCGTCGTGTGCAGGCTGGTCGCGCCGTAGTTGCTGTAGTTCAGCCGCGCCAGGCGCACCTGGCCATCCTCGAGCCGGTAGCTCATCGCCCGGTTCGGAAGCAGGCGCGATGCATCGCCGTAGACGAGCGTCTCGCGCATGCCGAGCGGCGCGAACACCGCCTCGTCGAGATAGGCCGCGAACGGCTTGCCCGACGCGCGGGCGACGATCTCGGCCAGCAGCGAATAGCCGGTGTTCGAGTAGCGGAAGTCGGTTCCCGGCGGGAAGTTCAGCTCGCGCTGGCGCGCCGCCATGGCGAGGATCGCGCTCTGGCGGATGAGGCCGTCGATCGGCGTGCCGGAGAGCACCATCAGGCTCCACTGGTCGCGCAGGCCGCCGGTGTGGTGGACCAGATCGGAGACGGTCACCCTGGCGCCGTAGTCGGCGAGCTCCGGCAGGTAGGCGTGGATGTCGGCCTCGAGGTCGACGCGGCCTGCGTCCGCTTCGAGCAGCGCGGCCAGCGCGGTGAACTGCTTGGAGACGCTCGCCACGTGGAAGCGCGTCGCGGCGCTCACCGGGACCCCGTGTTCGAGCTCGGCGCCGCCGAGGTAGCGCTCGAACACCACCTCGCCGCCGAGCGTGACGAGCGCGGCGAGGCCGGGCTTGTCCGGCGCGAACGGCGCCAGCGCCTGCTCGACCTGGGCCAGGCGGTCAGCGGAAGCGGCGGTGGTCATGGGTTCCTCGCAGAGCGAGTTGCGGCGGCGCGTGTCGACGGCCTGACTCGGCGGCAGGTCGCGGTCAACCGCTTCGCTCGGGCGGGTCCGGCTGCACGTCGATGCCCATCGCGTCGAGCAGGCGGAACTGCTGGTCGGCGGTGATCTTCAGGTCCTGGTAGGAAGCGAGACGCCGGAGGTCGAGGCCGCTCACCTCGGCGCCGCGCAGGTCGGCGCCGGCCAGCCTGGCTTCGTCGACGATGGCCTGGAACAGGTCCGCGCCGGTGAGGTCCGCGCCCTCCAGGTCGGCGCCCGAGAGGTCGGCCTCGCGCAGGCGGCTGCGCGCCAGCGATGCGCCCGGCAGCCTCGCGCCGGAGAGGTCTGCGAGCTCGAGGTTGCAGTCGACCAGCTCGGCGGCGATGCGCTCGACCTTGCGGCCGAACGTGCGACCGAAGCTGGCGCGGGAGAAGGCCGCGCCGGTCAGGTTGCAGGCCTCGAAGCGCACGTCATAGAGCTCGCAGCCTTCGAACCTGGCGCGGGTGAGGTCGCAGCGGACCAGCTTCGCGCCCTCCAGCCGCGTGAACGCGAACCGAGGCGGCGCCTGAGGATCGGCGAACTGGCAGTCTTCGAAGGAAGTCTCGCGCAGATCAGCGTGCTGGAAGCGACAGCGCACCAGCCGGCAGCGCTCGAACCTCGCGCCCTCCAGCACGGTCGAGGCGAAGGCCGCGTCTTCGATCACGCAGCCGACGAACGTGGTGTCGGCAAGCTCGGCCTGCGTCCACTCGACGTCCGTCAGCGTGCGGCCTTCGATGCGCTCCCCCGCCTTCACCCCGGCGCCCCCTGGCACTTTGGGGCTACTTGGGATCGTGGGCGCGCACGAAGCCCGCCAGCGAGTCGACGTAGAGCTGCGGCGTGAACGGCCAGGTGGTCATGGTGTTGTGGCTGCGGCCGGGCACGACGACGTTGCTGAAGTCCCTCGCCTCGCGCGCCAGCCGCTGGGTCTTCGAGACCGGCGCGTCGAACTCGCCGTTGATCGCCTGGATCGGGAAGTCGAGCTTGGTCAGGTCCAGCGGCGGCGCCGTCGAGGGCCTGGCCTCGCGGCCCTTCTGCACGCACTCCAGCGCAACATTGTCGCGGTCGGCGCGGTCGCGCAGCGCCTGTTGACCGGCCGCCTGCTCGGGATCGTGCCCCTTCGGGTCGAGGTCGGCCGCTTGCCTGGCGAGCGCCTCATCGGTCTCGCGGACGCCCGAGCCGCCGAAGCTGGCGGTGATGAACCGGTCCGGATGCCGCGCCAAGAGGTGCGCGACGATGCCGCCGCCCATCGAGTAGCCGTGGAAGTGGGCCTTGCGGACGCCCAGGTGGTCGAGCACCTCGATCACGTCGGCGGGCATCTGATCGCCGGGGTACCTGGCCGGATCGTGCGGCTTCTCGCTGCGGCCGTGGCCGCGCGCGTCGATGCCGATCACGCGGTGGTCGCGGGCCAGCTCCTTGGCGATGCCGTTGGCGAACCAGCCGGCCTCGTTGCAGCTGGTGTAGCCGTGCAGCAGCACGACGGGCGCGCCCTCGCCGGCCTCCATCCAGTGGATGCGCACGCCGTCGGAGACCACCAGGTCGCCGTGCTTCACGTCCGCCGGGGCCTCGATCTCCTTCTCCAGCACCGCCATCGCCGTTTCTCCCTGCTTTCTGACTTTGCGCCCAACATACTCCCCGCTCATCCCGGCGAAAGCCGGGGCTCAGCGGCGATTTGGAAGGACAACCTGGTCGGGGAGCGGGTACGCGCCGCAGGCGCAGCCAAGGTCACACGAAGAACACGAAGGAAGCAAAGCTCACCAAGGGCCTTCCTCTGCCGGTGAGCGCCTTGGTGTCCTGCGCTTCCTTCGTGTTCTTCGTACTAGAAAAGCAATGCCTGCGGCGCCGCCATGCCGGCGGATAGCCGGACCCCTGCAACCGCGTCCCGCGCAACTGCGCGGGAGCGGGTATGCGCCGCAGGCGCAGTCAAGGTCACAAGAAGAACACGAAGGGAGCAAAGCTGACCAAGGACCACTTCCGCTGAGACTAGCGCCTTGGTGCGCTTCGCTTCCTTCGTGTTCTTCGTGTCAGAAAGACGATGCCTGCGGCGCCGCTGTGTTTGAGAGTTAAAGCGCGGTCCCGAGCATTTCCTGCGTCCCGACCTTCGTCGGGATGAGCGGGGGGAAGAAGCTACGACGCCAGCAGCTCGCGCTTCTTCTCTTCAGTGAAGGCGTGCAGCTTGTTCATGTACATGAAGCGGGTGTGGTCGCGGCCCTGGGCGCTCATCTTGTCGAACCAGTCGTCCTCGCCCAGCATCTCGCCGAGTCGCGGCGAATTCCTGTGCAGCAGCTGCACGTCGGTCTTCTTCGGCTCGAGGCTGCGGAGGATGCCGCGGTTGAAGTGGGCGTGCAGCGTCACCCGGTCGCCGGGCTCGGTGCGGTCGCCCTGCCAGTGCCAGACGCCGTGGTGGAAGTAGACCACCGAGCCCTTCGGCATCTCGATGGCGACGCCGCGGCTCAGCGCATTGTCGCCGGGGCGCGGGTTGCGCCGCTCGCGGTGGCTGCCGGGGACCATCCAGGTCGGGCCGGAGGCGACGGTCCAGTCCTCCAGCGCCCAGACGCCGACCCCGGTCAGCGAGAACTCGGGGAAGGGCTCGGGCACGTGGGCGTAGTCGGTGTGCAGCGGGATCGTGCCCGGGCCGGGCCCCTTCTTGATCGACGAGAACGAGGCGATCACCGCGCCGCGCCCGAGCGAGGCGTCGATCAGCGTCATCAAGAGCGGGTTCTGGATCAGCTGCTCGAACTCGCGCCCGTGGTAGAGCATCCAGTTCATCGAGAAGCTCTGGTGCGGCAGCAGCGCGCGCAACGTCGCGGCGCGCACCTCGTCGGCGAACTCCGGCGAGATCGCCCGCTCGATCACCGTGTAGCCCTGCTCCTCCATCTCCTTGATGTGCCTTGTCAGGCCCTGGCGGGCGGCGCGGTGAGCGAGGTCGGGGTTCTCGACCGTGCGCCGGCCGAGGTGGTCATGGAGCAGGGCGAGGATCTCGCCGGCAGCGGCGTTCTCCACGCGGCCCTTCATCCTCACGGCGTCCTTGCCGTGCATGGCGGCCACTTCGCGGCGCAGGTTCTTCATGCCGCCGGGCGCCAGCATGCCGATGAACTGGCCGCCGGCCAATCCCGCCTGATAGTCGCCTTCGACCACCATGCCCGCCGACGCATCGAAGCCGCGGCGCACGGCCATCGCCTCGCCGTCGTAGCGGGCGGTCCAGGCGCCGACGTTGTCGGGCAGGCCAAGGTGCGGCGGCGCCTCGGTGAACCGCTCGCTGAGCGAGAACGGCGCGAGCTCGGCCTTGCGGTGCGCCGTCGCCTTTTCGAGGAAGCGGCGCGCCTCGTCGATCCAGGCGTCCGAGAGGAACTCGAACCTATCCGGGAGCGTGTGCATCCTCAGACTCCTTGGCCCCTTGTGCTTGGGCGAGCGAGAAGCCCTCGTAGCCGGCGGCGGCCACCTCGTTGCACTTCTTGCGGTAGCCGGACCCGATGTAGGGCATGAAGACGCGCGGCTTGCCGGGGATGTTGGCGCCCATGTACCAGGACGCCGCCCGCGGGAAGAGCGTCTTGTCGGCGACGCGGCGGACGTGGGCGACCCACGCCTCCTGCGTCTCGGCGTCGGCCTCGATCCGCGCCAGCCCGTTCTCGCGCATGTAGGCGAGGCAGCCCTGGATCCACTCCACGTGCTGCTCGATCGAGTTGATCATGTTGGAGAGCACGCTCGGGCTGCCCGGCCCGGTGATCAGGAACATGTTCGGAAAGCCTGCGACGGCGAGGCCCAGGTAGGCCTTCGGTCCCTCGGCCCAGGCGTCCTTCAGCGCGCGCCCGCCGGCGCCCTTCGGGTCGATGGCCAGGAGCGTGCCGGTCATCGCGTCGAAGCCGGTGGCGAAGACGATCGCGTCGACGTCGTAGCTCGCGTCGGTCGTGGTGACGCCGGTCGGCGTGATCGCCTCGATCGGCGTCTCCTTTAGGTTCACCAGGGTGACGTTCGGCCGGTTGTAGGTCTCGTAGTAGTCGATATCGACGCAGATCCGCTTGGTGCCGATCGGGTGCGAGGTCGGGCACAGCGCCTCGGCCGTCGCCGGGTCCCTGACGATGGCGCGGATCTTGTCGCGCACGAAGTCGG
>DATNEH010000187.1:0-9699 GCA_035553015.1 Caulobacteraceae bacterium | reverse complement strand
CGCACCGGCATCGGGATGGTCTGCGCGCACGGCGACGTGGAGATCGTGCCGGGCGTCCAGAAGAACGTCATCGGCTGCAACTGGAAGATCGCCGTCGACAACCTCTTCGACTGGTACCACGTGCCCTACAGCCACGGCTCGGCGAACACCGCCGGCTTCGTCGACATCGCCCGCATCCAGCATCCGAAGGAGCAGCTGGTGATGCTCGGCGAATACGGCCACGCGATCGGCGGGCCTGGCCTGCCCGCCGAGCGGCAGGCCGAGCTCGACGCGATGACCGACGAGGAGCGAGAGGCGGCCTCGCGCGCCCAGCCGGCCAACTCCGACCGCTTCCGCCCGCGCTCGGCCGCCGAGCTGATGGGCCCGGTCGGCGTGCGCAGCTTCGGCCACCCCAACATCTTCCCGAACCTCTGGATCACGCTCAGCGGCATGCAGATGTGCCTGCGGCTGCCGCGTGGGCCGTCGGCGACGGAGCTCTGGTGGTTCACCATCGTGCCGAAGAACGCCCCGCCCCCGCTGCGGCAACGGATGATCCAGATGGCGGGCCACATCTTCGGCCCGGCCGGCCTCCTGGAGCAGGACGATGGCGACAACTGGAGCCAGAGCACCCGCTCGGCGCGCGGCGTCGCCAGCCGCAAGCTCGGCCAGTTCATCGGCATGGGCCTCGGCCACGGTGAGGTCGCCGACGCCGGCAACGGGGCGCGCGCCGTCGAGGGCCAGATCAGCGAGCACGGCCAGCGGTGGCTCTACCGCGCCTGGACCGAGTGGATGGCGGCGCGGGACTGGGCCGACCTCAAGGCCAACCACTCGCCGCCGCCTACGGGCGTGATCTGATGAGCGCGCCGCTGGAAAGCCCGTCGGCCGAAATCGCCGCAGAAGCCGCCCCCGCGGACGAGCTGGCTGCCATTGACCTCACCCAGCGCATGCGCCTGCAGTACGAGGCGGAGCAGTTCCTTTACGCCGAGGCCGGGTTGCTGGACGCGCGCCGTTTCCGCGACTGGCTGGGGTTGCTCGCCGACGACATCCACTACTGGATGCCGATCCGCCGCACGGTGACCACCGCCGACCTCGAGCTGGAGTTCACCAAGCCGGGCGAGATGGCCTACTTCGACGACGACCGCATGCTATTGGAGATGCGGGTGCGGAAGCTGGAGGCCGGCTCGGCCTGGTCGGAGGACCCGCCCTCGCGCTCGCGCCATTTCGTCTCCAACGTGCGCATCCTGGCGGTCGCCGGCGACGAGATCACGCTGGAGGCGGCGTTCCACCTCTACCGCTCGCGCCTGAACTCCGAGGAAGACCACTGGGTGGGCCGACGCGTCGACGTGCTGCGCCGGAGTGGCGACAGCTTCCGGCTGGCGCGGCGGCATCTTTTCCTCGACCAGACGGTGATCCTGGCGGCCAACATGAGCACGATCTTCTGAGGGGCCGATGGGCGCGCTGGACGCAGAAGCGGTGCTGATCACAGGCGGCGCGTCGGGCCTGGGCCGCGCCGTCGTCGAACGCTTCCTCGAGGAAGGCGCGCGCGTCGCCGTGCTCGACAGGACGCCCGAGCGGCTCGCGGGCCTCACCGGACGCATCGAGGCGATCGGCGGCGACGTCCGCTCGCTCGCCGACAACCAGCGCGCCGTCGACGCCGCCGTCGCCCGCTTCGGCAAGCTCGACTGCGCGATCGGCAACGCCGGCATCTGGGACTATTCGGTCTCGCTCGACGCGCTCGCGCCCGAGAGCCTCGATGCGGCGTTCGACGAGGTGTTCCACATCAACGTCAAGGGCTGCCTGAACCTCGCCAAGGCCGCCCTGCCCGCGCTGGTTCGATCGTCCGGGGCGCTGATCTTCACGGTCTCCAACGCCGGCTTCGACCCGGCCGGCGGCGGGCCGCTCTACACCGCCTCCAAGCACGCGCTGGTCGGGTTGATCCGGCAGTTGGCCTACGAGCTTGCGCCATCCGTCCGCGTGAACGGCGTCGCCCCCGGCCCGATCGATACCGACCTGCGCGGCCCCGCCTCGCTCGGCATGGCGGACCGCTCGATCGGCAGCCTCAAGCTGCCCGAGGTCGCCGGGCCCAACGTTCCGCTCGGCAAGGTGCCCGCCACCACCGACTACGCCGGCGCCTACGTGTTCCTCGCCTCGCGCCGCGACGCGCGGCCGGCGACGGGCGGCGTGATCAAGCTCGACTCCGGCATCGGCGTGCGCGGCATGGGCCGCGTCGCCGGTGGCGGGCGGCTGGCCGAGAAGTACGGCGGATGACGGCGGCCGATCCGCCCCCGGTCGACGTGGCGACGCCGGCCCGCTGGCGCCGGCAGCGCCGCCGCGCCGAGGCCGAGACGCGGCGGGGCGAGCGCGCCATGACTCGCCCGCGCCTCACCGACGAACATCTCGGACCAACGCACTGATCGGAGGAGCCCGATGTCGATCACCGCCCAGATATCGGCCTTGGGCTATCTCGGCGTCGAGGTCAGCGACCTGGACGCCTTCGCCGGCTACGCAACCGGCGTGCTCGGCCTGATGCCGGCCGAGGGCGGGGGTCCAGGAATCGGGGACGTGCGGCGATACCGGCTCGACGCGCAGGCCTGGCGGATCGAGGCGCGGCAGGGCGCCCGCGACGACCTGGCGTTCGCCGGCTTCGAGGTGGCGGGCGCGGCCGAGTTGGCGGCGATGGCCGACCGGCTGAGCGCGGCGGGCGTCGAGGTGACCGACGGCGGCTCGGATCTCGCGGCCGACCGCGGCGTCTGCGGCCTTGTCAGCTGCCGCGATCCGGATGGGCTCGGCGTCGAGATCTACTACGGCCCGACGCTGCGCACCGAGACGCCGTTCGTCTCGCCGGTCGGTTCGCCCGGCTTCGTCACCGGCGCTCAAGGAGCCGGCCACATCGTGCTCTCGACGCGCGACATGGCCGCGGCGCGCAAGTTCTACCAGGACCTGCTCGGCTTCCGGCTCTCCGACGTGATCCGCATGCGGATGGGGCCGCAGGCGCACTTCGACATGGAGTTCTTCCACTGCAACCCGCGCCATCACACGCTGGCGCTGATCCCGGTTCCGCTGCCCAAGCGCCTGCACCACTTCATGCTGCAGGTCCCGACGCTGGACGCGGTGGGGTTCGCGCTGGAGCGGGCCGAGGCGGCCGGCGCGCCGATCACCTCCAGCCTCGGGCGGCACACCAATGACCAGATGGTCTCGTTCTACTCGCGCTCGCCAGCCGGCTTCGAGGTCGAGTACGGGTACGGAGCCATCGAGGTCGACGACGAGACCTGGCGGGTGACGCGGCACGATGCGCCCAGCATCTGGGGCCACCACCGGCCGCGCTGAGACGCTGGCGCTAAGGACGGATCGCACAATCCGGACGAGACCTACGTCGCGCACCGCTATCCGGAGCAACTGTTCGACACCGGCGAGGTGAAGCTCAACCACGTGACCGCCGGCGATCCGGCGAGCCCGGCGCTGCTGCTGATCCCCGGCCAGACCGAGTCGTGGTGGGTCTACGAGGCGGCGATCGACATCCTGAAGGAGAGCTTCCAGCGCTGGGCGGTCGACCTGCGCGGGCAAGGGCGGTCGAGCCGCACGCCCGGCCGCTCGTTCCCGCAAATGGGCCACGCGATGCACGCCCAGGACCCGCCGCTGTTCGCCAAGACCCTGACCGGGTGGGCGCTGGCGCTCGGTGGCTGGTATCTACAGGTAAGCTGGACAGATACACTTTACAGTCTGGCTGCATATATGCGATGCCGCGGGCGTGGACGCTACAGCTGAGCCCCAATCCGCCCGCGCCGCCGCCGTCGCGACCGAGCTGCGGGCGACGATCGGCAAGCTGAGGCGGCGGCTGCGCAGCCAGACGAGCGGCGACGACCTGACGCCGTCGCAGTTGTCTGTCCTCCTGCGCCTCGAAGAGGATGGCGCGGCCACCGCCTCCAGCCTCGCACGCGCCGAGGGCATGCGCCCGCAGTCGATGGCCGCGGTCGTCGGCGCGCTGGAAGCCGCCGGCCTGGTCAGCGGCGCGCCGGATCCGCACGACCGGCGTCAGACCCTGCTCTCGCTCACCGACGCCTGCCGCAGCTCGTTCCGCGACGGGCGCGCGGCGCGCCAGGACTGGCTTTCCCGAAGCCTCGCGGCGCGGCTCACCGCTCAGGAACTGGACGACCTCGCCGCGGCCGTCGAGCTGCTCAAGCGCCTGATCGACGACTGACGCCCTTCCCGCCGGCCGATCGCCCCTCCGCTCGCCCGCAACCCACTCGAGGACCGCATGCCGCTCACCACGCTCGACGCCAATACCGCCCTCCTCGTCGTGGACCTGCAGAAGGGCATCCTCGGTCGCCCCTTCGCTCAGCCGATCGCCCGGACGGTGGCGCGGGCGCGGGCGCTGCTCGACGCCTTCCGCGAGCGCGGGTTGCCCGTCGTGCTGATCAACGCCGCGGGCGTCGCGCCGGGGCGCACGGAGCAGCCGGCGCGCCTCACCGGCCCGCTGCCCGAGGGCTTCACTGATTTCGTCCCCGAGCTCGGCCAGCAGCCGGACGACATCGTGGTGACCAAGCGGACCTGGGGCGCGTTCGCCACCACCGACCTCGAGGCGCGGCTGGAGGCGCTGGGCGTGACTCAGGTGGTCGTCGTCGGCGTCGCCACCGGCACGGGTGTCGAGTCGACGGCGCGGCAGGCTTTCGAGGCGGGCTTCAACGTCACGCTCGCCGTCGACGCCATGACCGACCCGCGCGCCGAGGCCCACGACTACAGCCTGCGCAGCGTCTTCCCGCGGCTCGGCGAGACCGGGACGGCGCAGGACGTCATCGAACTGCTCGCCCGGCGGAGCACCTGAATGAACTGGCTGCATCTCGTCGCCTTCTTCTTCGGCGGCGCCTTCCTGGCGAACGCTGTCCCGCACGCGGTCGCCGGCGTGCTGGGCCGCCCGTTCCAGAGCCCGTTCGCCAAACCTCCGGGCCAGGGCCTCTCGTCGTCCACGGTCAACGTGCTCTGGGGCTTCTTCAACCTGGCGGTCGGCTACCTGCTGGTCTGCCAGGTCGGCGACTTCCAGTTGCGCAACATGGCTGACGCCGTTGCGCTCGGCCTCGGCGCGCTCCTGGCGAGCCTCACGGCGGCGCGGCTGTTCGGCCGCTTCCACGGCGGCAACGTGTCGGGACAGTCGTAAGCGCCTGGCGCGCGGCGCCCCAGCGTTTCTGGCCTGACCTCCGGGGCGCGGCCGCGCTAGACATCCGTGCGAACTTTGCCGGGAGCGATCATGCCTGCCCTTGTCACCGAGCACGTCGCCAAGAGCGCGCGCCATACCAGCTTCTACCTCGCGTCCGGGCCCGAGGACGGGCCGCTGATCGTGTTCGTGCACGGCTGGCCGGAGCTCTCGATCAGCTGGCGCCACCAGCTGCCGGTGTTCGGCGGCATGGGCTTTCGCGCCGTCGCGCCGGACATGCGCGGCTATGGGCGCTCGTCCGTCTACGCGCGCCACCAGGACTACGCGCTCGCCGAGAGCACGGCCGACATGATCGAGCTGGTCGACAGCCTTGGGCGCGAGCAGGTGGTGTTCGTCGGGCACGACTGGGGCAGTCCCGTGGTCTGGAGCCTGGCGAGCCAGCATCCTGACCGCTGCCTGGGCGTCGCCAACCTCTGCGTGCCCTACATCCCCGCCGGCTTCGCGCCGGCCAACATCGTCCCGCTGGTCGACCGCGAGATCTATCCGGAAGACCAGTTCCCGGCCGGGCAGTGGGACTACCAGCTGTTCTACGAGGAGAGCTTCGGGAAGGCCTGCGGCGGCTTCGAGCACGACGTCGAGGCGACGGTGAAGGCGCTGTTCCGCGCCGGGAACGCGGCGGGCGAGGGCCAGCCGGCGATCACTGCTGCGGTGCGCAAGATGGGCGGCTGGTTCGGCGGCCTGCCGGGCGCGCCCAACCTGCCCCGCGATGCGAGCGTGATCACCGAGGAGGACTTCCGCGCCTACGCCGCCGCGCTGAAGCGCAACGGCTTCTTCGGCCCCGACAGCTGGTACATGAACGCCGCGCGCAACATCGCCTTCGCCGCTGACGCCAAGCACGGCGGGCGCATCGACATCCCCGTGCTCTTCCTGCACGCCGCCTACGACTGGGTCTGCGAGACCCGCCGCTCGCGCCTGGCCGAGCCGATGCGCGCCGCCTGCTCCAACCTGACCGAAGCCGTCACGCACACCGGCCACTGGATGGCGCAGGAGGACCCGGCCTTCGTCAACGCTACTCTGGCCCGCTGGCTGGCGGCGCAATTCCCGAGCCTCTGGCCCAGCCTGACGAAGGGCGGTAAGCCCGTCTGAAGCGAACGGAAGGACGACGACATGACCGAGCTGGTGAAGACCGCCGACGTGGGCCACGTGCGGACCATCACGCTGAACCGGCCGGAGAAAAAGAACGCGCTCTCGACCCAGCTGGCCTGGGGGGTGGTCGAGGCGATCGACGCGGCGGCGCGCGACGACGATGTCTGGGTGATCGCGGTCACCGGCAGCGGCGACAGCTTCTGCGCCGGCCTTGACCTTTCGCCGAGCGGCGAGCCCTACCATCCCGGCTCGCGGCTGAGCGCCCAGCTCGACGATCTCGGCTGGGTGTCGAACTTCCTGCTGGCGATCCGCAAGCGCTGCGACAAGCCGGTGGTGGGCGGCATCAACGGCGTCGCGGTGGGCGCCGGACTCGGCCTCGCCATGTCCACCGACGTGCGGATCGTGGCGCGTGGCGCGCGGCTGATGGCGGGCTACACGCGGATCGGCGGCTCGCCGGACGCGGGCCTCACCATCACCCTGCCGCAGGCGATGGGCTACGAGCGCGCGCTGCGGTTCATGATGGAGAACCGCACCGCCAACGGCGACGAAGCGGTGGCCTGGGGCATGGCCGGCGAAGTGGTCGACGATGACAAGCTGGAGACCCGGCTCGCCGAATACTGCGCCCAGCTCTGCGCATGGTCGCCGATCACGCTGCGGCTCCTCAAGCGCGGCATGGTGAGCTCGCTGGAGAGCACCGACATGGAGCGCCAGCTGCGCTACGAGCTGACCAACATCCGCATGGCGTTCGGCAGCGAGGACGCCAAGGAGGCGCGCAAGGCCTTCTTCGAGAAGCGCAAGCCGGTGTTCGAGGGGCGCTGAGCGGCGGCGAAAGGGTTCACTGACGATACCGACGCCGCATGAACGGCGCGTTCTTTCCCCTCGCCAAGCTGGGCTGGACGATGCTTGCGCCCAGCCACCTGCTGCTCTGGCTGTCGCTGCTGACCGCGCTCGTGCTGATCGCGGGGGGGGCGCGGCTCGGCCGATGGCTGGCGCTCGCCACCGCGCTGCTGTTCATGGTGTTCGGCATGCTGCCGACCGGCGACTGGCTGGCGCAGAACCTGGAGGACCAGTACCCGCGGCCAGCGACGCTGCCCGCACACATCGACGGGATCGTCGACCTGGGCGGCGGGCTCGGCGCCGACATCCTGGCTGAGCGCCACGCGCCGGCCACCGCGCTCACCGAGGCGCGCCTGGTCTCCACCTTCGAGCTGGCGCGCCGCTATCCGAGCGCGCGCGTAGTGTTTTCGGGCGGCTGGGGGCCCTATGCCGACGCGGTGGGCGCGGCGTACGTGTTCGGCCAGATGGGACTCGATCCGGCGCGCCTGACGTTGGAGAGTCGCTCGCGCGACACCTTCGAGAACCTGCTGTTCACGCAGCGGCTGGTGCAGCCGAAGCGCCGCGAGACCTGGGTGCTGGCCACCTCGGCGATCCAGATGCCGCGCGCCATGCTGGTCGCCCGCAAGCTCGGCTGGGACATGATCCCCTGGCCAACCGACTACCTGACCCGGCCGGCCAGGCACATCCGGCCGCCGGCCGATTACCTGGACGTCGCCGGCAACCTGATGCGCGCCGACGCGGCGATGCATGAGGAACTCGGCTTGCTGGCCTATCGCCTGCGCGGCGGGGGCGGGACGAAGGCCGCACCACGCAACGCGGCGCCACGCAACGCGTCGCCAGGCAACGCGGCGCCGGCCGGCGCGCTATCCAACGCGAGCAACCACGCCACCGCCAACCAGGCCTCCCCTAACCAGGCCACTGCGCCGTGAAGCAGCTGCCCAACATCCTGACGGCCTTGCGCCTCGTCCTCTCGCTGTTCGTGTTCTTCGCCCTGGCGGCGGCGGGCCGGGTGGAGGGGCTGGGGCAGGACACGCTGTTCGTGCTGGAGCGCTGGGCGTTCGCGGCGTTCGTGGTCGCGGCGGTCACCGACTTCTTCGACGGCTGGCTGGCCCGGCGCTACGACGTGGTCAGCGTCGCCGGCGCGATCCTCGACCCGATCGCCGACAAGGTGCTGATCTGCGCGGCGATCCTCGGCCTCTTGGCGCTCACCGACAGCCTGGCCTTCCTGATCCCCGCCGGGCTCATCCTGTTCCGCGAGTTCGCTGTCAGCTCGCTGCGGGAAGTGGCGGCGGGCCGGAACGTGAAGCTGCCGGTGACGCTGCTGGCCAAGTGGAAGACCACCGTCCAGCTGGTCGCGCTGGGCGCCCAGATGATCGTGGCGAGCTGGACCGCCTTCTCGCTGCCGGCCGACGAGGCCGTCTTCCGCGCCGCCTCGGTGGGCGCCCTCGCCCTCGTCTGGCTCGCCTGTGTCGTCACCCTGATCACCGGCGCTCAATACGGCGCGCAAGCGTACCGAGCGCTGGGCGCGCTGCGCGACTAGCTCGCCAGGCGCTGTTCTTCGAACGTCGACGGCGGGCGGGCCGGGCGGGCGAGCAGGGCCAGCCATTGTGGGTCAGCGACCTTGGCGACGAACTTGTCGGCCGGCAGCGGGCGAGCGAAGAAGAAGCCCTGGAACAGCGAGCAGCCCAGCACCCGCAGCGCCTCGACTTCCTCCGGCGTCTCCACGCCCTCGGCCAGCACCGCGATGTCGAGCCGGCGGCCGAGCTCGATCAGGGCGGCGCAGACCGCCTGGCTGTCGTGCCGGTTGCCGACGTCCATGACGAACTTGCGGTCGATCTTCAGCTTGGAGAACGCCAGCGACTGGAAGTTGGCGAGGCTGGAAGCGCCGGCCCCGAAGTCGTCGATCGCCACCGCCACGCCGATGCTGCCCAGCGTCTCCAGCGTCTTGCGGGTGTGGGCGAGGTCGCGCATGAGCGAGGCCTCGGTCAGCTCCAGCTCCAGCCGCGACGGCTTCAGCTCGGAGCGGCGCAACACGTCGGCGATGACGGCGGCCAGGTCCGGGTCGCGGAACTGCCGCTGCGAGAGATTGACGCCGACCTTGAGGCCGGTGAGGCCGTAACCTTCGAAGGCGCGGGCGTCGCGGCAGGCCTGCTCGAGCGTCCAGCGGCCGACCTCGCTGATCAGGCCGGACTGCTCCATCACTGGCAGGAACTTCGCCGGCGGGATCGCGCCCAGCTCCGGGTGGCGCCAGCGCATCAGCGCCTCCGCGCCCACCACGCGGCCGGCGGTCAGGTCGATCACCGGCTGGTAGAAGAGCGCCAGCTCCTTCCTGAAGATCGCCTGGCGCAGCGCCTGCTCCATCGCGTGGCGCGCCTCGGCCTCGGTCGAGCTTTCCTCGGAGAAATAGGCCAGCCGGTCGCCGGCCGCGCGGCCGGCCTTGCCGCACGCGGCGATGGCGCGCGACAGCAGCGTCTGACCGTTCAGCCCGTCATCGGGATAGATGGCCGCGCCGACCCGCACGTCCGGGATGACGTGCAGGTCGCCCTCGCCGAGCGGCCGGGCGAGCTGAGCCACCAGCGTCTCCAGCG